>JAFUSV010000037.1 GCA_017467565.1 Prevotella sp.
ACAAGGGAGGGGAGCTACTGCCGCCTGGAGGGTGATGGAAGTTGCTGCCCTGCCTCTTTGTAAGCCCCCTCCCTCGGAGGGGATGAAGAGAAGGACATAAAACAAAAAATCCTCAAAAATCTGACGCCAATCCTTTGCAGAAAAGATTATCGTCAGATTTTTGAAGATTTTTGTTTAAAATGACCAGTCACCTGTTACACCTTGTCGCCGTAGCGCTCGCGGGTGATCTGGTCGAGCGACTTGCCGCGCGTGTTGGGCATGCCTATCAGACCGACTATCAGCGAGATGGCCAGCAGGGCTATCATGCAATAGGCGGCTACGGTGAAGCCTTCGCCCTTGTCGCCATAGATGTAGGTGAAGACAAGACCCCATATAGCAGACAGGCCACGCACGATGAAGAACATCAGACCCTGGGCACCGGCACGGAACTTGGCAGGGAACAGCTCACTGCCCCATAGTGCATAGAATACCTGGACGCTGCTGCCATTGTTGATACCCCACAGGATGGTGAAGATCCAGATGCCGGCTATGCTGGTGATGCTGCCCCCGACGACGAGGATCCACGCTGTCAGCGCGGCTGCAAGGCCGAAGACATAGAAGAAGCGGTGGGCCACCTTGTCAACGAAGAACGAGATGATCAGCGTGGTGACTACGACGAACACCCAGCTGATGCAGCTCAGCATGTTGGCCGTCTCGTTGCTCAGGCCGCCTGCCGTCTCGTAGATGTGCGGCATGAAGAATCCCATGACCGAGGCCACCAGGTTCCATGTCAGGTAGATGCAGGCCAGGAAGGCCACGGTCTTCACGGCAATACGGTTGGTGAACAGCATCTTGATGTTGTCCACGATGCTGCTGCTCTGGCCCGAAGCCTTCTGAGCCGTATATTCGGCACTCTCTTCGAGCTGTCGCTGAAGGGTCCATGCTATGAAGGCCACGATGAAGAGCGTCAGGAATACCACACGCGAGGAGAATACCTGCACGGCCTGCTCGGCTGCATCGGCACCGATGATGGCATGGGCCAGCGACTCTACGGGGCCGTAGAGCACGCCGCCAGGAGCCAGCAGCATACCGAAGAACAGGATGAACATAGGACCAAGGCCCCACGACATCTGTGAGATGCAGATATTGCGGCCACGGTTGTTGACCTCAGATGACTCAGAGATGTAGGTCCACGATGCCGGCACACCGATACCCACGGAGATGCCCGTGATGAGGAATCCGGTGAGCAGCATGGGGAAACTGAACGAGCACATGACGATGAGCACGCCCAGCATGTAGACAAGCAGGTTGTAGGTGAAGATGAACTTACGTCCGAACTTGTCGGCCAGGAATCCGCCGATGATGGCACCGATGGCTGCTCCCAGTGCGTTGGCACTGAGGGCATTGAGCCATCCGAGGTGCATCTCCGAGAGGCCGAGGTAGTTCTGCCACAGCGTCACACCGCTGGAGCCTGCCACGATGGCACCGGCATCCAGATAATTATTGAGAGACACGGCGAGTGTACTCTTCAAACTTCCACTTTTTGCCATATTTCTGAAACTTCATACTTCACACTTCAAACTTCAACACATAACCTGCACTCCACGTCGCACTCGATGTTCATGCTCTTGGCCACCTTGAGGATGGTGTCGATGTGATGACCCACGGCGGCTGCCATGTGGTGGGTAGGACCGGCTTCGCTCCACTTGTTGACAAACTCACGGCAGCTGAGTGAGAACTTCGTGCGCATGTTGGTGTCGCCGAACATGAAGATAGGACCTTCCTCGTTCACACCCTCGGCAGCCACGAACTTGAACTTGCCGTTGGCATCCTGCGTGATGGCCAGATAGGTGACAGGACCTGTGGGCGGATAGAACTGGGTGAGATAGCCGCCGCCAGTCTTTCCGTGGAACACGGGCACTATCTTCATCGTGGGCTTGTGGGCCTGCGAGATGTCGAAGTCGCCCGAGCCCGAGTGGCCGATGATGCAGATGTCCTTGGGGAAGTCGATAGAGTACATCTCGGCCAGTGTGCCAGTACCGCTGATGGTCTTCAGGATAGACATAGCCATAGCCACCTTCATGTCGCCCTCTACGGCGCAGGCCGTGTGCTGCTTGATGAGCATGGAGAAGGCGGGTATGAGCATAGAGTCGAGCTTACCGGCCACACCCTGTGCAAAGCCGGCATAGTGAGAGGCTATCATGCCCAGCTTCTCGTCTTTGACCCACTGCTCGAAGGCCACGACGTAGCGGGCCATGTCCCATACCTTTTCGATGGTGCCGCCACCCTCTATCTCGAAGGTGTCGAGGATGTCCTGTGCCTTGGCGCGGATGGCCTCCTCGTCGGTGATGTTGTCGGCGATGGCCCACATCTGCTCCCAGTCGAACTGCTTCGTGTAGACGAACATGCGGTGGTAGAGGTTGGTCTCGTCGATATAGAGGTCCATCATGCCGGGGTAGGGACGGCCTATCTGTGCGATGTTGGTATCGCGGAAACGACGACGCACCTGTGCGGCACGGCACCAGTCTTCTATCTCAGCCTGTACGCCCGGGTCGCCGCCTTCGACGACACCCGTGATGACGGCCGAACGCTTGCCGGCACGGTTCAGGTCGGCCACCATCTCGCCGATGGCACCGCAGGCATAGAGCTCGCCCAGCCATGTGGGGATGTCGGTCTTGTCGTAGTCGGGAGCCAGCTTCTTCTGTACGTTGACGATGACCACGGGTACATCGAGGTCGCGAACGGCAGGCAACATGTAATAAGAGGTGCAGTAGGTGAGCATCTGCAGGATGACGAGGTCAACGTCGGCAGCGCGGAACTTGTCGCCAGCCGCCATCGACTGCTCTTTGGTAGTCACCATACCGCCGTCGATCACCTCGATGGTGTCGGGCAGTGTCTTCTTGAATGCTGCATACTGTGCCTCGAACTCGGGAACGAGTTGTGGAAACTGTGGGAGATAGGCTCCCAAGGCAATGGAGAATACTCCAACTCTTGCTTTTGTCTCAACTAATGGTTTAGCCATAAAATTGTTTGTTTTTGAGCCCCCTAAGTTAGGGGGCTGGGGGTCTGAACAAGCCCCCGTTGTTAATATTTATTTAATAGTTGTTTTAATAGTTATAATGGTGGTGGGAATGATGCTTCCTCAGGGGGTGATGATTGTGCTCGTTCAGACCCCCAACCCCCTAACTTAGGGGGCTCAGACAGAGGAATCGCTCGTAAGCAGCGTCCCACGCAGCCTTGTCCTGGGGCTCGTACTTCACCAGCTCGACGCTGTTGGCAATGATTTCGCGCATCTGCCAGATGTCGCTTACGGCATGGGCAGCCTTGGCCTGCATCATGATGTTGCCCAGGGCGGTACACTCCTGCGGACCTGCCAGGACAACGGCTCCGGTGCTGTTGGCCGTAAACTGGTTCAGGTATTTGTTGAGCGAGCCCCCGCCGATGATGTGAAGCGTCTCCAACCTGAACGGGGCAAACTCCTGCAGCCACTGGAATACCTGACGGTAGCGCAGGGCCAAGGAGTCGAAGATGCACCGGCATATCTCGGCTGGCGTCTCGGGTACCGGCTGCCGGGTGTCGCGGCAGTACTGCTGTATGGCACCAATCATAGACGTAGGTGCTGCAAACAGCTGGTCGTCGGGGTTGATGATGCTGCGGAACGGCTCTACCTGCATGGCCGAACCTTGCAGTTCGGGGTGGGAGAGACGGCGCACCTCTTCGGGCCATTCCAGCCGGCAGCGCTCGTAGAGCCACATGCCACATATATTCTTCAGGAAGCGGGTGGTGCCCTCTATGCCGCCCTCGTTGGTGAAATTGCGCTCGTAGCTCAGGTCGCTGATGATGGCGTCGCGCGTCTCGATGCCCATCAGGCTCCACGTGCCGCTCGACAGGTAGGCGAACTTCTCGTTTCTGGCAGGTACGGCAGCCACGGCCGAGCCCGTGTCGTGACCGGCCACGGCTACGACGGGTATGGCGCCCAGCCCTGTCAGCTGCTGCACCTCGTCCGTCAGGTGTCCGATGACGGTACCCGGTTCCACCATTCGGCCGAACATCGTGCGCGTCAGTCCTACCGATGCCAGCAGACGGTCGTCGAGTTCCTTGGTCCTCGGGTCAAGGAGTTGTGCCGTCGAGGCGATGGTATATTCGCAGACCTCCTCGCCTGTCAGCATCCAGCTCAGGGCATCGGGTATGAAGAGAATCTTGCGTGCATGCTTCAGGGCCGTGTTCTTCTCACGCTGCATGGCATAGAACTGGAAGATGCTGTTGAAGTTCAGGAACTGGATGCCAGTCACCTGGTACACCTCTTTCTTGGGGAGTACGTTCTTCAGATAGTCGTCCATGGCCTTGAAGGTGATGGGGTCGCGATAGGCCCTGGGGTTTCTCAGTATGGCGCCGTCGTCACCTATGCAGACGAAGTCCACGCCCCAGGTGTCAATGCCGATGGAGGTGATTTCCATTCCACGCTTGGCCACGTCCTTCAGTCCCCGTATGATCTCGAAGTAGAGGGCATGGATGTCCCAGTAGTAATGACCGCCCTGCACGATGAGGTTGTTGGGGAAGCGAGTCACTTCCTCCAATTCTATGCGACCATCATCTATGTGTCCGACAATAGTTCGTCCGCTTGTAGCCCCAAGGTCTACTGCAAAGAAATATTTCTTCTGCTGTTCCATTTGCTTTTTAGATTCGTTTAGTAGTAATTATAAATGGTGAATATTCATGCCCTGACAGTCGATAGAGGGCTATTTGTGTGCAAAGATACGAAGAAATATTGAAAAAGTGACATAATATTTTGATTTTGTGACCAAACTTTTTGATTTTATTTGTAACTTTGCAGTCATAATTCTAAAAACCATAAAAAAAAGATGTCAACATTATCTGTTCTTATCGTTACCGTGTTTGTGGCAGGTTACCTCTGCATAGCCCTCGAGAGCGTGACAAAGGTCAACAAGGCTGCCATTGCGCTGCTGATGTGTGTAGGGTGCTGGACGCTGCTGATGATGGCGCCGGGAGCATACTACCCCGACATTGCCGGCGAAGGTGTTCTACATCACATCTCGGGTGTCATCGAGCACCATCTGGGTGATGCGGCGGGCACCTTGTTCTTCCTGATGGGTGCCATGACCATTGTGGAGATAGTTGACACAAACGGAGGCTTCAACTTCGTGCGCGATGCCCTGAAGACGCGCTCCAAGCGCAAGCTGCTCTGGCGAGTGGCATTCATGACATTCTTCCTGTCGGCTATCCTCGACAACCTGACCACCTCTATCGTGATGATCATGGTGCTGCGCAAGTTGGTGCAGCAGCGTGAAGAGCGTCTGATCTATGCCGCTCTGATCATCATTGCAGCCAATTCGGGCGGAGCCTTCTCGCCCATCGGCGACGTGACCACCATCATGCTGTGGATCAAGGGTGTCATCACCACGCAGGGTGTCATCACCGAGATATTCATCCCCTCGCTGGTGTCGATGCTCATCCCTGCCTTCATCCTGCAATTCTCGCTGAAGGGGAAGTTCGACAAGTCGCAGAACCTGCCCAAGAGCGAGGTCAGCCATTTCACCAAGACACAGCGTAACATCATCTTCTGGATGGGTGTCGGCGGTCTCGTCTTCGTGCCTGTCTTCAAGACGCTGACGCATCTGCCGCCGTTCATGGGCATACTGCTGGTGCTGGGCGTGCTGTGGACCACGACAGAGATATTCCATTACAACAGGGCAGAGGATGACACGATGGCCAAGCGCGTGAGTGACATCCTGTCTAAGATAGACCTCTCGACCATCATGTTTTTCCTCGGCATACTGATGGCTGTCGCCGTGCTCCAGGAGATAGGCGTGCTGGCAGCTATGGGTGAGGGGCTCAACGAGACGTTCTCGGGCAACTATTACCTCATCAACGGCATCATCGGCATGCTGTCGGCCATCGTTGACAATGTGCCGCTGGTGGCTGGGTGCATGGGTATGTATCCTGTGGCCGAGGCCGGCCCCATGGGTGTTGACGGCACCTTCTGGCAGTTGCTGGCCTATTGTGCAGGTGTGGGTGGCTCCATGCTCATCATCGGCTCCGCAGCAGGCGTGGTGGTCATGGGGTTAGAAAAGATTACCTTCGGATGGTACCTGCGTCGCATCACTTGGATCGTCTTCGTAGGTTACCTCTCGGGTATCTTGGTGTATTGGTTAGAGAAGATGCTGTTCTTCTAAATAATGCGTAGCTCGCTTGGTTTTCGACCCGTCTTGGCTTTGAATTTAGCAGAGAAATAGTCGGGCGAGTCGAAATCCAGGCGATAGGCTATCTCCTTGATGCTCAGGTCGGTGGTGGTCAGCAGTTCCTTGGCACGCTGCAGCCTCAGTTCCTGCTGATAGATGGCAGGGCTCAGCCCTGAGTATTCCTTGAACAGCTTCCTGAAGTTCGAGTAGCTGACGCCCACCTGCTCGGCCACCTCCTGTATGGTGAGATGACTCTCCACCGATTCGCGTATCAGCATCTGCGCCCTGCTTATCATCTCTACGTGACCCTTGTCGCGCTTCTCCAGCTCGATGTTTCGCTCCAGGGAGTACATCTTGCCGATGATGTGGTTGACGATGCCGGCCATGAGTGGCTGCGAGTAGGCGGCCTCCTCGAGTGCTGCCTCGTACCCCATCTTGTAGAGTCGTTCGATGTCCGCCGAATAGCCTACATGGTAGACGGGCTTGGCGGGCGACAGGAATCCGGCCTTCACCCGGTCGTCCATGTTTTTCCCCCTGAATCCTATCCAGTGACTTTTCCATCCCACCTCCGGGTCGGGATGGTACGTGTGCCACTCGCCGGGAAACAGCAGGAAGATGTCGCCCTCGTGGATGGCACGCTCCTTGACCGTGCTGCTCTGGAAGACGCCGCTTCCCTCAGGCACGTACAGTATCTGATACTCGTTGAGCTCGCGCCCCTTGTTGATGTCAAAGTAGTAGCCTTCAGCATGCCCCTTGGTAGGGTAGCTGTCGCCCGGATCTATCGTCTCGTAGCCTATCGTAGTGACGGTGAGCCCCCATAGCTGGTCGCGCTCACTGGCTACCATGTATTTGCTGGTTTGTTTCGACATAGTCTTACGCTTAGCGGGTCATCAGTTTCTTCGACTCGTTGCCTACTCTGACGATATACACGCCCTTGGTCAGATGGCGTATGTCGTATGCTATGCTTTGCTTCGCACTCAGTATCTCTTCGCCCTTCAGGTTGTAGAGCCTCACCATCTCGCCTTCTTCTACCTGTACTTTCAGCACACCGTCCTCCAGCCTGATCTTCGAGCCGTCGGTGCTCACCTTGGCGATGCTCTGCTTGCCGTCGCTGAAGAACATCTTGCTCACACCCGACAGGGGCAGACGCTCCTCGCTGCCATTGGCCAGCGTCACTATCATGTCGGCTTGGTCGAAACTGATTTTCTCTATCTGGCTGATCTGGAAGTCGCTGATGCCTTCACTCTGCGTGACGGTGAGGTAGGTGTACTCGTCAGCCATGCTGGCGGTAGTGAAGAGAAACATGAAGGTGAGTAGTGCGCTCAATAACTTTTTCATATTCATTCTGGTCGTTAGTTTATACTTTTTCGGCGCAAAGTTAGCGAAAATAAATGAAAAATGACTGCTACGATGTGTTTTTTTACAAAAAATTCATCATTTTGTTGCACGATTCAAATAAAATGTCTACATTTGTAAGCAGAAAATTTAAATAGGAATATATTATGTTAGACGTAAAACAAACTTTGAGCAGTGCCGAGGAGAGAATGGAAATGGCCGCTCTCTATCTCGAAGAAGAGTTAAATAGGATTCGTGCAGGACGTGCTAACGTGGCTATCCTCGACGCCGTACGTGTGGCTTCTTACGGGTCGAAGGTGCCCCTCAACCAGGTGGCTACCGTCAACTGCCCCGATGCCCGCACCATTGCCATCAAGCCGTGGGACAAGAAGCAGATACGCGACATCGAGAAGGCTATCATGGACAGCGACGTAGGCATCACGCCCGAGAACAACGGCGAGGTCATCCGACTGGCCATACCGCAGCCCACCGAGGAGCGTCGCCGCGACCTGGTGAAGCAGTGCAACAAGATTGCCGAGAAGACCAAAGTTGAGGTGCGCAACGTGCGTGCCGACATCAAGGACAAGCTGAAGAAGGCCATCAAGGACGGACTCATCGAGGACAACGAGAAGGCTGCCGAGCTCGAGTTGCAGAAACTGCACGATAAGTACATCAAGAAGCTGGATGAGCTCATCGAGGCTAAGAACAAGGAAATCATGACCGTGTAATGGTGATGGATAATTGATAATGGATAATTGATAATTGGTAATTGAAAGGACTTATCGTTAAAAATACAGGCAGCTGGTACACCGTTCGCACGGACGATGGCCAGCTGCTCGATTGTAAGGTGAAGGGCAATTTCCGCCTCAAGGGCATCCGCTCTACCAATCCCGTGGCCGTGGGCGACAGGGTGAGTGTAGAAGGCACCTTCATCACAGATATTGAAGACAGACGCAACTATATCATCCGCAAGAGCATCAACCTCTCCAAGCAGAGCCATATCATAGCCGCCAACGTCGACCAGGCTTTCCTCGTCGTCACCGTCGAGCGCCCTCAGACCTCCACCACCTTCATCGACCGCTTCCTGGCATCGGCTGAGGCCTATCGTGTGCCGGTAGTGCTGATATTCAACAAGACCGACCAGCTGGACGACGACGAGCGCCGGTACCAGCAGCTCATGGTACGTCTCTATGAGACCATTGGCTACGAGTGCCGGCAGATATCAGCCGCCACAGGCGAGGGTGTCGAGGAGCTGCGCCCCCTGCTGGCGGGACGAATCACGTTGCTCAGCGGCAACAGTGGGGTGGGGAAGTCCACGCTCATCAACCGTCTGGTGCCGGGTGTTAACCTGCGTACCGCCGAGATCAGCGATGCCCACAACACGGGCATGCATACCACCACCTTCTCCGAGATGATAGAGCTGCCCACTTCGCCCTCCACCCTTCACCCTCATACCTCATTGACACCCCGGGCATCAAGGGCTTCGGAACGTTCGATATGGAGCCCGAGGAGCTCACCAGCTATTTCCGTGAGATATTCCGTTACTCCCGCGACTGCCGTTTCAGCAACTGCACCCATACCCACGAGCCCGGTTGTGCCGTCCTCGAAGCCGTCAGTCAGCATCTCATTGCCGAGAGCCGCTACCAGTCCTACCTCTCCATGCTCGACGACAAGGACGACGGCAAGTACCGCAAGGCCTACTAAAAAAAGCCCCCTCCTTTTCGGGAGGGGGTTGGTGTAGGTCCTTTTTTTATCCTATTTCTTTTTGTAGTTACTTAATCACAACCTTATGGCCTTGCTGTACGTAGACACCCTTGCGCAGCTTGCGTTGCTGCTCCATCTTCACACCCTCCAGCGAGTAGACACTGGTGCTTGACTGGCTGTCGTCGGTGATGCCGTTCACCCCATTTGCCTCCTCACCGATGTGCAGCTGCACCGGGGAGTTGTCGGTGCCTTGCAGCTCGGCCGTGTAGGTGATGCTCTCTTGCGTGGTGTAGTATTTATCGGTCGTCTTGTTGTGAACGAGGAAGTGTACGGTCTCGCCTTCCTCTCCCAGCACGTTGATGTAGATGTGATTGTTTTGGTCGGCCCAGAAACCGTTGCCCCTGCAGTTATCACCCACAAAGGCTGACAGTTCGTAGTCGTAGTCGTTCGACACGGTGCTGCCGTATTCATCGTAGAGTGTTGCGATGATAGGCATGCGGGTGGCAAAGGCATGGCGGTCGTACCAGCGGAACATGGTGTAGGATGGCTGGTTGCCGACCTGGCTTTCTGTCACATTGGTGTTGACGATAAACGTACGTCCGGTGGTTGTCTTGTAACGATAGGCGCGTCCTGGTTCCATCTTTACCAGCGTGCCCTGCCATGAGCCTTCGCCGCTCCAGTCGGTGACGTAGATGGCAAATCCGTCTTCGCCTACGAGTACATCGCCGTTCTGTGGCTGTGCATACGCTAAGGCTTCAGCAGGCATGAGCACCTGACTGACGGGGTAGGGCATCCAGTTCCAACCTTCGGACAGGCTGAGGGTGCTCGTACGTGGGTTGAAGGCATAGCCGGTGAGCTGAGGCTCGTACTGGGCGTTGTTGTGTATCAGGTAGACAGTGGCGGGCTGCATCTGGCTGACCGTCTGTCCGTCGGTGTCGAGTACCTGGTCAGTGGCCGTACCCAGCGTGGACGTCTCGATGGCATTGGCATGTCCGTGACTTATCCAGTTCCATCCCTGCTGCAGATGCAGCTGGGTGTTGCCGGTGAGCAGCGGGAAGTGCAGCTCGTTGATGTCGCTCTCAGTGTAGCCGGGGCTATGGCCATAGCCTTGATGAGCAGGGGACCATTGGCCACGATGGGGCCGGTGTAGCGGAACACATGGTCGCTCTCCTGTTCACAGGGGCACGAGCCGTCCAGTGTGTAGTAGATGACGGCGTCGGGCTGCTCGCAGCTCAGGGTGATCTCTGTGCCGTAGTACAGCTGAGTGTTGCTCATGTAGTTGGCGCTGGGCATGGTGGTGATGAAGTCGCTCTCGTCCTTGACGTTCACCACGACGAGTGCCTTCACGTCTTCGTCGTCCTGCAGGGTCAGCTCTATGGCTGTGGTGCCGTGAGCCTCGCCGGTGATGTTGAGCGTAGCCTTGCCGTTGTCATCGAAGGTCAGCTCCGTCTGCTCTGTCGATGCAATGACGTCGGACATCAGCCGGACGCTCACTTTCTGTCCGGCAGCAGCCTTTGCTGGCAGTGCGCTGATGGTCATCGTGCTGGTTTGGTCGTAGATAATGTTGACGAGCGAGTCGGCTACCATCTTCTCTACCGTCTCGGCAATGTCGAAAGGCTGTGAGAACGTATCGCCCATCTGCATCTTGGCGTAGCTCTCCACGTTGCCGCTGACGGTGAGCATGAGTGTCTGTCCCACGGGCAGCTGTGCTGCCGGTGCGAAGCGCACACGCCTTGTCAGCAGCTCTCCCGTGTCGTCGGCTTCGCTGTCGAGCAGTTCTATCGTGCCCTCCATCTGTTCGCCGTTCAGGCTGACGGTGATATTCTCTGCTGTCAGCGTGGCTGGGCGCATGTACTTGTCAAAGGTTATCTGCACGCCATCCTGCGAGGCTTTCACGCCACTCACCTGAGGCTGTACATACTGGCGCATTTCCTGGTTGACGTCGAGCTGTGGGGGAGGCACGGGCAGCCACTCAGAGTAGACGGTCTGGTAGCCTTCCTTCTCGTATTTCACCTGCCACTGTCCGGCGGGCACCATCCATCCGTACTCGCCGTTCTCGTTGGTCAGCTGCGGGTTCACCTGGTCAAAGGCTTCTGCGTCCCACATGACGATTTTCTCCACATTGTCGCCATACATGTCCTTCTCGGTGGTCTTGAAGTAGACGGTGGTGGTGGCACCCTCCACACGGTTGGAGGCCACACCCTCGTAGACGTATCCCGACGGGTCGAGGTCGCCTGTGGTCGTCGGTCCCTTCGGTCCCTTGGGCCCCTTGGGGTAGTCGTCGCAGTTCGCGGTGCACTTCGGACAGTCTCCGCGCTGCACGCAGTTCGGGTCTTTCTTGAAGCAGATGAGTGCCGACTTGCGCAGGCTGAACACCTCGATGGCAGCTTCTGTGCGGCTCTCGTACATGTAGTTGGCGGCCATTGTCAAGCCAATCTTGGCCAGCGATGCTGCCAAACCGGGTGTCGTCGCACCGCCAGAGGGGATGAGGCCTACAAAGCAGCCGAAGGCTACTCCCAGTGCTAGGACGTCGCTGCTGATGGCCGTCACCATGTAAGGCACGCTCCAGTTGCAGAACGAGTTGATATCGGCACGCAGATTGTCGGCATCGGCCTGGTCGTCAGGACAGTATTCGGGAATGCCGTTGCGTATGTTGCGTAGTTTCTTACAGTTGTCGCTGAACTTCATGTACGTGGAGTAGAGCGAGTAGGCGCTGGCGAGCGTTCCCACGCCGTCGCCCACCTTGAACTTGGAGCATAGCGACCGCATCTTCTCCAATCCGGTGGTCTTTGCCAGGTTCAGGTCGAGCTTGGTCTGTAGCCACCAGCGCTCGAAGCTGCCCAGGTTCGGGTCTGTGAGCTGTTTGCCCAGCTTCACCGATGCATCCTCGGCCATATAGATCCAGTAGTTGAACTTCGAGATGGCCGATGTGGCCACGTCGGCAAGCTTGCCCAGATAGTCTTGGAAGGAGTCGAGATAGTCCTTCATCGTTTCGAAGGTCTTCTCCCAGCTGGCAGTCTCGGCACGATGCAGGCTGGATATGCCCATGAGTTCGGCTGCCTCGCCGTTGACGGTGATGCGCAGGTCGCGGTTCAGGTCAACGAAGTCCCATCCGCCGTCCTCGGTGGCGAGGATGTATATCTTCGAGTGGTCGTCGAGGCTGTTCTCGTGATAGCCTTGTTCCTTGAGGCTGTTGGTGTCCATGCCGGTAGCCTTGCCGGTCGTCATGCCCTGTGCGATGGTTCCCAGCTCGTTGAGCTTCTGTGCCAGTCCGGCAGTGTCGCCAAAGTAGTCGGCAATGGTGCCTACCTCTGCCCACAAGGCGTCCATGTCGGCAACGATCTCTTCGGCTGTCTCGCCTGTGTCTTCCACCTCGTGTTCGTTCAGACCCGATGCCTCGAACCACTGTTGCAGCTTCTCATTGATGGCCTCAGTGGGTATGGCGTCGTCGTTGCCGCTGTCGTGGGCCTGCTGTCCCTGTTTCATCAGGGCATCGAGCTCGTCGCGCAGGTCGGCCAGCGTGCCGGTGTCTTTCTTGTAGAGTGCGTCGAACCATGCGTAGGCATCGTCAACGTCCTTGCGCGAACCTATATTATCGTGATAGTAGAACGGCTCCACGTAGACGTCGTAGGGCAGCGAGCGGGTGTTGAACTTCTCGTAGGCTATCCAGCGGTTCTTGCGCTTGTTGTAGTGACACATCGTGATGCGCTCCTCAGCGTCGGGGCCTGCTGTGTGTATGTAGAGTGCACAGGCATAGACCTTTGTGGTGTCGTTGGTCGAGAGGTCCACTTCGAAGGTAAAGTCGGTGTTGTACCCTTCCTCGTTGGAGAATCCGTAGTGCGAGGGGTATGCCTTGTCATTGACGTAGTCGAAGACGACGGTGGTCTGCTCCAAGTGTGCGGGGTGGTGGTTGAAGAAGGTCATCGTGAGCGACTTAGGCACGACGGCGTTGGGGTCGTAGATCATCTCCTTGCGCTCGGTCTCCACGATGGTATTATTGCGCATGACGCGTGCCCAGATGCTGTGGTGGCTCAGTGCTGTAGGCTCCTTCAGCGTCACCCATGCGTCCCACTCGCCGTTGCTGTTGGTATTGGCATTGCCGATGAGCTCGTTGCCGTCGTAGATGTACACATCGTAGCTGGGCTCAGACTTCCAGTACTGTGTTCCCATATAGACGCCGGCGGCTCGCTTGGCGCGGCTGTACGATGCGTCGTAGCTGGCAGCCGACTTGCCGCTGACCTTGAAGCGTGGCTGGTTCATCACCTCCGGTACGTTGATGATGGCCGATACGGCTGTCAGCGTCGAGGTCTGCAGCGGGTCGCTGTGCTCCTCGCCGTCGAGCGTATAGCGCAGTGCAGCCTCTGACTGGTATTCGTCCGGTTGGGTGGGAATGAGGCAGAAGCGCATGACGCTGTCGGTCTCGATGTTGTCCCAGCTCACGGTGAGCTCGCGGGTGTTGCTGTCGTAGGTGTAGGGCACCTGCTTCTGTCCGATCATCACCGACGAGGCTACAAAGTTGCAGTACTGCGGTATGCGGTAGACGAAGCTGATGTCCTTCGGAGTAGCTGTGATGTCGCGCTTAAAGGCAGCGGTGACACTGACGGTGGCATATTCGCCTACGCTGACCTGCCGTTGCTTGAACATGGCACGGCGTGTAGCGAGGTTGTTCGTCAGCGTGTTGCTGGTCAGTGGTATCTTGGTGAAGCTGACGCGCTGGTTTTTGCCGTCCTCCATTATCAGTGTCTGGCTGACGTAGTCGGCACCTTCGGTCAGTCGTGCCAGCTGCTGCTTGTTGGTCAGGGCTTCGTAGGCTTCGCCAGTGCCCATCGCTATCACCTGATACTGTCCTGAGGGCAGATTGGTGAAATCAATGTACGTAATGCCTGGCTCGAAGGTCTGTTTCCTGACGACGTTGTCGCTGTTGTTGCTGAACAGCAGTATGGCCGGTGTGCGACTCTCTGACTGGAAGTAGCTGACATGCATCGTCGCACGTTCTACGACCCTCATGTCGATGGATACCTGTCCCAGGCTGTCCACTATGCCAGAGCCCGTGACGTAGGCCACCTTGTCGTTGAGGCTGGTGGCTGTGGCGTAGACGGTAGTGCCTTCGGGCAGCGTCTCGAAGAGGGTGTAGCGCGGGGCCTGGTCGCGATAGTCGGTGAGCTCCTTGTACGACGAGTAGTCCATCAGCGTCAGTTGCATGTTGCCCTTGTCGGCATAGTCGTTGACGATGTCTTCGGCCTCCTCGGGGTAGACGGCCTTGACGTAGCTCCAGTTGAGGGTGATGGTGGTACCCTCGGCGGGCGTGAAGCTCACGTTGAAGTCTGTGGAGTCGTTGAGGTTGGCAAAGAAATTCTTCGAACCGAACTGTCCGGCGTTGACAATGATGTTGCTCATGGTGCCCAGCACCTGGCCAGTGGCCAGGCCGTCGGCGTTGGTGGTGAGCGTCTGCTGTGTGCCGGCCTGTCCGTTGTTGAGTATCTGCACGATGCTGACGGTAGCATCGGCGATGCCCTGTCGGGTGCGCTCGTCGCTGACGCGGAAGGTGACGTCGGCGGTGGGCAGCGGCGGCAGCTCGATGACGATGTTGTCGGGCTGCTGTCCTACGACGATGCTGATGGTGTCGGGCTGCTGGTAGCGCATGGCGAGCTCGCGCTCGTAGCCTATGAGCACTTTCACCGTCTGGTCGTCGAAGACGTTGGCCAGCTCGTTGCCCTTGCCGATGTAGGCCCCAGCCTCAGTGAACCATGTGTTGGTGAAGAGCTCGTTGCCAACTGTCTGTCCGTCGGCCGTGAGGCTGAGCGTCAGCGTGTGTGGCTTGCGCAGACGGTCGAAGGTGACCGTCTTGTTTTCTTCAGCGAGGTAGATGTTGTCTATCTGTGCCACGACGGCACCTGTCTGACTGCGCAGCACGAGGTTGTAGGCTGTGTTCACAGGCAGGAAGGTGAAGTCGTAGGTGTTGCGGCCGTTCACCAGCATGGAGCGCTTGATGCCTGTTCGGATGTTGGTCAGCTCCAGGTGCATGTTCTTGTAGATGAGCAGGTTGCGCTCGTCTTCCACTGTCGGCATCAGGTTCACCGTCAGGTTGGCGTAGTTCTCATCGATAGCCAGAATGGTGAAGTCCTTCCAATAGTCGGTCCGCTGATAGAGCGGCACCACGTCGGCCGGCACGCGTATGACCACGTCGGGACTGTAGTCGAAGGGCATGATGGTGTCGATATACTCGTATTGGTAGGTCTCTGAATTCCATTGCTGCTGGTAATAGGGTTCGATGGCAGGCGGCGTAAGTGCATAGCAGGTCAGCGTAGTGAGCGTCGAGAGATCCTGGAACGAATGCCCATAAATCGTCTTCACTGTGGGAGGCAGCAAGATGTCGGTCAGCTGTATGTTTTTCCATGTATTATATTCATTTACTTCTATAGCCGTTGCGCGGCTGTAGTCGGCAATACGGCAGTTGGGGTAGTTATTGTTTTCGGCCCATCCGCCGGAGAAAAAATAAGGACTGATGTTGCTGCTCCACGGACCGAAGATGACGCGCACGACCTTTTCGTAGTCGCTGTCGGTGAAGCCGGCGGGCATGTACTCGTTGTAGTCGAGTACCAGCGTGCCCGTCTCAGGATACCATCCGTTGGTAGTCGGCTGGTCGGTGGGCGGCGTGGGGTTGTACTCGAAGGTGCCTACCAGCTCTACGTCGTAGTCGGGCATGATGTACGTGTAGCTGAGGTAGTTGCGGCTGTCGCTCACGACGCTGTTGGTCACCTCGCCGTTCTCGCGCCAGTCTACCAGCGTGTAGATGGTAGAGGCCATATCGCTTTGGTAGGCCCAGTTGATGTTGTCGTGCTTGATGTTGATGGACAGCTCTTTGCCGACGGGCACCTGCACGTCGATGGTGATGGTGTCGCTGTTCCAGCCCTTGCTTTCGTTCCATTGCTTTTCAGGGTTCCACCAGTAGTAGTAGACAGAGGTCACGAGGTTCTTCTCGGGTAACGTCTTCAGCTGAAAGCGTCGGGTGGGGGTCTCCTGTGCAGTGGCCGTCAGGGCCATGAGGACCATGAGGGCTATACTGAATATCTTTTTCATAATTCTGTTATTATATAATGTAATGGTGTGCGTACTATTGCTTGATGACCTTTTGGCCGTTCTCAATGTAGAGACCCTTGCGTGGCGTGCTGATGCGCTGTCCGCTGAGGTTGAATATGCCCTCCGAACGGATGGGCGCTGCATCACTGACGTCGGCGATAGCTGTCGGGTCGGCATCTCCGAAGGCTACGAAGAAGCGGTTGGCCAGCGTGCCGGCCTCGTCGGCGGTGAAGGTGTAGGGCTCTGTGAGCGGTGTGCGGCTGCCCGTCAGCTGGTCGATGAGCATGGCGCTGCCGGCGTCGGCTCCGTCGATGGTGGCAGCACCGGCGATGTTGAACGTCAGGCTGTAGCTGCCAGGCTCAGCCAGCTGCATGGCCAGCCGGACGATGCCGTCGGCCAGCGGGCGCTCGTTGATGGCATAGGCCAGCCCGTCGGCTACGGTGTAGAGCAAGGTGGCGGGACCCTCGTCGTCGCTCATCTTCGGTGCATCGCGGCCGATGTCATAGCGGGTGGTGGCCTGCGGGTTGATGACGAAGCGGGTGCGGTCGAGCTCTTCGGTGTCGGAGTCGCGCGAGAGCATCACGTTGAGCACCATGCGGTGGGCGCGCTCGTCGGCACGGCGCAGGGCACGTGAGCCGTTCTGCGTGTCGCCCTTGACGAAGGTACGTGTGGCCTGTCGGCGGTCAGCACTGAGGCTGATGGCATCGACACCGTCGGGTGCCTGAAGGAAGAAGGCCGACATGGGGTTGAGCACCACCTCGTCGTCCAATGCGCTGTAGGCCTTCCAGGTGCCTGTGCGTCCATTCCATCCTTCGTCGTATTCGGCGGCGGTGAAGTTCCACACGAGGATGGGGCCGTCGTAGTCAATGCCCCGGATGTCGAAGTACGAGGGGTAGGGCATGCCGAGCGCGTTCCAGCTCTTGTTGTGATCGAACTCGCTGGGGTAGTGCTGCAGCGGCAGGCTGATGTCGGCGTTGCTGACGAGGTGGTTGGCACCGCCGGCAGCGGGTGTCAGGTGAAGGAAGTCCCAGACGCGCTGGGCATACCCGTTGCGGTCGCGCGGCAACGAATAGTCGAACACACGTTCCATGCGCACCACGTAGGTTGTGCCGGCACGCAGCGTCTCGTCGTTGCCTACGCGCACCCAGCTCTTGTCGAACTGAGCGGCAGCACGTGCAGCACCGTCGTAGCGGAAGAAGGCGAAGGGCGACAGCCCGCGCTCGGTGTAGACGTCGCTGATGCGGACGTCGAACGGTGGCGTGAAGAGTGCGCGTCCGTAGAACTGACAGCGCAGGTCGATGTTGTCGACGGTGAATGTCCCATTATTGATAAAGGTGTCGAAGCGCGGTGTGTAGCTCGTGAGCAGGTGGTTCATCGTAAGGGTGCCGGCATGAAGGGTGGCACCTGCGGCGATGGTCAGGGCGGGGTCGCGGCTGACGGAATAGCCATTATCAGAGAGTGAGTAGAACACAACGTCGTATTTGCCCTGCTGCAGACCGCTGCTCGGGTCGATGACGGTGTTGTCGACGATGTACAGCTGCGTGGGCTCGATGTCGAGTGTGGCAAACCGTTCAGCGCGGCTGAAGGAGGGGTCGTTCTGGTAGAGCGACAGCGAGTTCTTGGGCACGTAGAAAGTGGTCTGGTGCTCCTTGCCCCAGCGTGAGAAGAACTCGCCGTGATAGGGCGGTATGGCCGAGCGCATGATGAGACTATCGACGGGATAGGTTCCGTCGTTGAAGGGGTTGTCGCCGATGTATAGCAGCGTCGAGGGATAGTCGACACACTTCAGGCTGTCGCTGCCGAAAGCACGATTTTCAACCCGGATGACGCCCTCGGGCACCGTCACGTGACGATAGCATCCGCCTATGAACGCATGGTCATCAATAATCTTCAATTGGGCGGGCAGTCGCAGCTCTTCCAGCGGGACATTCTCAAACGCCCAGGAGCCGATGTAGGTGATGGCATCGGGCAGGTCGATGTGGCGTAGGTTCTTACAATTGCCGAACGCAGTCCAGCTGATATAGTTCACCGTGGGAGGCAGAATGACCTCGTGCAGGCTGTCGCAATTCTGGAAGCAGTTGTCGGGTATGGTGTGCACAGCTCCAGGCAAACTGACGCGCTCCAGCCTTCGACATTCGCAGAAGACTTTTGGCTGCAGACTGTCGACGGTTGCGGGTATAGTGATGCCGACCAGCTGGTCGCAGCCTTCAAACATGCTTTGCTTGATGGTCGTCAGATGGTCGGGCCACGAGAACTGCTGCAATCCGCTGTGGTGGAATGCTGCCACATCGACGGTGGTGACGTACTGCGGGATGGTGAACGAGGCCAACTTCTTACAGTAGGCGAAGGCATCCTTGCCGATGGTTGTCACCGTGGTAGGCAGGTCGATGCTGCTGATGGCCGTGTACTTGAAGAAGTACTCGGGTATGATGGTCAGGTCCTTTGGCAAACGGACGTCAACGAGTGCCGTGTCGTTCCACAGCGTGCTGGTGCCGATTTCATTTTGGGTGGTCAGTCCATCGGGGAAGGTGAAGCTACGCAGATAAGGGCACGAGCCGAATACCTCGTCGCCGTCGATGCGAATGCCTTTGGGCAGTGTGAACGTCTCGATGCCGGTGCCCGAGAATGCTTGGGAGCGCAGTACGGCGTCGGTGCAGAGCAGACGGATGGTCTTCAGTCCGATGCACTTGTAAAACGTCTGGCTTTGTATCTCGGTGACGCCGGCAGGGATGGTCACCTCCGCGAGCTGACGGCACTCATAGAAAGCCCTGCTGCCCAGCGTGGTGAGCCCGTCGGGCAACTGTATGGCTGTGAGGGCATAGCACGATTCGAAGGCTTGTCTGCCGATGGCGGTCACCGTAGCCGGAATGTCGATAGAAGACAATAGTTTGCATTCCTGCACGAAGTAGTCGGGTATGGCCTTCAGCCGCGGTGGCATGGCGATGCTCACCAGGCTGTCGCAGCGATAGAACAGGTCGTTGCCCAGCTCCTCGGCCTCCGTTGGCAGCTTGCAGCTCTTCAGATGCTCGTGTTCGCGCATCAGGATGTACTTGGCGCAGTCGGCCTCGACGCCGCTGAAGTCGGCCTGCACGACGTTGGGCGTCTGGTTGCGCAAAACGTTGCGGTCGTCTTCGTTCAGTCGGCCGCTGACGGTCAGCGAGGTGATGTCGGTCGTCTCGCCTACCTCCTCTATCTGTTCCATGATTTTTACGAACAGCGTGCCTGGCTCGTCAACGTGCACGGTGACGGACAGCTCCTGTTGTTGTGCCATTGCCATGGCGGCAGGCATCATCCAGATGGCCCAGGCTAAGAGAGTCTTTTTTCGTAGCTTTTTCATAATCGTTGGTCTTTAGTGCGAAATAATTAAATTGTATTCGGTTGCAAATATAATATAAAAAGGTACGAGGGGTTGTTTCATATTCACACAAATATATTTCAAATTCATAGAAAATGCAGTTTTGTTGTTGGTATTAGGCAAAAAAGATGTAACTTTGCAAATATGAAACAACTCATCTTTGCCTCCATGCCCATGTTCGTGTGTGGCATCATCGCGGTCATCCTCCTTTTGGAACAGCTGCAGCGTCCTTCTCGTGCGTTGCGTACGCTTACTGTTTTCATGGCTGTAACCTTTGTGCTCTATTTGGGGCATTGCGTCTATTTCATGCGCGAAACCTCCCTCATACCCCTCACCGACACGCTCTATTGTACTGCCAATCCGCTGGTGTTTCCTCTCTACTTCATCTATATCAAGTGTCTCACAGAGCGCACCTTCAGTCGGTGGCACACCGTGCCGCTGCTACTGCCGTCGCTGGTCTGCGGTATTGCCGTAGGTGTATGCTATCTGCAGATGAGCCCTGATGAGGTGTCGCTGTTCATCGAACGCTATCTCTACCACAATAACCTGCCTGGTGCCGATGGCATCCTGCGCTTGCAAGTGCTTGCCCACAGGGCCGTGCAGGTGGTCTTTGCTCTGCAGATAGTACCAATCTTGTGGCTGGGCTTCCGTGCTATCCATCAGTTCGACGTCATGCTGGAACACAACTATTCGTCGGTCGACGACAAGCGCCTCACGTGGGTGAAGGTGATGCTCATCGTCTTCACATGCACCAATTTTCTGTCGTTTGTCAGCAATATCATCGGTCGCTATCGCTTCATCGACAATATGGACCTGTTGGTCATTCCCTCAGTGCTCTTTTCCCTGTTGCTGTTCGCTGTAGGCTATGTGGGCCTGAAGCAGAAGGGTATAGACAGCCTGGATGACGAGCTGCATACATTCCAGAGGCAGGCTCCAGAGGCAGTTGCCGTCGGGGAGATGCCTGTTGTATCGCCATCACCGGCACTCCATTCCGAGCCGTCAGCTGTCATGACGGCCCAGAACAAATCACTCCGTGATCGCCTTGAGCAGCTGATGGTGGAGCAGCAGCTCTACCTGCAGCCGCAGTTGAAACTCGCTGACGTGGTGACTGCGCTGGGCAGCAACCGCAACTATGTCTATCAGACCATCAACGTGGAGATGGGCAAGTCGTTTTCCGAGTACGTCAACAGCCTGCGCATCGAGCATGCGAAAAAGCTCATCCGCTCTCATCCAGACCTTTCGTTTGTCGAAGTGGGATCACAGTCGGGCTTTGCCAGCCAGATCTCGTTCTACCGCAACTTCCGCCTCTTCGTAGGGGTCACCCCTCAGGAGTACAAGAACAGTCTCTTCATCTGATTTTCATTATAGTTTGAAAGTTAAAACGTTAGCGAGACGGTACGCATCGTGACGATACGGCCGTCTCTTTTTTTCAGGTGCAAAATCGATAAAAATGAATAATTGAATAATTGAACAATCGCGCGCTTCCGCAATAAACACTGGGGAAGGAGCCTACCCCCAACCCCTCCCAAGGGGGAGGGGCTTTTTGAGTCCCCAAGTCTGGATACAAGAAAGCCTCCGAGCATCACTGCAGGGAGGTCTTCTTTGTTATGATTAGCATGTCATCTTAGCGACAATTCACAAAAACGAGAGGTTGAGCATCCAGAGGGTCAGAAGCCCCCATGCATGCACGACGTTGTTCCAACGGTAGTCACGATTGACGTGAGGATGACGATAATTACGTCGATGATAGTTTTCCAAAGTGGCTTTTTCATTTTTGATGTTTGAAGTTTGAAATTTGAAGTTTTTTGTGGGGAAAGACAACTTGGGACAACTTAGGACAACCTTTTCCGGGTATCGGGAAGCAGGACTTACTGGGGAGTGAAAGAGTTGTCC
>JAFUSV010000038.1 GCA_017467565.1 Prevotella sp.
AAATACTGCGTTTCAAACCGCGACTGAATTTTGTTCTACTCATAATACTTTAAACTTTAAAATTTAACATTTAAGGCCTTATATGAGTCAACCTATTTCAGTACAAGACAGTTTGTCTTTCCAAGCGTATAGCATGAACGCTCGGAGAGAATTTTGAAAATGCTCCCAGCGAATAGCGCAAACGCTTTTCAATGCATAATTCATAATGCATAATGCATAATTTGTAATATCGCACGTACCAGAACAAGAACCGCAAGGTCTTACCGAAGGCGTTGGATCTCTTCTCTCTTTGCCTCGATATTGCGCATCAGGCCCTCGTATTTGGTGCGCTTGACGGCGGAGCCCTTGAACAGCTGGCGGTATTGGTCGATGGTGAGGTGGCGCCAGTCGTCTTTCGTCATGCTGAGCAGGGCCTCGGAGGGTTGCAGTTCGGGAATGTCGGTGGGGGTGGCAAAACGGTTCCAGGGGCATGACTGCTGACAACGATCGCAGCCGTAGATGGTGGTGCCCAGCTTGTCGCTGATGTCGGCATCGAGGGGACCGCGGTGCTCGATGGTCTGATAAGAGAGGCAGCGGCGGGCGTCGAACGAGTGGCCGAGGGCACCGGTGGGACAGGCGTCGATACAATTGTGGCACGTGCCGCAGCGGTTAGCTACCGGTTGGTCGTAGTGGTCGAAGCGGGCCGTGGTGATGATCTCGCCCAGGAAGAACATGCTGCCGGCACCGGGGATGATGAGCTGGTGGTTGCGCCCTATGAAGCCGATGCCGGCCTGCCAGGCCCAGTAGCGTTCCAGGATGGGCACGGTGTCAGTAGCTATCTTGCAATCGACAATGGACAATGGACCATTGGCAATGAGTCTTCTGAGTCGCTGCTTTATGACGTCATGGTAGTCGCGCCCGTAGGCGTAGGCGGCCAGCTGGTACTGGTCGTCGGGAATGCGGCGGGCAGGGGCGTAATTGAGGGCGACGACGATGATGCTCTGTGCGCCGTCGAGGAGCAGGGTAGGGTCGAGTCGCTTGTCGATGTTGTCGGCGAGATAGTGCATGTCGGCATGTCGTCCGTCGGCTATCCACGACCGATAGGCATGAGCCACCTGCGGGTCAACGGGACATGCCCTGGCGATGCCACAAGCGAAGAACCCTTCGCTCAAAGCGAGAGCTTTGAGCAATTGATAATTGATGATTGATAATGGATGATTTTCTTCGGATTGATAATTGGTAATTGATAATGGAGAATTTTCTTCGGATTGATAATTGGTAATTGATAATGGAGAATTAGGAGTTGGTCCTGAGTTCTCCTTGATTTCTGGTTTATGGTCAGTAATCATAATTATCCATTATCCATTATTTGAGTTTAAGATCGAAAAATCTTAAACTCATATTGCTGTTCCTTCAGCCATTCTATGCTCTGCGGCAGTGCTGTGCGCAGTTTGTCGATAGACTTCAGAGAGTCGTGGAAGGTGATGATAGAGCCGTTGCGCGCGTAGCGCTTCACGTTGTTGAACACACCCTCGCCCGTCATCCACTTAGAGTAGTCGCGCGTCACGAGGTCCCACATCACAATCTTGTACTTGCGGCTGAGCCACGCATACTGCACGGGGCGCATCCAGCCGTGGGGCGGCCGCATGAAGTGGCTGCGTATGTAGGCGTTGGCCTTCTCCACGTTGTAGCAGTAGTCGTGCAGCGTGTGGCGGAATCCGCTGATGTGGTTGTGTGTATGGTTGCCTATCTGATGGCCTTCGTCGACGATGCGCCTGAAGAGGTCGGGATATTTCCGCACGTTGTCGCCCACCATGAAGAAGGTGGCCTTGACGCCGTAGTGGCGCAGCGTGTCGAGGATGAAGGGTGTAGACTCGGGAATGGGGCCGTCGTCGAACGTCAGGTAAACTGCATGTTCGCGACGGTCCATTCTCCAGAAAGCCTTGGGGTAGAGCCACCGGAGGTATATGGCCGGTTGCTCAATGATCATACGTTACTGTTTGTCAGGTTGTCGTACTGCTGGAAGATGGTGTTCAGCTGCGTGGCGTAGCCCTCGGCCTTCTTTTGGTCTATGTGCATCATCAGCTCAGCGATGCTGTTCATGATGCTCAGGTGAATCTTGCACGAGCGCTCCTGTATCTTGATGCGCTCGCGGCCCAGCGACAGGTTGAAGCGCATGTACTGCGTAGACTTCTTCCACAGCTCGTCGAGGATGCTGATGGCCTTCTGGTCCTCGTTGAGCAGGTAGTAGGCCTGGGCAATGTCGAACGAGCCGCTCAGGTAGTCGTGGGGCACGTTGTAGGCGGGCAGCTGGCGTTCGGCCAGCTCGAGCACCTTCCTGGCCTTCTGCTGCTTGTCGGCCGTCACGGCCTCGTCGTCAGCCGTCTGAGCCTCCTGTATGAGTTTGACGGCCAGCTGCGACAGCAGGTTGCGGTGGGTGTAGCACATGCGCATGACGGTCTCGTCGAGGTAGAGATCCTTCTGGGTGAGTCCGCCGAACTTGAAGTGCTTCATCACGTTCTCGTAGGTCTTCTCCGTGTCTATGGCGCGTTCGTTCTTGAAGGGCGTGATGCGGTAGGCCAGTCCCTCCTGCACGAAGTATTCGCCCAGTCCCATCAGGTTGTCCTCGCCCACGGTCATGGCGACGTAGAGCGGACGCTTCCAGTTGCTGTTGCGCAGCATCTCGAGCATCATCAGCTGTGCGCGGCCCAGTGCGTAGTACGGCGTGTTGATGTTGAGGGCTATGCGGTCGGGTATCTCCTCCTCCGTGTAGCTCATGCCGCTGGCCTTGACGGCCTCCTTGTCTATGTTCATGTAGACCACGTCGGTAGGTATGACGCGCATCTTCGACTCCTCGTAGTTCTGCTGGAAGCGCGGGTACTCGCCGAAGGCGCCCAGCACCTTCAGCTGCTTCTGCCGGCGGTCGGCATCCTCGGGTGCACGCTTCAGGAACTTGTACAGCGCGGCGGCCTGGTGAACGCTGTCGCCGGGTGCCGAGAAGAGGTCTACTATCTCGTTGTAGGGCACGCCGAAGGCATTGGTGATGTAGCTCAGGCCCATCTCCTTGTCCTCAGTGCACTGGCGTATCAGCCGGTAGTACTCGCTGATGTCGTAGAGCCAGGTGGTCATGAACTTGAGCACCGTGCCCTGCTTCTCCTTCAGCTCGGGATCGCGCTGGTCGCGCACCCAGTGGTCGAGCACGTGGTTCAGCTCGAAGGGGTCTTCGCCAAACAGCGTCCTGGCCTCCGAGAGCGGTATGTTGAAGTTCTTCTGCACCACCTGGTTGGCAGAGTCGAGTGCGCACAGGTCGTAGAACATCTCGATGCCCTCCTTGAACCACGGGTCGATGGTGACGTAGTCGCCCATGTTGGTGTACTCCAGTCGGCTCAGCGTGATGGGCACGGGATCGGACTTGTAGGCAGGACGCAGCATCTGGTCGGTGTACCAGTCGGTCTGCAGATACGAGAGGTTGCATACGCGCACGTCGGTGCGCACGCCCTCGGTGTCCTGATTGTACCACAGGGGGAAGGTGTCATTGTCGCCGTTGGTGAAGATGATGGGTTTGCCCTCCTGCTGCAGCGACATGAGGTAGTTCTGGCCGAAGTCGCGGCAGGTGTAGCGGCCCGAGCGGTCGTGGTCGTCCCAGTTCTGCGATGCCATCTGGATGGGTACCAGCAGACACAGCAGGCTGACGCCCCATGCAATGGCGGCAGCAGATTTCTCACTTTTCACTTTTCCCTTTTCCCTTATCAGCGTGATGATGGCGGCCACGCCCATGCCGCACCAGATGGCGTAGGCATAGAACGAGCCGGCATAGGCATAGTCGCGCTCACGCGGCTGCGAGGGCGTCTGGTTGAGGTACAGCACGATGGCCAGTCCCGTCATAAAGAAGAGGAAGAATACCACCCAGAACTGCTTGATGCCCTTCTGTCCGCGGCCGAGCATCTGCCAGAAGAGGCCGATGAGACCGAGGATGAGCGGCAGACAGTAGTACACGTTGTGGCCCTTGTTGTTCTTCAGGTCGTCGGGCAGCAGGTCCTGGTCGCCCAGGCGGGCATTGTCTATCATGGGTATGCCCGACAGCCAGTTGCCCTTGTCCAGGTCACCGTGTCCCTGCAGGTCGTTCTGCCGGCCTGCGAAGTTCCACAGGAAGTAGCGCCAGTACATGAAGTTGCACTGATAGCCCACGAAGAACTTGAGGTTCTCCCATGCCGTGGGTATCTTAATCATGTGGCCAGGGTTGCGCTCCGACTCCACCTCGCGGCCCTCGATGCCGTCAAGCCAGCTCTCGTACTGCGACTGGTGGTCGCTGGAGTACATGCGGGGGAAGAAGACGTTCTGCGCGTACACAGCTTTCTTCTTGTGCGTGGGAGCGATGTAGGTGTCGGGCTCGTCGGCCGATGCCTTCTCCTTGCGCTGCCAGATGGGCTCCTCGTCCACCATCTCCTTGTATTCCGAGGCGTAGGTCTGGCCGTAGAGCAGCGGACGGTAGCCGTACTGGTCGCGGCTCAGGTAGTTGCCCAGCGTGAAGATGTCCTCGGGCGAGTTCTGGTCCATGGGCGGGTTGGCATCCGAGCGGATGACGATGACGGCATACGTCGAGTAGCCTATCATCAGCATCAGCATGCACAGCAGCGTGGTGTTCTTCAGACGGGGCGACACCAGCGCCTTCTTCTCCTTGCCTACACGGCGGAACAGCAGCCAGCCCACCAGGGCCAGCACCACCACGCCGATGAAGAAGGCCGACCAGCCGTAGCCGTAGAACGGCACGCCCAGCAGGCCGAAGCCCAGCAGGAACGCTATGTTCTGGCGCACCCAGTTCTTCTCGGTGGCCATCTGCGTCTCGTAGATAGCCCACAGCACGGCGGCTACGAGCAGCACGATGTAGATGTACAGGCCCGTGTTGAAGGGCATGTGCAGCGTGTTGACGAAGAACAGCTCGAACCATCCGCCCACGGTGATGATGCCGGGCACCACGCCGTAGAGCACGGCTGCCAGCAGCACGAACGAGATGGCCAGTGCCACGAGCGAGCCCTTGAGGTTGGCATTGGGGAAACGCTTGTAGTAGTACACCAGCACGATGGCGGGCAGACACAGCAGGTTGAGCAGGTGAACGCCGATGCTCAGGCCCGTCATGTACATGATGAGGATGAGCCAGCGGTCACTGTGAGGCTCGTCGGCATGGTCCTCCCACTTCAGAATAAGCCAGAACACCACGGCCGTGAAGGCCGACGAGTAGGCATACACCTCACCCTCGACGGCCGAGAACCAGAACGTGTCGCTGAACGTGTAGATGAGCGCACCCACCAGTCCCGATGCCTCGATGGCAATGAGCTTCGTGGTGTCCAGCTCCTCCCAGCGGTCTATCAGCAGGCGGCGCACCAGGTGCGTGATGCTCCAGAACAGGAACAGGATACACGTGGCTGAGAGCAGCGCACTCATCATGTTGACCATGTAGGCCACCTGCGTCGGGTCGCTCGTGAACTGCGAGAAGAGGTTGGCCGTCAGCATGAAGAAAGGTGCACCGGGCGGGTGGCCTACCTCCAGCTTGTAGCCTGTGGTGATGAACTCGGGACAATCCCAGAACGATGCCGTCGGCTCGACGGTCGAGCAATATACAATAGCAGCCACGAGGAAGGCCAGCCAGCCCATCACGTTGTCCACAAGGCGGTAGCGCCCCCGACTGCTCTGCATATCAACGAATTGTTTCATGCAATCTTATAGTTTTATTTAACGTTAAATGTCTTGATTCAGCCTGCAAAGGTAGTAATTTTTAGTGAAAAGTGAAGAGCGAAGGGTGAATAATTTGCTTCTGCTCTACAATTATTAACGATTATTATTAGAACAGGAAATTGAAACCGTACACTAACACGTAGTAGCGCAGGAACTTACCGATGGTGATGCTGATGAGTGTCACCACCGCATTGGCACGCATGAGACCCAGCAGGATGGTGATGGCACTGCCCAGGATGGGCACGAAGGCGAAGAACCCCATCATGGCGCCCCTGCCCGCCACGAAGCGGCGCGCCTTGGCCATCTGCTCCTCCTTCACGTGCAGGTACTTTGTAATCCACTCCGTCTTGCCCATGCGCCCTATCGCGTAGTTCACCACCGACCCGAGCACGTTGCCCACGGTGCCGTAGACGATGAGCAGCCAGGGATCCAGACCTGCCGCCAGCAGCAACAGCATGACGGCCTCGCTGGAGTAGGGGATGAAACTGCCAGCCAGAAAGGCCGCCAGCAGCATGCCCCAGTAGCCATTGGTGGTCAGAAGTTCAATGAAGGCATCCATAGGTTGAAGATGATGAGGGCCAGCGCAAGACCGCACGCTGTGAGAAATACGTAGTTGGTCGTCTTGCCCGAGGTCAGCGCGAAGTAGTGGCCTATGAGCGGACTGGAGTAGATGAACACCATGCGTATCAGCATGTCGTAGTGCTGGGGCTGCAACAGCAGGGCTATGATGCTGAGCAGCGACATGACGGTGAAGAGCCCGTAGAGCAGGCGGATGCGTATCTTGTCCTCAAAGCTGTTGGTCCAGAAGTGGAAGATAGACATGCCCAGGAGCACGGTCACAAAAGCCACCACCGCCACGCGGTTGACCGTCCACGTGGCGTAGGCCTCAGTCAGGTTCATGAAGCTCAGCAGTGCCTGCACATGGGCCTCGGGCTGGAATCCCAGCTGCGGCCAGGGGTCGAATATCAGCACCACGGGCACCACGATCCAGTAGGGCGTGGCCACGCCCAGCAGCGACGCCAGCAGCAGCCGCCCGTTGAGTGCCTGCAGCTGCGTGCCCATCAGCACCCACAGCACGGGCAGCAGCCATAGCAGTTGCGCGTGGCACAGCGACGCTATGCCGTAGAACAGGAAGGCATAGTACACCTTGCCTGCTGCCTTGTCGTCCTGATAGGACTGAAACCAGAACAGCAGGCTGGCTACCAGGCACAGCTGCAGCACGTTGCCGGCTATCGAATGGAACAGGAAACTGGCGGTGCACGACAGCACGATGAACACCGTCGACACCATGCGGCTGCGAATGCGCAGCAGCGCATTGCTGTTGCTCAGCTCAACAATGAGGTAGACCGTCAGCGCGAAGCATGCCAGCTGCGGCCACCACTGGTGGGCGATGCCACCCTTCGCTATCCAGAGAATGGCGGCCAGCGCTGCCACCACGGGCAGCGTCAGCCCACTCTCGGCTATTTCGTTTTGTATGCGTTTCACAGATCCTTACCGATGTCCCTGCGGAAATATTTGTCCTTGAACTCCACCTCGCGGGCCACGGCGAACGAACGTCCGAGGGCTTCCTCCTTGTCGCGGCCGTAGCTGCTCACGGCTATCACGCGGCCGCCGGCCGTCACCACACGGCCCTGTTTCAGGGCTGTGCCTGCATGAAACACGATGGTGTCTGCTGTCGTCGCAGGCAGCGTAATCTCGTAGCCCTTCTCGTAGTGCTGCGGATAGCCGCCGCTCACCAGCATGACGCACACCGCCGCCCGCTCATCCATCTCCACTGGGTGCTGGTTCAGGTCGCCCTGGGCCACGCCCTCAAAGAGGTCAACGATGTCCGACTTGAGGCGCAGCATCACCGTCTCGGTCTCGGGGTCGCCCATGCGACAGTTGTATTCTATCACCATCGGGTCGCCATCCACGTTGATGAGTCCGAAGAATATAAATCCCTTGTAATCAATACCTTCAGCGGCCAGTCCTTCAACCGTCGGTCGAATGATGCGCTGCTCTACTTTCTGCATCCACTCGCGGTCGGCAAAGGGCACTGGCGATACGCTGCCCATGCCGCCTGTGTTCAGGCCCGTGTCACCTTCGCCTATGCGCTTGTAGTCCTTGGCCTCGGGCAGTATCTGGTAGTGGCGGCCGTCAGTCAGGACGAAGACCGAGCACTCTATGCCCGACAGGAACTCCTCGATGACCACGCGGTTCGAGGCGTCGCCAAACATGCCTCCCAGCATCTCCTGCAGCTCGCGCTTGGCCTCCTCCAGCGTAGGCACTATCAGCACGCCCTTGCCGGCACAGAGGCCGTCGGCCTTCAGCACGTAGGGGGGGCGCAGGGTCTCCAGGAAGGCAAAACCTTCCTGCACGGAGGTGCCGTTGAAGGTCTCGTAGCGGGCCGTGGGGATGTGGTGGCGCTTCATGAAACCCTTGGCAAAGTCCTTCGAGCCCTCCAGCACGGCACCGGCCTTCGACGGTCCTATGACGGCCACGTCCTTCGTGCGGGCGTCGGCCTTCAGGTCATCGTAGATGCCTTTCACCAGCGGGTCTTCAGGACCCACCACAACCATCTTTATCCCTTGCTCGGCCACAAACTGCTTGATGGCCTCGAAGTCGTCGGCACGCATGTCTACGTTGATACCTACGTTGCCTGTGCCCGCATTGCCGGGGGCTACAAACAGCTGGTCACATTTCTCACTCTGTGCTATTTTCCAAGCCAATGCGTGTTCGCGTCCGCCGCTTCCTAAAAGTAGAATCTTCATACACCTTATTATTTATTATTATAACTGGCTGCAAAGGTAATCATTTTTATGGGAAAAGAGAACAAGAATGGATGGGAATTTGTAAAAAAGTGTAGGAATTGTTTGGCTGTTATCGTTAAAATGATTATTTTTGCACCGATTTTTAGGATAAATAACAACCAACCACATGAAACTAAAAGCAACAATCATCACGACAGCACTGATGCTGACAGCTGTAGACGTCCATGCGCAGGCTGACAACGACTGGATGCAAGACCTCGCCTCGCGCATCACCCTCAACGGCTACGCACAGGGCGGATGGGCCTACCAGGATGCCGACGGCAGGAAAACCAATGCCTACAACCTGAAGCGCACGCTGCTGTGGGCCAAGGCCAGAATCACCGACCGATGGTCGTTCCTGTTCATGCACGACTTCTCAAGCGTCGTACAGGAGTTCTACACTGACTATCGCGTCACACGCGACAAGGCACTGAGCGTACGTCTGGGACAGTTCAAGCACTCGTACACTATGGAGAACCCGCTGTCGCCCACTCAGCTGGAGCTCATCGACGTCTATTCGCAGGCCGTGCTCTATCTGGCAGGCGAAGGCCCCGACCCCCTGCACGGCGTGAACTACGGACGCGACATGGGACTCATGGTCTATGGCGACCTGCTGGGCGACCGCCTGCACTACGAACTGGCACTGATGAGCGGACAGGGCGTCAACCGTCGTGACCTCAACAACCAGAAGGACTTCCTTGCCAAGCTCGAGGTGCGGCCCGTCAGCGGCCTGCGGCTGGTGGCCAGCGGCTACCTGGGCACGGGCAATGCCGTAGGTACGGCAGCGTGGAACCCCGACATTGCCGTGGGCGACAACTACAAGCGCAACCGCTACAGCGTGGGTGCCGAGTATAAGACGGGGGCCTATGCTCCTGGGGCCTACAAAGAGGCACGCCCTGTCAGCATCCGTGCCGAATGGCTTGGTGGCGAGGATGGCAGCGTAGGCAGCCGTGGCGGCTATGTCACCGCCTGTGTGCCTCTTGTCGAAGCCATCGACCTCGTGGCCAGCGCTGAGACCTACAACCGCAACACGCAGGTGGACGGCTGGCAGCAGACGAACGTGACGGCCGGCCTGCAGTATTGGTTCTACAAGAAGTGCCGTCTGCAACTGCAGTACACCCGCTGTTTCTGTGGTGAGCAGATCAGCACGAAGGATTATAACTGGCTGCAGGCACAGGTGCAGGTGGCGTGTTGAGAATTAAGAATTAAGAATTTAGAATTAAGAAGTGTCGCCTTCGGCGATTAAGAGTTAAGAATTAAGAATTATGATTATCAAGATACTTCTTACTATCATCTTCCTGGTTGTGATGGTAGGCGTGGGACTTTATTCACGCAAGCAGGCCAGGAGCGTAGAGGGATTCGTACTCGGCGGTCGTGCCGTGGGTCCCTGGTTGACAGCTTTTGCGTATGGCACGTCCTACTTCTCGGCTGTCGTGTTCGTTGGCTATGCCGGACAGTTCGGCTGGAAATACGGACTCTCGGCCACATGGATAGGCATCGGCAACGCGCTGATAGGATCGTTGCTGGCATGGCTCGTGCTGGGACGGCGTACCAAGCTGATGACGCAGCACATAGAGAGCCGCACGATGCCCGACTTCTTCGGAACCCGTTACCATAGTCAGGGACTGCGCGTGACGGCCTCCGTCATTGCCTTCGTCTTCCTCATACCCTATACCGCAGGCGTGTATAAAGGCATCTCGACGCTCTTCGAGATGGGCTTCGGCATACCATACGAGTACTGCGTCATCCTGATGGCTGTGCTCACGGCCGTCTACGTCATACTCGGCGGCTACAAGGCAACGGCCATGAACGACTTCATACAGGGCGTCATCATGCTCTTCGGCATCGTCGTGGTCATCGCTGCCGTGCTCAACGCACAGGGAGGACTGTCGGCAGCTGTCAGCAAGATGGCAACAGTCAGCGACCCCGCGGTAGCCACCGGAGCCTATGCCTCGTGGTTCGGGCCCGACCCCTGGAACCTGCTGGGCGTCGTCGTGCTGACGTCGCTGGGCACGTGGGGACTGCCCCAGATGGTGGGTAAGTTCTACAGCATCACCGACGAGAGTGCCATACGCCGCGGCACCGTCATCTCTACCGTCTTTGCACTCGTCGTGGCTGGCGGCTGCTACTTCCTCGGCGGTTTCGGCCGACTGTTCGGCACGCCACCTACGCTGCCTAATGGCCGTCTCGACTTCGATAGCATCGTGCCCTCCATGCTCGGTTCGCTGCCCGATGTGTTGATAGCACTCGTGGTGCTGCTGGTGCTTTCTGCCTCGATGTCCACGCTGGCCTCGCTGGTACTCACGTCGTCGAGCACCATGACCCTCGACCTCATCTACCGTGACAAGAAGTCGCTGCCGGGCGAGGTGGAGGACGGACAGATAGACGACGTCGTAGCCGAACGTATAGAGCAGCGCAAGGTTGTCGTCATGCGCGTGCTCATCGTCTTCTTTATCACCATCTCACTGATGATAGCGCTCAATCCGCCTACGTTCATTGCCCAGCTCATGGGCATCTCGTGGGGTGCGCTGGCAGGAGCCTTCCTTGCCCCCTTCATGCTGGGCCTCTATTCGCGCCGCGTCACCACGGCCAGCGTCTGGGCATGCTTCGTATGGGGTGTAGGCCTCACGGTCGTCAACATGCTGCTGGGCAATCCCATCAACCCCATCAACTGTGGAGCCATCGCCATGCTGGGCGGCTTCCCCATGGTGTGGCTGGTCAGCCTCTTCACGCCGCGCCTTCCCCGTCAGGAGGTGGACAAAATCTTCGAGTGCTATCAGTAAGAGTTCGAAAAAACACGTGAAGAAATTTTGCCCTTCACGTGTTTTTTTGTACCTTTGCATCCGCTATTACTCACAAAAAATGAATAATGATGAAACTGATCAGTTGGAATGTAAATGGTTTGCGCGCATGCGAAGGCAAGGGCTTCAGTGACGTGTTCCGTCAGCTGGATGCCGATTTCTTCTGCCTGCAGGAGACAAAGATGCAGGAGGGACAGCTCGACATAGCCTTCGAAGGCTACCAGTCGTACTGGAACTCTGCCGAGAAGAAAGGCTATTCGGGCACCGCTATCTTCACGCGCCACCAGCCCCTGAACGTCACGCGAGGTATAGGCATCGATGAGCACGACCACGAAGGGCGCGTACTGACACTCGAGATGGACGACTTCTACCTCGTCTGTTGCTATACGCCCAACTCGCAGGACGGATTGAAACGACTCGACTACCGCATGCGCTGGGAGGACGACTTCCAGGCCTACCTGCAGCGGCTCGATGCCCAGAAGCCCGTGGTGCTCTGCGGCGACCTGAACGTGGCTCACGAGGAGATAGACATCAAGAATCTCAAGACCAACCGCCACAATGCGGGCTTCACCGACGAGGAGCGCCAGAAGTTCAGCGACCTGCTGTCGAAAGGTTTCACCGACACCTTCCGCTGGCTCTATCCCGAGCAGGTCACCTACTCGTGGTGGTCGTACCGGTTCCAGGCACGACAGAAGAATGCCGGCTGGCGTATCGACTATTTCGTGGTCAGCAACCGTCTGCAGGAGCGGGTGTCAGATGCTAAGATCCATACAGATGTGATGGGTTCCGACCACTGTCCCGTCGAGCTCGATATTGTTTAGGTGACATGCCGACGAGCTTGGAGAACAGGCGTGAAAAATAATAGCTGTCGTCAATACCCACTTTGTGACAGATTTGATTGACGTGCATGCTGGTTGTGTCGAGCAACTGGCGTGCACGGTTTATTTTCATCTCATTGTAATATGCCAGCGGACTCTTGCCTGTCTGTTGGCGGAAGATGCTGGAGAATCGTGAGGGGGAATAGCCTGTAAAACTGGCAATCTGGTCGAGTGTGATACGATGTTCCATGTTCTCGTGCATGTAGTGGATGGCAGCTGCAACCACGTCACTCAATACCGTGTTACCCTCGTTGTGTCGATAGTGACGCAGGTAGTGCATGGATGCCAGGTAATAATGGAGCAGTGAAGAGGCATAGCGCAGGCTCTCGATATCTGTGGAGCGGGAGAGGGTGGAGAAAATCTCCTCGAAGATGTGGTTGCGCTCACTGATGCGCGAGTTCACTGCCGGCAAAATGTCTTGCGGTGTGTCGGCACCTTCCGAGTAGATGGCGGCATGGGGGCCAGTGAAATGAATCCAGTAGATTGTCCAGGGATGCTCCCGTTCAGCAGCATACGCATGAGGTTTGTTGGGCGGAAGAATGAAATACTGGTTCGCGCGTACATCATATTTCATGTCATCTAATATAAACCATCCAGCCCCCTCCATGCAGTAGATAAGTACATGCTCTCCGATGGGCTCACGTCGCTGACGGAAATGGCTGTCGGCATGAGGGTAGTAACCTATGTCGGTTATATAAAGGCTGGCCACCAACGGGTCGTTGGCTTCCATCTCCCGTGTCATCATTGGCAAAACGATACTACGCTCGCCTGTAAAGCCTTCTTTCATGTCTGTTTTTGCTTTTGAGTGCAAAGTTAGTAAGAAAATCCATCTTATCCAAATATTTTTCTATCTTTTTTGCACAAAATAATGTTTACCTTTGCAACCGCAAACTAATGAATATCAAAAATGAACAACAGTAAGGCATTTATTTATTTTATCTGTATGGTTTCGGCCATGGGGGGACTCCTCTTTGGCTATGACTGGGTGGTGATAGGCGGTGCGAAGCCTTTCTACGAACTGTATTTTGGTATTGTCGATTCACCCTTGATGCAAGGCGTAGCCATGACAACGGCCTTGGTGGGATGTCTGGTGGGTGCGATGGTGGCAGGAGCTATGGCCGACCGCTATGGTCGCAAGCCGTTGCTGATGCTGTCTGCCGTCCTGTTCACGGTATCGGCCGTGGCAACAGGTGCCTTCAACGATTTCACCCTGTTCAATATAGCCCGTTTCATAGGCGGTGTGGGTATAGGCGTTGCTTCGGCTTTGGCTCCGATGTATATCGCTGAGGTGAGCCCTGCCGATATCCGCGGGCGTATGGTGAGCCTCAATCAGATGACCATCGTACTGGGCATCCTGGGTGCACAGATTGTCAACATGCTGCTGGCTCGTGATACCAGTGTGGTGGAAAACCAGGCATGGAATGTGGAGTGGGGATGGCGCTGGATGTTCTGGGCGGAAACATTGCCTGCAGGCCTGTTCCTTCTTATGAGTTTCTTTATTCCTGAGAGCCCCGTGTACCTGAAGCTGAAGGCTGCGACGATGTCGCAGCATACGAAACAGCAGGAGGCAGGGCTGCGCGAACTGTTCCGGCACAAATATAGTAAGGTCTTGCTTCTGGGCTTGGTCATCGCCGTGTTCCAGCAGTGGTGTGGCACGAACGTCATCTTCAACTATGCGCAGGAAATATTCGTGGGAGCCGGTTTTGACGTCGACGGTATGTTTATCAACATTGTGATAACTGGCATAGCCAACGTGGTGTTCACGTTCGTTGCCCTTTACACCATTGAGAAGTGGGGGCGCAGAACACTCATCCTGATAGGAGCCGGTGGCCTTGGCATCATCTACCTGATACTGGGTGCCTGCTATGCCATGGGCATGACGGGTGTGCTGATGGTCGCCCTGGTAGTGGCCGCCATCTCTGTCTATGCCATGACGTTAGGCCCTGTCACATGGACGCTGCTGGCAGAAATCTTCCCCCACCGTGTGCGTGGCATCGCCATGGCTACCTGCACGTTTGCCCTCTGGGTGGGTTGTTGCACGCTCACCTTCTCGTTTCCTTCGATGAATGTGGCACTTGGCAGTAGCGGAACGTTCTGGATCTATTCGGCTATTTGCGTCTGTGCCTTCGTCTTCCTCTTCCGCCACTGTCCTGAGACCAAGGGCAAGAGCCTGGAGGAACTGGAGAAGGAGTTGGTGAAATAATCCTTCAGCTATGAAAAAAATAATTCTATGCACAGCTCTTGCTGCTGTCGTCATCAACGCTGAAGCACAGAAGAAAAACGACGTGCTGTCTCAGTCGTTCGAGCTGCGCTACGTCACGAGTGACGCAAAGGCCAACGGAGAGACCGACTATAAAGGTGCGACGGAGTGGATGACCACTGACCAGCGCATCGAGTACCTGACGCACTGGCAGCAGTATGCCTCGCGTTTCTTCAATGACCCGTCGCTGTCCGAGCAGGTAGTGACCAGTGATGAGGTGGCAGAAGCTATGAAACGGCTGAAGCCACAGCCACTGCCCAGTGTAAGGCAGAAGATGGTGCTCGATGAGTGGAAATGGGCACCGTCTGCCTCCCATCACCAGCCTCTTGCCTCTCAATATCGTTTCGAGAAACAGACCTATAACATGCGTCTGGAATGTATCATCAATGGGAGCGGTGCGCTGAAACTGATGGACGACGAGACGGTGGTATGCGAGTACCTTAATGACGGCAAACCTCACAAGGCCGTGTTTGAAGTTGACCTGCAGGAGTGTCGCTACAATCTGTTGCTCGACGGGCAAAAGATGGTAGATTTCCAACCCCTCAATACGCATGAGGGCGGTGTTGACGGACTTGTAGCTGATAGCGGAACCGTCGACAACATCTGGGGTCTCGGCTACACAAAGACTACCGACACCAAACGCCTTAACCAGCCCTTGTTTGCCAAAACCTTTCTCGACGTGAGTTCGAAGCAGCCCATTGATACCGAAGGGTGGATGTGCACCGACTACGATGACTCCCGCTGGGAAACCTGCACCATGCCCAAAAACCACGGTACTGAGCGTCACGAGGGCGAAGCCCTGCTGCTGCGCAAGTGGATAGAAGTGAAGGACTTCATGCGAGCTTACTTTGAACTGGAGTCGCTCTTCCCCAGCGGTGAGCTGTGGATCAACGGCAAGGTAGTGGAGGTGTTGCACGACGGCCACCGTAAGATTGTCGATGTGACGAAATATCTGAAAACGAATGAGAAGAACCTCATAGCCCTCAAAATAGACCCCTTCCATGCCAATTTCAAGCAGATGATGCACCACTGTCCTACCGACCCCAATATCGGCTGGTTTGCTGGAAGGAGTTTTCTCCATCTTGTAAAAAGCACTTTCGTCAGCGACCTTTATGCCTACGCTGACAACTCCGAGGGTGACGTGACGGCAGAAGTGACAGTAAAGAACACGAGCTACACCTTCTATCGCGGTCAGTTGCAAGTACTCTTGAAAGACTGGTTCCCAACGGAGGGTGAGGAGTTTGTGGCCGACTCGATGCAGATAGAGATGCAGCCCCAGGAGACAAGGACCTTCATGCTGCGCTTCAAGGTGAACGACCTGAAGCTGTGGAGCTGCCGTAATCCGCAACTCTATCAGGTGCGTGCCCTGCTGATCAATAGCGAGAGCGGGCGGAAGACCGAGACATTCTCGGCTGTTGACGGTGACTTGGCCCGCACGCGCGAACTCTATATTGATAAATTGACCGATGACTATGTCGTGACAACCGGCTTCCGCACTATCGAACAGGATGGCGGCACCTTCCGCATCAATGGTCAACCCGAGCTGTTGCGCGCCCCGCTATACTTTGGTCAGCGTTTTCCGTTGGAGCGTAACGCCCTCGACCTGCTCTGTCCCCAATCAGAAGATATTATGAAAGAGCTGCTGGCCGTGAAGAAAATGAATGGCAACGGCATGCGCATGTCAGCCCACTGGAGCGACGACAACCCGCAGGATGGCACCAACGACCCGCGTTTCACTGAGATGGCCGACCAGCTGGGGCTAATGTTCATCTGGCAGACGTCCTCTTGGATTCGGTTGCGTTCGCCACTGGTTGCTGACTTCGAAGGCATGGCCGAGGACGTGCGCCAGCTGCGCAATTCGCCGAGCATCGTCATCTGGCAACCCAGCAACCACCCTTCGCTCACCGACTGGCAGTCAGCGATGACCTACTGGCATAAGGTCTATGATGCTATCTATCCCAATGACACCACACGACTGATAACGCCGACGGCCGACTTCCGTCATACCCGTGTCTACAATGATGACGGCACTCGCGACAACAAGCGTAATCCCGTCGCCTACTGCGACCCCGTGTGGACGGCAAACCGTATTGCTCGCGGTTCAATGGATTATCCCACCGGCTTTGGCCAGGACTGGGAGTACCTGCGCCGTTGGCCCTTCCCTCACAAGTGGCCCGGCAATGCCGACATCAACAGCTTCCTGCAATCAAGGAACCGTGCCTATTTCAATTTTGAGCAGGAAGAAACTATCGGTCAGATGAATTGGGAACTGTTCAAGGGCTCGCCCGTCTATCATTATCACTCCTACGAATGGGATTACGACATAGGTTCCATAGGTCGTCTGCTCACCTGCGACGAGTGGCGTGAGAGTCAGGCATGGCAGGCTTTCTCAGCTTACGAATGTATCCGCAAGATGCGCTGGCTCGACTACGACGGTCTTAGTTGGTGCTGCATGTGGGGTGGAGGAAATATGGGTACCTACCAGAAGCCTCTCATCGATGCTTTAGGACATAAGAAACTGGCCTACTACGCTCACCGCATGGGTTTCCAACAACAGTTGGCAGGTTCAAAGGATGTAGACATGGTTTATGGACCTGAGGACAATCCACAGCTTGTAGTCATGAATCTGGGTGAAGAACAGAAGGCAGATGTAGTGGTAACCGTCAAGAACACAAAGGGTAAGCAAGTGCACAGGCAGAAGTTTGCAAACGTCACCATGCTCCAGGGACGTACGGCTACTGACCTTGGCCCGCTCATGCTGCCGCATTTGGCTGACGGATTCTATTTCTTTGAATATCAGATATTAAAAAAATAACAAAAAGGAATTATGATTAAAGTTTGGAGAGAAATTGTGAGTATCCCTACCTATGAGATAGGGAAGGCAGAGAAGAACCCAATCTTCCTGGAGAAACGCGTGTATCAGGGATCAAGCGGTGTTGTTTATCCCTATCCCGTGGTAGAGTCGATAGCCAACGAGCCGACTCCCCATGACTGGAAGGTAGTGTTCTTGGAGAACGAATATCTCTTGGTGATGGTCATGCCCGAACTGGGCGGTCGTATACAGATGGCCTATGACAAGATCAAGAAACGTCATTTCGTCTATTACAATCATGTCATCAAACCGGCATTAGTAGGACTGACAGGACCTTGGATCAGCGGGGGCATAGAATTTAACTGGCCGCAGCATCATCGTCCTTCCACCTACCTGCCTGTCGACTCCACTATAGTGGAGAACGAGGATGGCTCCGTGACGGTATGGGTGAATGAGATGGAACAGATGTTCCACCAGAAAGGTTCGGCAGGCTTCACGTTGCGTCCTGGCTGTGCCTATCTGGAGATTCAGGGTGTGCTCTATAATCGTACGGACGTGCCTCAGACATTCCTGTGGTGGGCGAATCCTGCCGTAGAGGTCAACGATGCCTATCAAAGCGTGTTCCCACCCGATGTGAATGCCGTCTTTGATCATGGCAAACGCGCCGTTTCCTCTTTCCCCATCGCCACGGGTACCTATTATAAAATGGATTATTCGGCAGGTGTCGACATTTCCAACTATCGCAATATCAAGGTGCCGACCAGCTATATGGGCGTGAACTCTAAATACGATTTTGAAGGAGGTTACGAGAACGACACAAGGGCAGGTATGCTGCATGTGGCCAGCCACCACTTCTCGCCAGGCAAGAAGCAGTGGACCTGGGGTAACGGTGACTTCGGTCGCGCATGGGACAGGAACCTGACGGATAGGGGACCCGCCCCCGCCCCCTCCCTGATAGGGCGGGGAGTAGATAGTTCTTCGGCAGAAAAAGTAGGCGTGCAGGGTAACTGCCCCCCTCCCTCACAGGGAGGGGCTGGGGGTGAGTCTCTTTTCCGTCCCTACATCGAGCTGATGGCAGGTGTCTACACTGAGAACCAGCCCGATTTCACCTGGCTGATGCCCTACGAGGAAAAGCGCTTCGTACAGTACTTCATGCCTTATCGTGAGTTAGGGGTGGTGAAACAGGCCTCAAAGGACTTGATGCTCAACATAGAAATGACAGCTGAGGGTGCCCGTTTCCTGGTCTTTGCCACTTCCAGGCAAGAGGTGCGCATCGTCCTGGCCAATGACAATGGTGAGGAGTATTATAATCAGGAGTTGGTACTCTCCCCTGAGTCAGTACTCGACAGGACCGTCGACGTGAAGGGGGCAAAGCTCGACGAGCTCACCCTTACCATCACCAGAAACGTGTCAAGAGCTACCACCTCTCGGCGAGAGGGTGGGAGTGTACTTCTCTGGCATGCCGAGCCAGACGAGATACGTCCTATTCCCGATGCAGCAGAGGCGGCACTCTCGCCTGAAGACACCAAGACCAACGATCAGCTCTATCTGACAGGACTTCATCTGGAGCAATACCGCCATGCTACATGGTCGGCCCTCGACTATTACGAAGAGGCCTTGCGACGTGATCCGCGTGACGTGCGCTGTCTGAACCAGATGGGACTCTGGTATCTGCGACGCGGACGTTTTGCCTTGGCCGAGGAATATCTCACCAAGGCCGTGAAGGTGTGGCAGCGGCGCAATCCTAATCCATACGATGGTGAGCCTCTCTACAATCTTGGCCTGGCCTTGAAATACCAGGGTAAGCTGGACGAGGCCTACGAGCGTTTCTGGAAGGCCACCTGGAATAAGGGATGGGCAGATGCCGGCTATTTTGAAGCTGCCAAGATATCTATGGCTCAGGGTCGTCTTGAGGATGCCCTCGACGAGCTGGAGCGTTGTCTGCAGAACAACTGGCACAACCATAAGGCACGTGCGCTGAAGGCTGCTGCCGAGAGGAAAGTTGCAGCCTCGGAGCAGTCAAGGCTGGCCTTCATAGAGGAGAGCCTGGGCTTCGACCATTTCAACTATGGCTGCCTGTATGAGAAATACCTGCTGACAAAGGACGACAGCGTGCTGACAGAGCTGAAGACGATGCTCCGCAAGAGCTGTCACAACTACGACGAACTGGCTCTCGACTATGCTCAGGCAGGACTTCGCGAAGAGGCTCTGGACATCTGGAAGATAGCAGAGAGCGAGGGTGCCGTCAGTCCTATGACCTATTATTATATAGGTGACTATGAAAAGGCTGAGGCTGCCTGTCCTGACTATTGTTTCCCCAATCGTCCGGAAGCCATACTGGCCCTGGTGGCCGCTACGGAGAAGAATCCGAAAGGAGCCCGTGCACCCTACTATCTCGGCTGTCTGTACTATGACAAGCGTCAGTACGACCTCGCCATCGAGTGCTGGGAACGCTCGGCCGAACTTGATCCTCAGTTCCCTACTGTCTGGCGCAATCTGGCACTGGCACGCTTCAACAAGCAGGACCGTCAGGAGGAAGCCCTTGAACTGATGGAGAAAGCATTTGCCCTCGACACGACAGACAGTCGCATCCTGATGGAGCTCGACCAGCTGTATCGCCGCATGCAGAAGCCCCATCAGTTCCGCCTTGACCACTTGCAGAAGTATCCGGAACTGATAGCCCGGCGCGACGACCTGGTATTGGAAGAGATCACCCTCCTCAACCAGTTGGGGCGCTACGAGGAAGCTATGCAGAAGCTCGATGCCCACCAGTTCCATCCCTGGGAGGGAGGCGAAGGTAAGGTGCCTGCCCAATACCAGATAGCCCGTGTGGAACTGGCCAAGAGGAAACTGGCACCTCTGTCTGTAGAAACCCCCTCGGGGACAGTAGGGGAGGGAGCCTCCGATGCCATCCGCCTGTTGAACGAGTGCCTGGAATATCCCCATCACCTGGGTGAGGGTAAACTCTATGGTGCACAGGAGAACGACTTCTACTACTTCCTGGGTTTGGCTTACGAACAGAAGGGCGACATGGAGAAAGCCCGCCAGTGCTGGGAGGAAGCCACCAAGGGACCGCAGGAGCCCGCTGCCGCCATGTACTACAACGACGCCAAGCCCGACAAGATATTCTATCAGGGGCTGGCACTGCGCAAGTTGGGACGTGACGGAGAGGCCAACGGCCGTTTCTACAAGTTGGTGAACTATGGCAAGCAGCACATCTTCGAGCACCAGACGATGGATTACTTCGCTGTCTCGCTGCCCGACCTGCTCATCTGGGAGGACTCCCTCGACGTGAAGAACCGCATCCATTGCTGCTACATGCTCGCCCTGGGCTACTACGGTCTTGGCGACAAGCAGCATGCTGAGCGCTATCTGGCCGAAGTGGAGAAGCTGGACATCAACCACTATGGCACCCAAGCCTTCCGCTCACTGATGTCCATGTAGGCTTTTTTTGCAGAATTATTCTTAAAAAAATGAACTTGTTTGTCATAAAATGATTACCTTTGCACACAAAAGATCAGATATGAACAATAAACGTTGGACAACCTTATTGGTATGTCTGTGGTGGCTGTCAGCTGCCTGCCTGCATGCCGCTGATGTGTCGGAAGTGAAATGGGACCGTCATGGCCTCATGATCGACGGGCATCGCGTGTGTCCCGTCATGGGCGAGGTGCACTATTCGCGCATACCAGCCGACGAATGGGACGGCGAGGTACGAAAGATGAAAGAGGGTGGGGTGACCATGATAGCCACCTACGTCTTCTGGAATCACGTGGAAGAACAAGAGGGCATCTTCCGCTGGGACGGACAGCGCGATCTACGCAGCTTTCTCGAGGTGTGCCAGCGTCATCAGCTGCCTGTCATCTTGCGTATAGGTCCCTTCTGTCATGGTGAGGTGCGTAATGGCGGCATACCCGACTGGATGTTCCAAAAGGGGTGCAAACTACGTTCACAGGACAAGACATTCCTGTCCTACGTCGAGAAGCTCTACCGTCAGATATACTCTCAGATACAGGGGTTGCAGTGGAAGGACGGCGGCCCGCTCATAGCCTGTCAGTTCGACAATGAGTACCGTGGTTCGGGCGACTATCTGATGGCACTGAAGAAGATAGCCTTGCAGACAGGTTTCGACCTGCCTTTCTATACCCGCACGGGATGGCCTGAACTGTCGAAGCCCGTGCCCTTCGGCGAGATGCTGCCCCTCTACGGCGACTATGCCGACGGCTTCTGGGACAAGGATACACGTGAGTGCGTGGGCAACTACTATAAAGCATTTAATTTCAAGGCCTATCGCTCCAGTACCGCCATCGGCACCGACATGATAGATTACTCAAAAATATCAAACCTCAAACCTCAAACTTCAAACGAGAACTACCCGTACTTCACCTGCGAACTGGGGGGCGGCATGGCTACGGCTTATCATCGCCGACCCTTCGTCTATCCCGAAGATGCCTATTCTATGGCACTTGTTAAGTTGGGCAGCGGCAGCAATCTGCTAGGGTACTACATGTATCACGGAGGGAGCAATCCCGAGAGCTCGACGGGCATCACGCTCAACGAGAACCAGCATACCCAAGGCACCGCCAACAACGACCTGCCCGTCATCAACTATGACTTCCAGGCACCCCTTGGCGAGTTTGGCCAGACCTATCCGCAGTACTACATGCTGCGCCCGCTCCACCTCTTCATGCACGACTGGGGCGAAGCGCTGGCAACCATGACCGCCACGTTTCCTGCACCGCAAGACCTGAAGCGGGGACAGGACGACGAGCTCCGCTGGGCCTGTCGCTCACAGGGTGACCAGGGTTTCGTCTTTGTCAACAACTACGAGCGCCTGCAAGACCTCTCCCCCAAGAAGAACGTCGTACTGGAGGCTTGCGGCGTGCGCTTCCCCCGCCTCACCATCCCAGCCGGTTGCATGGCCGTCTTCCCTGTCAACATCGACGGCATCCGCTATGCTACGGCTCAGCTGCTGGCTCGGCGCGACGGATGCATCTACCTGATGCAGATAGACGGCATACCCACGACGATAGCTATGCAGGACGGCAAGACGCTCAGAAACGTCAAGCCCCAGGGCATGCAGACGCCTGTCTACAAGAACCTGTATCTGCTGACCCGTCGCGAGGCTGAGCACTTCGGATTGTCGGCAGCGCCTCGCGAGCCCGTCAGCGTCGACGTGGCGTATGAGAAAGTGAAGACCGCGGGACCTCTGCGCCAGATCGTGAAAGGCCCTGCCAAGGTGGCAGAAGCTCCGACAGAAGCAGAATGGGACGATGCTGCCATCTACAGGATTACATTGCCGGCAGGGGCTAAACATCTTCTCTCCATCGACTATCAGGGCGACTGTGCACGCCTCTATGCCGGTGGCAAGCTCATAGCCGACCATTTCCAGTACGGCCGTCCCTTCCTCTATGGTCTTTGGCGGCTGCCCGAAGGATGCAGCGAACTGCAACTGCGCATACTGCCCCTGCAGGAGGGTGCGCCCATCTATCTGCCACGTGAGGCCGACAGGACTCCTGGCGAACATGTCAAACATATCAAAATCACTAACGAAGGACTATGAGAACACTATACTCTTGGCTCTTGGCGCTTGGCCTTTGGCTCACAGGCGTCAGCGGGCTTACGGCTCAGCAGGTCATTGACTTGTCAGGGTCATGGGACTTTGCCATAGGCGATTCCACTCATTATGATGACTATGTCATCCTGCCCGGATCCATGCTGACCAACGGCAAGGGCAACCCTGTCAGCGTGCATACTCAGTGGACGGGCTCGCTCTACGACTCATCCTATTTCTACAATCCGGCGATGGAGAAATACCGGCATGAGGGCAACATGAAGTTCCCCTTCTTCCTCACGCCCGAGCGACACTATGTAGGCGATGCCTGGTATCGGCGTTCCATCTATATCCCACAGGCATGGAAAAATCAGCGTGTGACGCTCTTCCTCGAACGTCCGCACATCGAGACGACGCTCTTCGTCAACGGGCATGAAGTGGGCCACCAGATGAGCCTCTCCACGCCCCATGTCTACGACGTCACGAAGTTTGTCAACGTGGGAGGCAACAATGAGATAGCTATTAAAATATATAATGGTATAGAGAATGTCTGCGTGGGACAGGACTCGCACAGCGTCACCGACCAGACGCAGGGCAACTGGAACGGCATCGCAGGACGCTTGGAACTGCAGGCACGACCTAAGAAAATCAATATCCGTAGCGTCAGGATATATCCCGACGTACGGCACAGGAAGGCCCATGTGGTAGTCGACCTCGAGAATCATGCCAACGAACTGCTGGGCAGCGTCCACGTCATGCAGTTCAAGGAGTACGGCCTCGTCAGCGAGGTCTACCGCGAAGGGCGCCCCGACATGCGTCCCGTCTTGACGACACCCTTCATCGAACTCGACGGCCGCGAGCAGATAGAGTACGACATATACATGAACGCGCAGATGGATACGTGGAGCGAGTTCACGCCCGTGGTCTACCGCCTGGTGGTCTATGCCGGCGATGATGTCTATGAAACGACGTTCGGCCTGCGCGACATCACCATCCAGGGGCCACAGTTCTACGTCAACGGCGTGCCGACGTTCATTCGTGGTACAGTAGAGAACTGCCTCTTCCCCGATACGGGCTATCCCCCGACGGACATTGACGAGTGGCTGCGCATCCTGCGTAAGTGCAAGGAGTATGGCATCAACATGGTGCGTTTCCACAGCTATTGCCCGCCAGAGGCTGCCTTCCAGGCGGCCGACCAGCTGGGCGTCTACCTGCAGCCGGAAGGTCCGTCGTGGCCCAATCATGGCGTCAAGCTGCGTCGCGGCATGTATATCGACCAGTATCTGCTCGACGAGTCGAAGCGCATCATCGACACCTACGGCAATCATCCGTCGTTCGTGATGATGGCTGCCGGCAATGAGCCTGCCGGCGACTGGGTCACCTATACCAACGACTGGGTGCGGCAGATGCACGCCTATGATTCCACGAAGGTCTACTGCGGCGCGTCCGTCGGTGGCGGATGGGCATGGGACGGCGGTTCGGAGTACCACGTGAAGGGTGGGGCACGAGGACTTGACTGGGACCGCCGGGCACCACAGTCGGCCGACGACTACTACCAGCAGATACGCTTCCCGCGCAACTACAAGGACACGGTGCCCAACAGCTCGCCCATCGTGGCACACGAGCAGGGGCAGTGGTGCGCCTTCCCCGACTTCAAGGAGATCAGTCAGTACCGCGGTGCCTACAAAGCTAAGAACTTCGAGATATTCCGCGACCTGCTCGCTGACGGCGGCATGGCGACGATGGCCGAGAAGTTCCTGCATGCCAGCGGCAAGTTGCAGACGCTCTGCTACAAGTACGAGATAGAGCGCAACCTGCGGACGCGTGACTACAGCGGATTCCAGCTGCTGGGACTCAACGACTACAGCGGCCAGGGCACGGCGCTCGAAGGGGTGCTCAATGCCTTCTGGCGCGAGAAGGGCTACTGCACGGCGGCCGAGTGGCGCGAATTCTGCAATTCGGTCGTCCTGCTGGCACGCTTCCCCAAGTTCGTCTATACCAATCGCGACACGCTGCGGGTGCCCATCGAGGGCTACAATGCCCTCTGGGGTACCATCACCAACGTACCCGTCAACTATATCATCACCGACGACACGCTGCGTCTCTACGCCAGCCGCCAGCTGCCGCCTGCCGATTTCCCCGTTGGCAAGTGCCATCCCCTGGGCGTCGTCGAGTTTCCCCTCAATGCCTTTGAGCGTCCTACCAAACTGACGCTCACCGTGCAGATGGCCAAGGACCTCAAGAATCACTGGGATTTCTGGGTCTATCCCGAATCGCCACTCGCTGACAGCGAGGGTGGGGAAGGGCAGCCCCTCGTCACCTCTACCTTCGATGACGAAGCCCTGCGTACCCTCCGTTCGGGCGGCACGGTGCTGCTGACGGCTGCCGGAGGGGTCACCCTTGGCAGCGATGTCAAGCAGACCTATCTGCCCGTCTTCTGGAATACGTCGTGGTTCAAGATGCGCCCACCGCACACCACGGGGTGCTACATCGACAAGACGCACCCCCTGTTCAACTATGACTTCCCGACCGACGACTGGTCGAACCTGAACTGGTGGGAGCTGCTCAACAAGGCGCAGGTGATGAACCTGATGGAGTTGCCGCACGACTATCAGTCGCCCATACAGCCCATCGACACCTGGCACGTCAGCCGTAAGCTGGGCATGCTGATAGAGGCCAACGTAGCCGGAGGCCGCCTGCTGATGACCACGATGGACATCACCAGCCATCTCGACCAGCGCCCTGTGGCACGCCAGATGCGGCAGGCCATCCTGCGCTATATGCAGAGTCCTGATTTCCGTCCCGCCATCACCCTCAGCGAGGAGACCATCCGTCATTTCTTTACCCTTCAGGCCCCTCCAGTCAATATGTTTACCAACGACTCACCCGACGAACTCAAGCCGAAGATTGTTCATTAGGAGGTGTGAATAACTACTCAGCGCCTTATGGACAAAAATCTTCAAAAATCTCACAATAATGTTTTGGCGTGGCTAAACAGGATTAAAAGAAAGATTTTCGTTAGATTTTTGAAGATTTTTGTTTTAGAAATGAGTGGCGCTTTTTGTTATAGAAATGAGTGGCGCTGAGTAGTTGTTTTTTGATATAAATCAATTAAAAAATCATAATTTTGGGGAGAAAAATCAAATATTATTGGGATATAAGAAAAAATGTGTGTACTTTTGCAGCGAAATTAACAACTACAACAATAATAATGAAAAGTATTCTGGAAGGAAGACCTGGTTTGAAAGCCGAGGTGGACAAGATTGCCGAAGTGGCCGGCTACCTGTGGCAAAACGGGTGGGCTGAGCGCAACGGAGGTAACATCACTGTGAACGTCACGGAGTGGGTGGACGACGACATGCGTCAGATGCCGGCTATCAGCGATGTGAAGCAAATAGGTGTGACGTTGCCAGCCCTGAAGGGATGCTATTTCTATTGTAAAGGTACGGGCAAGCGCATGCGCGACCTCGCACGCTGGCCGATGGACAACGGTTCGGTCATCCGCATTCTCGATGACTGCGCTTCGTACGTCATCATTGCCGACAATGCCGTGATGCCCACCAGCGAGCTGCCCAGCCACCTGACGGTACATGCACACCTCATTGAGACAGGCTCGCCCTACAAGGCTACGGTACATACACACCCCATCGAGCTGGTAGCCATGAGCCACAACCGCGCCTTCCTCGGCAAGGACGTGCTGACCCGGATACTGTGGTCGATGATTCCTGAGACCAAGGCCTTCTGTCCGCTGGGACTCGGCATCGTACCCTACACCCTGCCCGGTTCCAACGAGCTGGCTGATGCCACGCTCAAGGAGCTCGAGGACTACGACGTGGTGATGTGGGAGAAGCACGGTGTCTTTGCCAAGGGTCTCGACGTGATGGATGCCTTCGACCAGATAGACGTGCTGTCCAAGAGTGCCAAGATCTACATCAACGCCAAGGCCATGGGCTTTGAGCCAGAGGGTATGAGCGACGAGCAGATGGCCGAGATGACGAAGGCCTTCAATCTGCCCAGATAAAAACATCGGAAACAACTACTGACTACATATATAATCATTATTACTTACTATTTAGTGAAATAAGTGGAAGCCCCTGCTGCTGTGAAGCACCAGGGGCATTTTTTGTCGATTCCCTTCCTCTACTTTGGGAATTTGGAATTTGGAATTGAGAATTGAGAGAATTATAGTTACCCTTGTGCGCTGAGTTCGAAGGAGGGCATAACGGACAAAAATCCTCAAAAAATCTGACGACAATCCTTTGCAGAAAAAATTATTGTCAGATTTTTGAAGATTTTTGTCCTTTTAGGCCTCCTCCTCCCCTCGGGGAGGTCGGGTGGGGGCCTTACCCTTGGTGTTTTTAAAGACAACTTAGAACAACTTAGGACAACTTTTTTCCTGTGTGTTGGCGGGACTTCCTTGGAGGAGGGAATCGGTCGGTTGACCGATTTTATAAAATAGTTGTCCCATGTTGTCCGATGTTGTCTTCAATTACGGGCGGGTTTCATCCCATGCACGACTGCGTGCCCAGCGTGGTGACGATAGCCGTAAGGATGGTGATGACAATCTCGACGATGCGTTTCAATGTAAATCTTTTCATGGCTTTTTCATTTTTGATGTTTGAAGTTTGAAATTTGAAGTTTTTTGTGTCTTCGTGGAGTGTGAAGTGTGGAATGTTTTCGTGAAGTGTGGAGTGTGGAGTGAGGAGTGAGGTCAGACCTGTTGGTACCCGGCAGGAAATTCTTCACTCTTCACTTTTCACTCTTCACTTAAATTACGGGTTCTCAATAGTCGTGTCGTCCCCGCCAGTACTGCTGCCTGCGCCCTCTTCGCCTGCCTCGGTGAGCGTCTTGATGTTGGCGAGGCTGGCCTTGCTGGTCATCAGACGGGTGGTGTACTCGCTCTTCTTCGACTGGTCGGCGAGGAAGCGCACCATGACCGACTTGAACTTCGAGGCATCGAAGGTCTTCTCGTCCTCGGCGCCCTCGCAGCGGCCTGCCAGGTAGAAGGTGCCCAGTCCGTCGAGCTTCAGCTTGTAGCCCTCGAGGAGCAGTTCCTCGAAGCAGTTGATGAACTTCTCGACGACGCCCTTCACCACGTCTGAGGTGTAGATGGTGCCGTGCTTCTGGATGTGGCGGCAGATGTCGTCGGTGACCAGGGTGCCCTGGCTGATGAGTCGTGCGTAAGTCTTGCCGTAGGCGTTCGACTTCTTGTTCAGGTTCTTGTACGTGCGATAATAGATCTTTGCCATAATCTTTTAATTGTGTTTTTTGTGGTATTAGATTCTTTGCGGCCA
>JAFUSV010000039.1 GCA_017467565.1 Prevotella sp.
AGTATTTTAATCATACCAAGTTATTTTTTAACGGTTACTATATAGAAGCGTCAAGAGTTAATAACTGCTAAAACATACAGATCCATGAAAGTGACAATATTAAAGATGACGAAGGGCGTGGAGACGGCGCGCCTCGTCGAGATTGAACAGGTGGCTGAAGCGCTGCGGACAATGAGGTACGAGAAGGAAGTCAACGACCTGAGGGCCATCTACCCCTGGTCGTACTTCGCCCGCCATGACGACGGCACCACCGAGGGAGCCAACAACTACACCCGCTACATACCCCGTGTGTGTTTCGCCACGCAGATGGTCAACCGCAACAGGCAGCGTGTGCGGCTGGGCTATATGGGACTGGTGCTCCTTGAAGTCAACAACCTGACTGACTATGACGAGGCGGCTGCCATCCGGCGGGGGGCGGCCCAGCTGCCCCATACGCTGCTCGCCTTCGTGGGTGCCAGCGGCCACAGCGTGAAGATCGTCTGCCCGGGACGCCTTCCGGGCAAGGTGCCCCTGCCCACCACCGACGACGACATCCGGCGCTTCCACCTGAACCTTTACGAGAAAGCACGCCTGGCCTACAACATGCAGCTGGGCGTGACGGTGGAAAAGCTCGAACCCGGGCTGCAGCGCACCTGCTACATGAGCATCGACCCCGACGCTTGTTACAATCCCGATGCCATTCCCCTCTATGCCGATATGGGCGACGTGCGCAAGGCTGTCGTCGTGAAGCGCACGGCCGACACGGAGTCCGACGAGCTGTCGCCGGGACTGGACCGTCAGCTCACCGTCCACCACATCTATCATTTCTGTCTGGCACGTGCCTACGACGACTTGGCAGGCATCAGTCAGGACGACCCCGACTTCCCGGCCCTGCTGCTCACGGCCCTTGCCGACTACTGTTGCAAGAGCGACATACCGCAGGCGGCAGCCCTGCGGTTGACCGAGCTGCGCATGCCCTTCCGCGATGACCGCCAGCTGGTGCGCCTCACCTTCGACAATGCCTACCGCAAGCGCAGCGAGGGCAAGTACCGCTCGCGCAAGGGCATCAACAGCCGGCTGAGATGCATCCCTCCCGAGACGCTCCTCACCATGCGTATTGACATGTTCCTGCGCGAGAACTACGAGTTGCGCAAGAACGTGATGCGTGGCGTGGCCGAGTATCGACACCGGCTTGGGCTGGGGTTCGACTTTCAGGACCTCACCGAGGAGGCCCGCAACTCGATGACGCTGCGGGCGCTGGAACTGGGCATCAAATGCTGGGATAAGGATATACGCCGCTATGTGGGCAGTGACGACATTGAACTCTACGACCCCATAGAGGACTATCTCGACCGGCTGCCACGGTGGGACCGCCGCGACCGCATTGACGCCCTGGCACGCCGCGTGCCGGCCGATGACCCGCAGTGGCCGTACCTTTTCCATGTGTGGATGCGCTCGATGGTGGCCATGTGGCAGGGCAAAGGGCAGTCGGGCAACGCCCTGGTGCCGCTCATCATCGGCCGTCAGGGCTGCGGCAAGTCGTCGTTCTGCCGCATCCTGCTGCCCCGCGAGCTGCGCGAATACTATAACGACCGTATTAACTTCAAAAACGAGGCTGACCTGAACCTCGGCCTCACCTCGTTTGCACTCATCAACCTCGACGAGTTCGACAGCGTCACGCAGCGACAGCAGATAGTGCTCAAATACCTGGTGTCCACAGCCGAGCTGAAGTACCGCCCGCCCTACGGCAAGGCCTATTCGGCTCACCGACGCTATGCCTCGTTCATCGGTACCACCAACGACCTGACGCCGCTCGTCGACCCTACAGGCTCGCGACGCTTCGTCTGCGTCGAGGCCAAAGGCATCATCGACTTTCTGACACCCATCGACTATCAGCAGGTGTATGCCCAGCTGGCAGAGGAGATCAGCCGTGGCGAACGCTACTGGCTGACGAAGGACGAGGAACAGGAGCTGCAGCAGGCTAACCGCCGCTACCAGCGCGTCAGCGGCATCGGCGAGATGCTGGCGTCGCTCTGCCGTCAGCCGTCATCTGCCGACGAGGGGCGCTGGCTTACGCTGCGTGAGGTCTCTGCCCGCCTGAAAGAGGTCTTTGGTGCGGGCTACAAGGAGGCACCGGGCACCCTCGAGAAGATTGGGCACTGGATGAACCGTCCCGAGCAAAAATATCCCTCCCGCCGGATGGCGAGAGGGATGGAGTACAGGGTGGTGTTGCTGTAATCATCATCTTCCTTCCACGCGCAGCTTCTTGCCGTTGGCGATGTAGATGCCAGTGGCATGGATGGGGGTCTCCACGGTCTCGCCGGGCTGTATGGCGAACGTGTTGACCGTCAGGCCGCTGGTCGTCAGGATGCGCACGGTGGCCTCCGTCTTACGTTGCGACTCCACGACAATCTTACCCTTCTTTGCGTAGATGAGCAGACCGCCATCGTCACTGCCGTTGTAGTGGGCCGTCATGTCCATGTCGCCGATGTCAGTCGTGCTGCCGAAGGTGATGGCCTGTGCCGGCAGCCTGTCTTTCTGGCGGCTCGGGCTGACGGCCGTTGCTACGAAGTAGGGACGGAAGGGCACCGCCTTGGCCCATACGTCGGCCGATGACGGGTCCTCGGGGTCTTCCTTCGTGCTCACCACCTTCTCGTAGCGGTCGCCGGCAGCGTTGAGCTGATAGTAGGCTGCTGACTCAAATCCGCTGGGCTGCGCCGCGGCGGGGTTGAGGCTGTGGCTCAGGTAGTTGGGACGGAAAGCGTAGCTGTAGCCATGCTTTGTGCCGGCCGTGTAGCTGGCCGTCTCGTCGTCGCTCACCCTGATGGTGGTGCCTGGGTGCGAGGCGAAGGTGACGGTTTGCTTTTCTATCAGGTCTATGTCCTCGTAGGTGTTGTAGGGCTTCCACTCACCGCTGAGGTCAAACTCGTAGTACGTCTTGCCCGGGAAGCCGATGATGTAGGGCCGTGCGGCATGACTGTACACATAGTCTTCGTACGTGTGGTTACTGTTGTAGTACTGCCGGTACTGGTCGGTATTGTCGTCGCGACGTTCAGAGTAACTGTAGTAGTAGTCCCACAGGAACTTGTTGGTGTACTGCTTGTCGCCTACGGCTTCGGCATCGGCAGAGGCTGGGGCGATGGGGTAGGTGAACGTAGCCTCGTAGACGCCGGCGATGGTGTTACCCTCATCGTCCTCGGCCTGTGTGAGACTGCTGTCATCTGCTATCTGGCGCAGCCAGTACTCGTGGCCGTACTTCGTGCCCGTGTCGTTGTGGCTGCTGCGGCTGCCACTGTAGAAGTGGGTGAGCTCACCTTTGTCCTGTGTGCTCACAATCTCGGCTGTGAACGGCAGGCTGACGGACTCCCAGCCCTTTTTCATGTCAACGTAGCTGGCGGGGCGACGCTGGTACCACATACGCTTGCCGCCGGCCATCGTGTATTCGATGGGGCAGTTGAAGTCGTGCTTGTCTACGAGGAAGTGGTCGGTAGGAGCGGTGTAGCCCGTGCCGCTGGCATTCCTCACGACGCGGTGGCCGCTCACCTCGTTGATGTTGGTAAACCAGTACACACGGCGGTAGCCCTCGCTGCTCTCGCCATACTCAGGCTCCTGCAGGCGGTTGGTCACAGCCGTGTAGGTCGCGGTAGCGGCATCAGTGGCAGTGGCTGTAGGCTGCGGTATGAAGACGAGCAGGTTGTTCGTGACGTTGTAGTTTATGAAGTCGAGCAGACCGTCGTCATCGAGCAGTGGCGGATACCAGGCACCCTCGCCGCTGGCCACGTCCTTATAGCCGTTGGTGGTGACGCGCTTGCGCTGGTAGCCGTTGGCCACGTCGTTGTAGCCCGTGAAGTCGATGGCCGTCAGGCCTACGAAGGCTTCGCGCGTGCCGTCCTTCGACTGTGAGGCGAAGATGGCGTATGGGTTGAAGTGGGCCACGTCCATCTTCTTGTTGCTGAAGTAGGCCGGTGCACGGTAGACGCGGTTGTTGTTGCGGTCGCTCAGCAGTCGGGTCGCTGTCTTGTTGATGGCCGACGGGGTGTCCTGGTGGGCACGGCTGTCGTCCCATCCGTAGGTCAGCGTCTGGCCGAAGTACAGGTAGTCGTCGGGCCAGATGGCATAGTAGTACATACTGCCGTCACTCGGGTCATGGTACAAACGCTGGTCGTCGCTCTCGGGCACGGTGCCGCCGGCATAGATGAAGTCGCCGTCGCTATAGCGGTCCTCGACGTAGAAGAGGGCATAGTCGGTCTCGGTCATGTACCGGCCATCCTTCAGTGGCAGCGTGCCGTCGGCGTTGGCATGGTCGGCGTCCCAGTACTTGTAGGTGTTGGGCTGCGACTGTCCGGTGACGTGGTCGTTGAAGCGCTTGTGCAGGTAGAAGCCGTTGAGGTCGTAGCTCACCTCGCCGTTGTAGAACTCATTGAGCGGCTTCGCCATGGCCAGTCCGTGCACGTCTTCGGTGGTCACCTTGTACGGGTTGGTCTGGGGGTAGTAGCAGTTCACTATCTGCTTCGGCTTGCTGCCTGACGGATCACGCATCGGGTTGCCCAGCACGGCGCGCACATCGTCAGCGAATCCTGTCGTCGCCGAACTCATCACCCAGCTGTTCTCCACGTAGCCTTCACCCTCGTCGGCAATGCCGGCCGAGGTGAACGTGCCTGTCACGCCGAGGTTGTAGACATCGCCGCAGAGGTGGCCGAAGAGCGAGTGGTCCAGGCCGCTGATGGTATGGCCGTCGCCGTGGAGCGTGCCTTGGAAGCAGCTGCCGGCAGCACTGCCTATCGGTGTCCACGTGCCGGTGTGGTGCTGGTCGGCTTTGATGATGAACTCCAGGTACTTGCCGCCGCGCATCGGCTTGACGGTCTCGCCGGCAGCAGTACGCTCCAGCGGGATGTGACCATCGAGGTCGCTGCCGTCGCTGATGGCTATGGGCTCCTCTGTTTCATCGTCATAGGTCTTCGGGTAGTACGACAGGTCGACGAGTTCCTTCAGCAGCTGTGCGCCGTCCTTGCCGTCGTCACGCGAGCTGTAGTCGTTGAGGTATATCTTCGGCTCGCGGTCCACGTCCTTGTGGTCTATGTAGTAGTGGTGCTCCTTGTCGTCCATCACCTTGCCCAGGTCGTGGTAGTTGGCCACGGTGAACTGTACGGCATTCGAGTAGGTGCGGCCGAGGTACGTCTGGGCATAATAGGCCACGTAGTAGTCGTTCTGGTACCAGTACAGGTCGGTGGCGTTGTTGTAGTAGGGTATGCCGTTACGGTGCAGCGCGGCATCGCCGGCATTGGCAAACATCTCCCATCCGGCACTGGTAATCTCGAAGGCGCCGGGTTTCACGCTTGGTATCTTCATGCCCACGCTGTTGCCGGGTATGACGGTGGCGGGCTTCTCCAGCGGGCCTATCTCGGGCACGCCCGACTCGAACTTCAGGTGTATGTTCACGATGTGTCGTTCGGACATAGGCACCAGGTTGTGGCCGCTCTCGTCGCTCTCGTGGTACTCGTAGAGGAAGACGGCCGTGATGATCTTCTCCTTCTGCAGGTCGTAGATGTTCGACTCGCGGCTGACGTAGAGCGTCGAGGTCTCCACGGGCGTCGTGCCGTGGATGACGAAGCCTGCCTGTAGGTTCACCAGCTTGTCGAAGTTAGCCTGGTTGATGAGGATATACTGCGGTACTGTTGAGCCTACGTCATACTGCTGCTTCGTTTCTGTCAGGACCAGGTTCTCGAATCCTACACCCTCACCATGCTCACCTACTACGTATGACTCGCGGCAGTAGTAGTAGTGCATGGGTTGCCAGTGCTCTATATTGTGTTCGTCGATCGTCTTCTGTACATAGAGATAATTGCCATGTTCGTCTTTTGTATCAGGGAAGTTGATGGTCTCAATGTTAGCCTGATACGAACCCAGGTTCTGGTACACTTCGAGGTCTATGACTTCGCCGACGGTGTAGGGTATGCCGCCACGTATGAAGGGTTCCTTCACCACATAGTAGTTACCCGGATTGGTGACCGTGATGGGCGACCAGTGTACGCGCTCGTTGGGTATCTTCTCGAAGTCCTCGCGGTCTATGCGGTTGTCGTAGCCTGTATGTATCACTTTCGTCCGAGTGGTTTCCGTCTCGTCTTTGTATGTGTACGTCAGATAGCCACCTTCAGCTGCATTGTAATGCCCCGAAGCCGTGAGGGCGGAGATGAGGGTGGCATCGGGCTTGAACTCAGCCTCGTAGTCGATGGGCTGGCTCTCGGAGTAGATCTGCGGGTCGTTGATGCCGGCACGGAAGAAGGCAGCCTTGTCAACATCATTTTTGAAATAGTCAAGGCCATAGTACGGCTGCTCGTCATAGGTGTCCTCTCCATACCAAGGCTTATAGCCGTCGTACTGCGGCTTGTAGCCGTAGCCGTAGCTGCTGAGGTCGGTGAAGGTGGGGTCTATGAGCAGGTCGAGGCCGTCGTAGTTGTAGTAGAACGCGGCACGGTCGGCTTCGCTCATGCTGCTCCACGTCTCTATCAGGTGGTAGGGCTTGCCCTTCTCGAACACCTGGCCGCCATAGAGTCCGCCGTTGGTGCAGTACCAGGCATCGTCAAGGTAGTTGTCAAGGTAGTTGCCGGCCTCTGTCTCGGTCCATGAATAGAGTGTCATCAGCTTCGACTTCAGTGCCGTCTCGTCGCTACCGGAGAACAGCGTGCCTACGTAGACATAGTCGTCGTCGGCGAGCTTCAGCGTGCTGGTGCATACCTTGGCGGGCGACATCTTGCTGCTGATGTCAGACCAGTTCTCGTACCGGGCCGCGTAGACGGCCGTGCCGGTATTGATGGTCTCCTCCTTCAGCACGCCGTTCTCAAGGTACTGGCCGACGACGGGTTCGGTGGCAACCCAAGCCTGTGCTATCTCGGCCTGATCTGTCAGGCCGGAGCGCGTCTCGCTGGGGATGCTGTTGTAGGCTGTGACGACATTGCCGAAGACGATCTCCGACTTGGAGTACGCACGCTGGCCGTAGACGCCGGTGGCATAGGGCGAGTAGGTGGGGCCTTCGATATAGTTGCCGCGCTTACTGTCGTCCAGCTTGTTGTAGTCCCTCAGACGCTTGCTCGTGGTGCGGTCGCTCAGATTCGTGTAGTACTTGTCCCATGTGTTGGGGTTGGTCATGTCGAAGGTCAGGGCATAGCCCGTGTCGTGGCTGACGTTGTTGGCCGGACGCACGTAGAAGTCGATGGTCTTCGTGGCATCGACGCTGGTGGCATCGACCCATGTCTCGGCACCAGTCTCGTCGTAGCTCCTGATGTAGGGGGTGCCGCTCAGAGCCTTGTAGGCCCCCGGCAACATGACGTCGCCCTTCTGGTAGATGTGGTCGCCCAGTTTGAACTCTTCCACCACGTTGTACACCATCGGGACAAACAGCCGTTGGTCACTCTCGCTGAGCAGGCTCCACTGCCAGTAGTCGATGGGCTGCCCCAGCTCGTATTCTATGTTGTTGGCCGTGATGTGGCTCATGTTCGTGCCGATGGGCTGGTTGTTGCGGTCGTAGTAGGCATAGCGGTTGGGCTGCACCTCACGCAGCGTGATCTTGCCGAAGGCCGATGCCGAGAGTGTCAGCGGGATAGAGGTCGTCTGGGCATAGGCATTGGCCGAGCCGGTGTAGGCCGAGATGTACTGGTCGTAGACGTAGATGTAGCCCTTGATGTACCAGTAGTGGGCGGGCGATGCCTTTTTGTCACCCGTGTCCTCGTAGGCTTCGTGTACAGGGAAGCAGTCGTCTACAATTTCCTTGTCGCTGTGTACGAAGTTGCCCGACGTCTCGATGTAGTTCTTCTGCGTCTCGTCGTACTCATAGCGGCGGTAGGTGCGGGCCGTCAGGTTGTAGGGCGACAGCGTCACCTTGTCCCACACGGGCTGGCCGTCCGTGTTGCCTTGACCGTGCCACTTCTTCAGTCCGTGCTCGTTCTTGGCATAGACGTAGCCGCCACCCATGCCTACTTTTACGTCGATGAGGTCGAGCTGCACCACGCCGGTGACGTAGCCCCACACGGTGTCGGTGTGCTGCTCGGTCAGCTCGCTGATAAGGTCTAAGTGCACGCCCGATGCCAGGGCCACCTCGTTGGGCGAGCTGCCGTTGTTGCGCTTGCGGCTCTTGGGCGCGTCGTTCTTCCAGTCAAAGAACGTCTTGCCGTCGGCGGCGGTGCCGTCCTTCGTACTCTTGGTGGTGCGCTCAGAGTCAAAGCGCACGTCGCTGGTCAGCGCACCCAGGTAGTTCACGATGTTGTAGATGCCGAAGTAGTTGCCGTGCTTCTGGTTAGTGGATTCCTCGCCGGCAGCCTGGGTCTCGCGCTGGTTGAGCGACAGCTCGCCGAGGCGGTTGATGGTGTACTCGGTGTAGTCGGCCTTCTCGGGCACACGGTCGCGGGCGCCGAAGAGCACCAGGCGGCTGCCGTAGACACCGCAGAAGTCGGCACGCTGCAGGGTGTTGAGGATGCGGCCCTGATAGATGTTGTAGCCGTTCTCCGTCCAGTAGTCTATGTTGTAGTGCCCCTCCTGGTCTATATACTGGACGGTACCGGGGTCTGCCGTGGCATCATAGACGAACAGCTGCCTGAACTCCTCTGACGTCAGTCGGTCGCCCGGGTGGTAGGTGTGGCCTTCGCGGTCCGTACATTCCTTGATGCACATCAGGCTCACTTTGTAGTAGGCCTTCTCGCGGTCGTCCAGCCTGTCGTAGTCGCTCTTGTCGATGTCGCTGGCTATCAGGTGGTAGAAGTCGGTGCCGTAGTTGTCGATATGTATCTCGCGGAAACCATCGACGAAGGTGAGGTTGCCGTCGCCATAGATGCCGCCGATGCGCTCGGTGCCGATGGTGACGAGGTCGCGGTTGTAGATGTCGCGCAGGTTGACCGTGGCATTGCCGAAGACGGTACCTGTGTTGATGAATATCTGGTCGCTGCCGATGGTGACGTTGCCGCCGGCGAAGATGGCGTTGTGGATGATGACACCGTGGTCGTCGAGCTTGGCCCATGCGGCAGCTCCCTCGGGAGTGGTCTTGTCTTTCAGTTGGTTGAGGTAGCCGATGGGCACGTAGTCACCCTTCTTGAAAGTGCTGGTGAGCGTCTCGGGCGTGAAGATGATCTTGCCGATGCTGTTCGTGCCCTCTACATACATGGGGTAGCTCACGGTGCCTATGTCTTCCTTGGCCTTGCACCACGGCTCGATGACCACGCGGCAGTCCAGGGTCATACCATTGGCTATGTTGTCCTTATAGTAATAGTAACCGCCGCCATCGGTAGGAAGACCGTCGCTACTGTTGACGGTCAGGGGGTCGCTGCCTTTCTTCTTGCCGCTGCCGCTGAAGACGTAGCCCACGTCGCCGCCGCCGAAGACGTTGCCGTAGCCGAACGAACCGTCGGCCTTCATCACGTTGTCGCTGCGACCTACCTCGCCGCCACGGATACGCACCTCCGTGCGACCGAAGACGTAACCCTTCGAGCTGAGGTCCATCAGGGGCTGCTCGGCCTCGGTCATGTAGCCATCGCCGCCCCAGCTGTCGTAGCCGCGGCCGCCACCGAAGATGTCGCGCATGACGTGGCCGCTGTACAGGTAGACGTGGGTGCTGCCTGATTTGTATATCTTGGCGATATTGTTGTGCCAGTCACCCGCCGTCTCGTCAACGGGGGCTTCCGCTGCTGCCGAGCCACGGCCGATGGGACCTATCTCGCCGCCGCCGAAGAGGCTGCCGCGCACAATACCGCCGTACATGTCAACGATGGAGTGGTCAACATAGCTGTTGGCCACATAGCCGCCGCCGAAGATGTTGCCCGATGCCTGCAGACCGTTCTCGCGCTTCAGCGGGTCGCTGTTTCCCCAGTCGTGTATCTCCTCGACGTAGCGGCTGTCGAGGCCGGTGCTCGCGTTGGGAGCGTAGTCACCACTCTGGCTGCCGTCGAAGCGGTAGCCTATGTAGCCGTTGTGGATGGTGACGTGGGTCTCACCGAAGACGGAGCCGCCCTCGCCGCCACCATAGACGCTGCGGATGACGCAGGGGATGCCGCTCAGGTAGCCCACACCGTCGCCGTCGCTGTCAATCCACTTGCCGAAATCCTCGGCAGTGTCCTCATCGCCGATGGCCACATGGGCATGGCCGTCGATGTCGCCGCTCACGATGTCGTCAGACCCCACGGTATATGGTGTCGAGGCGCTGTTGCTGATGGCCATGTAGCTCTTAGCATCGGCTGACAGTCCCGCCGGCGCATCGTGACGGCCTACGTCGCCGCGCCAGCCGCCGCCGTAGACGTTGCGTACCCAGCCGCCCTTGATGTACACGTTGGTGCTGGCGGTGTAGCCCTTGAGGTTGTTGACACTGTCGTAGTAGCCGTTGCCTTGCAGGTCTTTCACGTCGCCGCTGGTGCCTGAACCGTAGATGTCCTTCACCACGGTGCCGCCAAGGAGGGCTACATACGTGGTGCCCGCCACGACGGCGGCCTCACCATAGCCACCGCCATAGGCATAGTTGCCTACGGTGGCTCCCTCGTGGATGATGACGTTGGTGTTGTATTTGAAAAGCTGCTCCGTGGGGACGCGCGACTCTTGGCGCTCGTCGTACTCGGCCGGGCGTACTATCCATGGGTTGCCCAGGTTGGTGTGCAGGTTCTGGAAGTAGCGCGTGCCGCCGTTGGTGCCGCCAAACTCGTCGTAGCCTACGACGGTGTGGTCAGGGTCGTAGCCGTTGCCTACCTTCCAGGCAATCACCCAGTCGCGGTTGGTGAACTGCTGACCTGCCTTGGGCGTGCCCGCAGGCCATGTGGTGGGCTTGTAGTGGTTGATGTAGTGCTGGTTGCTGCGGGCATTGAGCACCTTGCCTTGCTGGCCGCCGCCGTAGACCTCGTAGATCCTGGCACCGCTCAGCAGGTTCACCTCGGTATATTCTGCCCATGTGTTGGCACCGCGGCCGGCACCATAGATGCTGGCCTGATAGCCCTTGTCCTTGTCTGACCAGACGGTAGACCGGATGTTGACGTGGGCGTAGATGGTGCGGCGCTCCTGGTTGTTGCCGCCGAAGATGGCACCGGTGACGGTGGCATCGTTGCTGGCATAGTTGACGTTGCTGTCATAGGCATCGCAGGCCAGGAAGGTGTTGTTACCGTAGCCGCCGCCGAAGATGTTGCCCACGCGAATCTTCGAGCCACTGGGCACGTTGACCATCGTGCGGCGTGTGATGCCCTCATTGTAGCTGGCACCGAAGACATTTTGGATGGTGCCGCTGATGAGGTCGATGACGGCCGTGTAGCGGTCGGGGGTGGCATGGGTCACGTCGAAACTCTTCTCCATACCTAAGCCGCTGAAGCTGCCGGAACCGAACACTTCGAGGGAGGCGAAGTTGTCGGAGCTCTCAGGGATGTTGATGAGCACGTAGCTGCGCTCCTGCATGATGTCGCGGTCGGAGTCCTGAGTGTGACCCTGGCCGGCTCCGAAGATACGGCTGACGGTGTTGTAGGGACTGTTGCTGCTGACGGGACGGAAGTTGACGAAGGCATTGCCCATGCGGGGCTTGGAGAAACCGTCACGGGCCATGCCGAGATTGCCGACGGCATCCTCGTCCACGGGGTCGTCATTGATGACTGTCCCCACACCGCCAAGGGTGTAGGTGTATTTGTCGTAGCGTGGGTTGCCGTAGTCGTAGTCGCCGTAGCAGCCGCCGAAGATGTTGACGACATGACCCTTCCGGTACTCCACGTAGGCCGAGGCTTTCAGCACGTCGGCTGTACCGCTGCTTTCATCATATTTATAGACAAGGGGCAGGGTGGTCGCCGTGACGTGGCTGCTCATGTCGCCCTCGCCCAGGATTCTGCCACCCAGGTCGTTGCCACCGTAGATGTGGTCGCGTATGTAGGGAAAGCCGCTGACACCTATGTAGGTCTCCGTATGCCCCAGTATGGTGGCATTACAGGCTCCGGCAAATGAGTTGAACAGACGGCCGTTGTCTAAGTTAATGGTGCAGTTGCCGGCCACGTCGCCCTCGAAACCGCCGCCATAGATGAATTCGGCCTCGGACATGTTCTGACGTACATCTTCGGCACTCTCCAAGCCAACGGCGGTCTCCTCGCCGATAGGGACGCCCGGATAGCGGCCGTTCAGGTTCACGGTGGTGCTGAAACGCGGGTCGTAGTCCAGTGTGCCGGCGGCATAGTTGAGCTGGCTGTCCACGCCGCTGCGCTTACCGATGACACCGTGCTCGCTGCCACCGAATATCTGGAAGGTATAGCCCTTCAGCAGGTTCACCGTGGTACTGCCCCATATCTCGGTACCCTCACCGCAGCCGCCGCCGAAGACGTTGAGTGACTGTCCAAGGGCATCCATGCCCTGCTCGTCGAGCAGCACGCCCGAGTTGCGCTTCACGATGGTGTGGGGCTCCGAGTCGTAGAGCACGTCGGTCGCTGTCTCCACTATGTCGAAGACATCGTCTTTCTTGATGATGGCACCGTTGAGGTTGATGATGACGTTGCCGTGGATGTGGCCTGAGGTGTAGCAACCTCCGTAGATGTTGCCGCCCTTCAGACGGCGGTCCAGGTCGGCAGCGGTGGCAGCAGAGCCTTCACCGCCCGTGCCGGGAGCTACAATACTGCCGTCGGCAGCACTGATGGTATTCCACTCCAGTTCTTTCTCATTGCCCTCCTTCCAACGCAGGGGACGTATCTCCAGACCGTTGAGGTTGAGGACAAGGCGGTCCTTGATGGTCTCTCCGTCGGTATCTGTGTACAGGGGCTGTTGCTGCTCCTCTGGACTGCCTATGAAGCCGCCGCGGTAGCTGGCATTGAGCTGCATGGTGGCCGTGCCGGTGGAGTGCTCGCCGGTCATGGTAGTGACGGTACCTGTCTGCACGGGGATGTCGGCATTGTTGCAGCCGCCCACCAGCTTGTCGTAGATGATGACCTTGTGGTTGAAGTCGATGGTGGTCAGGCCTGGCTGTATCATGCTGCCGCGGTTGCCGCCGCAGAAGAAAGAACCGAAGAACGAACTGTAGTCTTCGTACACACCAGGGTCGTTGCCCTCTCCGTCAAACACGACGCGGGGCATCTTTCTCATGGCGGCACCGTTCATGTATTTGGCAAACGTTTCCGCATCGGTCAGGTCGAGGGTGCTGAAGTCATGTACGCTCTGGTCCGAACTGATGACAGCACCGGCATAGGTAGCCAGCGTGCCGCCCACAGAGGCATCTACCATGAGCTCGCCATTGTTGCCCAGAAACACGTTGTCGGCATAGGCATGCGAGCCAATCTTCAGCTCGACCCTGTCGCGGCCGGCGGTCTTCTCCAGCAGGGTCGCACTGTTGCCACCCACGTAGATGGCACCGCCGATGATGGTCTTCTCCGACTCGCTGTCGCCAACGATGCGCAGCGACACCTGCTCCACGTTGGGGCGGAAGGCGTTGAGGGCATCGACCGACGAGGCAGCACCGTCTTGCGTCGGGTCGTAGTAGAAGTCGCCCCAGATGATGTCGTCCTTCAGCTCCGCATTGTCGGTATAGGCATAAGAGCCGTTGCCGCCGCCGTACACGTCGCCGCTGATGCTCGTGTAGACACCCACGGCCGTGCCGCCGAAGACGTTGCCGGTGATGTCGTTGCCGCCATGGACGTTGTGGATGCGGCCACCGCGCACCAGGATGCGGGCCGACAGGTTGTCTGGGAACCTATAGGTGTTTTCGGGCAGGCCCAGGGCCATGTTCAGGTCGTAGCTCGACACGGTGAGTTCCTCCACACCGTTGCGCATCGGGCGCACGTTGGCCATGCGGCAGCCGCCATAGGCGTTGGTCACTTCGATAGCGGAGGTCTTCGGTATCTCGAGCAGGATGCCCGCATAGTTGGTCATGTCGCCCTTGTTGCCGCCGCTGTACAGGTCACGGATCTTGCCGGCACGCAGGTCCCATGTCGGGATGATGGACATCTCGGCCTGGTTGTTGCCGCCGAAGACACGCAGAAAGTGGTTGCCGGTCTCAAAGGTGGAGAGGTTCAGACCCATCTTGATGAGGCGCAGGTCGATAGGGTTGTTGACGCTGTTCATATTGAGCGACTCACGGCGTGTATAGTCGTCGAGGTCGAATGCCATGCCTGTAGGAAGCGTACATTTCGAGGTGATGGCACTCGTATTGTTGATGCTGATGACGGCCTTGTCCGTGATGGTGGCATTGTTGCCACCGTTGAACACGTAGCCGTAGATGCCGCCGCCTACGTTGACGTAGCTGCGCGCCACCTCGGGCTTGGGCAGCGATGTCGCACCGGCAGGGAGCATCGATGCAGGGATGGTGCCCACCACCGTCTTGTCGTGACCGCGGATGATGCGGTATTTGCCGTAGTCGGGATCCTCGCTGTCGCTGACGGACTCGAAGGTATAGTCACCGTTGCCGCCGCCGAACATCTGACCTACATAGATGTGGTAGGGGGCTGACGGGTCTTCGGAGATGCGCTCTTTCGTAGTGTAGACATGGGTATGGAAGGTGTTGTCTATGTCGGCAGTGGCTATGCGTGGGCTTTCGGTGCCGTCCATGTCGGAACCGATGCTGCCGGAGATGTCGTTGCCGCCGAAGACCCAGCTGCACATGATGTCGTGCAGTTGGTGTTCGCCGTCGATGTTCACCAGGGTAGACTTGCCCACGTCGGCCATGCGGGCACCGCCGAAGACGGCACCTTGCATGTCGCCGCCCCGCAGTGTCACTGTCGTCTGGCCTGTGAGGTCGCCTAAGTTGCCGCCGCCATACACGTCGCCGGTGAGCGTACCATTCTTGATGGTCACATTACCATTGCCATTGACGACACCTTGTTCACCTCCGCCATAGACATTGCCGCCGATGTGCACCTGCGGTGATGACTGTGCCTGTGCCTGTGCATGAAGCACACCAGCGAGTAGCAGCAGTGCGAGGAGAGCGCAGCTACCGTAGGTCTTATGGGTCCTATGGGTCCTATGGGTCTTATGGGCCCCATTGGTCTTATTGGTCCTATTGGTCCTATTGGTCCTATTGGTCCTATTGGTCCCATAGGTCTCATTGGTCTTATTGGCCCTATTGGTCTTATTGGTCATATTTCGTATTTTCAGTTTATCTCAAAACTCGGGTTGTCAAGGTCAGGCTCTGACAGCACATACAGGTATGTCGGCCTCACCACTAAGTTCACGGTGAATATCTCGCCGGCACCGATATGGTCCAGACCCTGTATCTTCTCCTTGCTGATGTGGTTCACCGCAGTGCACCCCTTGCGGATGAGGTTGCCGTGGCGGTCGTAGACATCGTAGGTGGTGTGGATGTTGAACTCCTGACATTTCGAAGGCGCAAAACAGCTCAGGAAACTCTCAGGCACCGTCTCTTGCAGCTCTAACTCTGTATCGGGAATGCTGATGTGGGGGAAGAGCTGCAGCCGGGGACTGCCTGTCGGCTTGCCCTCCGTGTCGAATACGATGCTCGTCACGGGGTCGCTGTTGGTGGTGTTGGCGGCGATGCTGACCGTCAGGTCGCACACCGTGGGTATGTCGATAGCTTCCAGCTCCATCCTGGTAATCTTGATGGTGCGCAGCTTGTGATATTCGGCGTCAATGCTGGCCTTCAGGTGAAGACCGGCGTATATGTGTTTCAGCAGGATGAATACGTAGTTGTGGTCTTCCTCCTGTGCCTGATATTCAAATTTTCCCAGCTCCACGGGTCTCGCCGGGGCTGAAATATCTTCATTGCTGGCGGCTGCACGCACACCGACGATGACACTCACGTCGGCCGCTGTCAGCGTGTTGAAGTTGTTCACTTGCATGACGGCACCGTTCTTGAAGTCATCGCCGCCACTGCCGTTGGGTGACGTGATGGTGGCGGTCTCTGCTCCCTGACGGGGCATGAAACCATAGAGATAGTAGGTCTGCCCCTCCTTGATACTGATGGTCGAGAGCCAGTCGTTGGTGGGGGTGCCGTGACTGTCGGTGCCTATATAGACGAAGTTGCCTACGGCGTCGGTGCGCTCTGGCGTCAGGAACACACCGATGGTGGTGTGCTCGGGGGTCGTGGTAGGAAACAGCACGTTGTAGGGCATGTAGCCGGCGGGCAGCTCCTCCTGCCACGTGCCGCGCGTCGTGCCGGCAACGGCGGTGCCTCCCTCACGGGTGCTCCATGGTTCTATGTCGAGAAATGACTGGCTGACGGCCATCACCTCCAGGGGAATGCGGTGTCCGTCAGCGGCCTCTCTGCCGTTGTCACTCTCGCAGCCGGACAGAAGTACTGCTCCTGCCGCCATCATCCATGTTATATAGCGTCTTTTCTTCATGGTTATCTTGTATGTTTCACCAGTTGTACACAGCGTGCTGCTTGTTGCCTCCCTGTGCCTCTGTCCACTCGTTGATGCCTATCTGGATGCGGTCGAAGACGATGCCGCCGCCGGTGGTCACCTTGAACTGATACGTATATTGATAGCCTGCCTGCCAGCGCATATACTGTGCTGGTACGACGGCACGGCGTATCTCGCTGGTCACCAGCGACATCTCTACGGCATAGTCACCCTGAACGTCGGCAGGCAGCACGGTGTACCAGTGACAGGGACTGTTAGGATACGTCTCGGGGTCGGTGTCGCTGGCAGGTGTCCCCGGGTCTTCGTACCAGTCGATGGTGAAGGCACTGATGCCTGTTGTGTTGCTTGTGCTCCAGCGGGCTTCTGTGGCTGTGCCTTTCAGTGGGTAGGCCACGCTGACGATGCCGGCGCGGGCTATCGTTTGCGGGGTGTTAGGCAAGAACCTGATGTGCGCCATGTCGGCACGGGTGCTATGTAGGTCTTCAGCAAAGGTGAACAGGAAGCGCACACGGGCAAAGGGTTTCACGAACCGCAGCTTCACTGGCTGTCCGAACTGCTTGTCGGGATAGTCTACGGGATTACCCGTGCTGAACCATAGCTCGGAGAAGTAGGGGGCCGCATCCACGTTATCGGCATCGACGCTCGCGGAGAGGGTGTAGGTCTCATAGGTCTCATAGGGCTCATGGGGCTCATGGGTCCCATAGGTCTCATGGGGCCCATAGGTCTTATTGGCCTCATAGGTGCCATTGTCCTCACCGCCCCAGTTGGTGGCTCCGAAGAAGCGGTAGGCGAGGGCGGCCCAGTCCCAGTATTTGATGGTCTGCTCTTCCGGGTCGCTGCCTATGCCCACATACTCCCAGTTGTGGGTGTTCGTGGTCGTCGTGTGAGCGGTATTGGCTGTCCAGTCTACCTGATAGCCGGGGAATACCTGTTGGTAGGAGGTGTAGGTTCCGCCTTCATAGCCGTCATTCTTGTATCCCCACACGTGAAAGGTATGAGTCTGGTCGCTCAGCGGCTGGTCGGCGCGTGTCACTTCCTCATCCTCTGGCAACGAGGCACTGAAGGTGATGGGTGTCTCGCCCTGTGACAGACCGTTATCATCGGCCGTGTCGTGTGAGCAGCCTGTGAGGAGGATGAGTCCTATGAGTCCCATGAGTCCTATGAGCCCTATGGGCCCTATGGGTCTTATGGGTCTTATGGGCCCTATGGGGCTTATCTTTCTCTTTATTCTCATGCTCTCCCTCCTTTCTCTTTCAGTAGAGCTTCCAGCTCGGTGATGCGGGCTTTCAGCTGTGTGTTCTCTTGTTCCAGTTGGGCGATATGTGCCTTCTGGTCGTTGCGGTAGCTAAGACGGGCGGCGGTCATCTGTTCGCGAATGCCTCCCTTCTCGGTGAAATCCTTCTGCAGACGGTCGAGGAGACGGCCCATCATCTGGTCAAACTGGTGTATCAGCGTGATGGCGATATTCGCGATAGCCTCTGCCGACCGCTTGTCGATATCCTTGGTGTAGTCCTCAGGACGGTTGTGTGCCTTGCAGAAGGCTTGCACCTGCCGGGTACGCGGGTCATCGACAGTCCATTTCTCTAAACTACGGGTGCGCAGGTAGTCGTGATAGTCAGCGAGCACCTCCTGCATGCTGGCCCTTGCCACTCCCATGAGCTTCAACTCTGTCTCCGCTGAGGTGGAGGCTGCTGCCGACCCTTCGGCGATGTTCTGCTTCCCGCTACGCGCTGCCTGGATAATCTGGTCGATGGTGCGGTCTTTCCGCTCCACGAAGAAATGGTGTGCGAAGTAGTATGTCAGGTCGTAGATGCACTCTGCCTTCTGGTAGACGATCAGCCCTTTGTAGTTTCCCTTCCTGGGGAGGAAAGGTTGCGGTTCGTGAAGCATAAGCTCTTTTTTTTTTCTTATTGGTCTTATTGGTCTTATGGGGCCTATTGGTCCCATGGGTCTCATTGGTCCTATTGGCCTTATTGGCCTTATTGGCCCTATTGGTCTTATGGGCCCTATTGGTCCCATGGGTCCCATGAGCCCCATGAGCCCCATAGGCCCTATGAGCCTACTACTACTACCTTGTAGTGCTTGTTCGAGTCGCCATCCGTGTACTCCACGGCGTAGGTGCCTGCTGCCGTAGGCGTGAACTTTGCAGCCGTGCCGCTGGCGAAGGTGACACTATTCACAGTCTCTTCGGCACTGAGGATGCTCAGACCGGTGGCTGCGGTCGTGGGAGCAACCGTCATCAGACTGGCCTCGGTCGTGCCGGCTGCTACGCTGTACAGCTTTGTGTTCGTTGTTGTCAGGCTGGCTAATGTGCCCTCAGTGTTGACCGTGATGTAGATGGGCTTGTCGGTGACGGCGTATGTGATGCCTGCCGATGATACTGAACCGGCCTGGTAGGTCGTGATGGATGGCGTGGATACCGTCGTGACTGAACCTTCCTCTGTGTCTGTAGCAGCTATCGTCACGGCATCGAAGGTGATGGGATAGAGACCCGCAGGACTGGTACCTACGGTGCCCGTGGTGCCGTTGGTGTTGTCGCTGATCTTGAAGAGGTAGGTGTAGGCGTAGTTGGGGTTCCACTTCATGTACATGGCGGGTACGACGGCTGTGGCTCCCTTCACCTTGATGGTCTCGTGGGTGACGGCGTTGTACAGCTCGTAGTTTACTTTCATGATCATGTTGGCGTTGTGCTCCTGGTTGGGCTTCACACTCACGTAGTCGGCACTGCCGGTGGCCCAGGTCGGAGCTGTGGAGGTGACCCCCAAGGCCGAAGAGCTGTTAAAGGTGCCGAAGTCGAAATAATTGGCTGTGGTAGCCGTTGACCAGGCAAATTCGGGAATGCCGGTGGTGGTATTGTAGGTGACGTTATAGACTCCCTTGGTGTCACGATCATCTGTTGTGTTGTTGCCATGGAACGAACCGGAAAGGAGGGCATTTGTCGTGGACTGTGTGAATCCAGATGTATTGTATGGCAGGAACGTGACATTCTTCACCTCGTAGCCGGGGATGGTCTCGTAGATGCCGAGGCGCACCTTCGTGGCGCCGGTGCGGAAGGTGAACTGCACCACATCGCCGATGTTGGCTGCAGCGACCGTCACCTTGTCGGCAATATAGAGGCCGGCCAGTTCGTCGGGCGTTGCCTGCACGGTGAAGCCCGCCGTGGTGTATTTCGTGATGGTGGGAGTGCCTACGGTGGTGGTGTAGGCCACGAAGTCATACTGGCTGGCATCGTAGTCCCAGTATTTGATGGTCTGGTCGGTCGACAGGGTGAGGCTCTTACTCTCTGGCAGAGTGATGGTGCCTGTCTGCCCTACATACTCCCAATTGTGCGTGTTCGATGTTGTCGTACCAGCAGTATTGGTGGTGTACCATACCCAGTAGGCCTTATTGTGGAATGAGGCATCCGAAGCCGTACTGTATTGGTCGGTAGCGAAGACATTGCTGACAGCACTGTTGACGGTCTTTGTGGCATAGACCTTGAAGGCATAGCCCAACTTCTGGGCATCGGTGTCGCTGCCACGTGTGGGTGTTGGCACGTCGAAGCCGAAGCTGATGGGAGCCTGCTCGTTGGCTTCCTTGAGGTTGCGGTCGCCAACGTACTCTTCGCTTGTGCAGCTGACCATGCCTAACAGGACAGCTGCGAGATAAACAATCTTTTTCATAATCTCTAAAATTATAACGCGTTAATAATTTAATCTTTTCTCTTTTTTTGTGCCTGGAGGGACCGTCCTCGTCGGCACGCTCTCCTCTCATTATTTATATATTATATATATGGTGTTATCAAGTGGGGAGTCGAACCCCACTTGATATAGAGAGGATATTACTGAACCTTGATGACCTTGACACCATAGACCTTGTTCAGGTTGGTGTACTTCTGGTAGTAGGTACCGTCAGCATAGGTCGAAGCTGCTGTTTTACAAGCCTCGTCGGTGTAGTATCCCGTAGGCCAGTCACTGGGCTGAGCTGTCAGCTTGACGGCTGTAGTAAACTCTTTGTCAGCCTCGTCCGTGCCAGTGTAGTAAACATAGGCATAGTAACCAGTTGCACCAGTGAACTTGGCAGCAGTTCCGGCAGTAACGGTGATGTTGTTGCCGTCAGGACCAGGAACAGCGGTGACAGTGGCATCGCTGGTAGCCTGTGTCAGAACAAGACCATTGCGACCTGTGATGGAGGTAGCAGTAGAACTGGCCTGAATGTTCAGGGCGTCCATGACCTCAGCCTCGGTAGCAGCGGGGCTCAGAGTATAGAGCTGGCCATTGGTTCCGAGATCGGTCTTCAGAGTACCATCGGTGATAACCTGTACATAGATGTCGCCAGCAGCATACTCGTTGTTTGTGACCTCGTGCCCCTTCTGGTAGGTTGTGATGCTCGGCGTAGCAACAGTAGTGATGGTTGCCTGGGTGTGCTCCTCAGTCTCTACGACAACAGCGTCGAAGGTGATGGGATAGAGACCGGCAGGATCGGTGTCAACCGTGCTGGTCCAACCATTGGTGTTGTCGCTGATCTTGAAGACATAGGTGTAGGCGTAGTTGCTCTTCCATGCAGCGTAGATGGCAGGAACAAATGCGGTGGCACCATGAACCTTAATCTCCTCGCCAGAACCGTCGATAGACTCGAGAGTGTAGTCGATGCGGAGCTCGAGAACAGTACCTTCCTCATTAGGCATAGCAATCTTGTAGTAGTTGTCGGCAGCGGCACCTGCGAAAGAAGCGTTGGCAAGTGTACGGCCAAGGAACTGTGTGCCAGTTTTCTCCTTGTATTCCTTTGCTTTATAGTTCAGACCGTCGAACACCTTTGTTGTCTCTTTACCTGAAGCATCGGCAGTGAAGGCAACGTGAGCCTTGTTATAGTCGCTGTTGCTCTTGTTAGTCTTACCAACGGTGGGGAAGGATACGGTGTAAGTACCGGCTGTGTAGAAGTTGTCTTTGTCTGCCGTAGCTGTGGTGAACAGTGTTGCATCAGTAGATGTTGCACCAGAAGCAAGGGTAGTTGTAGCATCGGTGTAGAACTTCACATCCTTCACAGAGTAGCCAGGTACGGTCTCATAGAGAGCAACACGAACCTTAGAGGCCAGAGCGCGGAATACGAGCTGCACCTCATCCTGATACTTGTGTTTTACATCTGTACCGTCCTGATAGGCGGTCACCATATCGGCGATGTAGCACTTCTCCAGGTCGGCAGCAGCACCTTGCAGGGTGTAGGCAGCAGTCTTGGCATTGGCAGCGCTGACAGCAGAAACCAGAACCTTTCCAGCGGCAGGAGTGCCAGAGGTGATAGCTGTAGCTGTACCTGTAGAGTAAGCAATGAAGTCATACTGGGCAGCGCTGTAGTCCCAATACTTGATAGACTGTGTGTTGCCTGCCAGTGTGGAAGGAGCAACGGCAGTGATACCTACATACTCCCAGTCAGAGGTATTAGACTCTGTGGTGGCAGCGGTGTTCTCAGCCCAGTTCACTAAATAGTTGTCAAATACTGTACCTGTTGTTGTATTGGTAGCAGTGACGTCACCAGCACCCTTGAAACCTGCTACTGTAAAGTGCTTGTTGAGCAGAGTGGCAGCATCAGCACCCACATGGTCGGCACGGGTAGCATCCTTAGACATAGAGGTGAAAACAATAGCATTGTTTCCGTCGATTCTTGAGCTAATGGGATCGCCCCCAGTGAACTCATCGTTTGTGCAAGCGGCTAAGGCTACCAGAGCCGTTGCGAGATAGAAAAACTTTTTCATTTTGCAAAATGAGTTTAAATTGTTATTATTCTTGTTCATTCTTTTGTTGTGCCTCGAGGAACCGTCCGTGAGGCACGTCCTCCTCTCACTGTCTATATATATATTATATAAGGTGTAACCAAGTGGGGAGTCGAACCCCACCTGGTTTGAGAGGATATTACTGAACCTTGATGACCTTGGTGTAGTAGACACCGTCGTTCTTGGTGTACTTGTCGAAGTAGGTCATACCGACAACAGCCTTCTTACTGGCCGTGCAGAGAATCTTGGCAGCCGTTTCATCAACAATCTTCAGACGGTCACCACCAGCGGGGTTGGTCTGCTGGGGCAGGATGACGCAGTACTTGCCAGTTGCATCGTAGTAAGCCTGACCATCAACAGGAGTGGTTTCGGTCTTTTCTGTGGTGTGCGCGGGATCGGTGTACAGCGTAGTCGATGCGAAGGCCTCGTATGCGATGTTGGTAGCTTTCTCGTAGGTCATACCCTTATCGGTGGTGTAATAATAGTCGGTACCAGTGACAGCATAGCCAGAAGCAATCTGGTTGCCGGCGGCATCGAGGTAGAGGTTGCTGACACCCTGACCCAGGAAGATGTTGCTCACCATATCCTTATCACTGGCAGTGAAGTAGGTGACACCCTTCTTGACGTCTCCGGCAGGTGCGTTCTTCAGGGCATAGCGGTAGAGTCCGGCCACAGAAGCACCCTTAGTCTTGCTGACGGGCTGGAACTTCTCCTCATTAGTAGTGGCAGCCTTCTTCGTGTAAACGAAAGCGTAGGTGCTGCCGGCAGCGGGAGTGAAGCGCAGAGCCTGGTCGGTAGCAACAGCAACAGCGTTGCCATCAACACCGAACTCCACCTTGTCAACCAGCGAGAAGGTAGCCTCGGTCAGCACCAGTCCGCTGCGACCCTTGATGGTACCAGCAGCAGCGTCGTCGTCCTGCATAGACAGAGCGTCTACAACCTCAGCCTCGGTCTTGCCGGCGGGGATGGTGTAGAGGGCAGCCTTGCCAGTCAGCGTCTGCAGTTTGCCATTGGCGAGGTCGGGTGTGCTCTCGGTATTACCGTCGTTGACAGTCACGAAGATGTCACCGGTAGCAGCCTTGTACTCATCGTCGTTGACAACGGTAGAACCCTTCTGATAGGTGGTGATGCTGGGAGTAGAAACGAGTGTGATGGTCTCCTGAGTAGCATCTTTGTCCTCAGCATTCTCTACGACAGCGTCGAAGGTGATAGGCCACAGACCGGCGGGGTCGCTGTTCACAGTAGTGTTATCGGGATTGGTGGGATCGTAGACACCCGTGTAACCATTGGTCTTGTCAGAGATCTTGAAGATGTAGGTGTAAGCGAAGCCAGGCTTCCACTGGGTGTAGATGCTGGGCACCTGAGCGGTGGCACCCTTCACCTCGATGGTCTCGCCGGAACCGTCGATAGACTCGAGGGTGTAGTTGACGCGCAGGTTCAGGTTGGTACCCGTCTCGTTAGGCAAGAAGACAACATAGTAGTTGTCAGCAGCTTTGCCAGCGAAAGTAGCAGTGTTCGAGGTACGGCCCAGGAATACGTTACCAGCAGTCTTCTCGCCTTCCTCAGCGATGGTGTAGTTGCTCATTTTGTCCCAGCTAATGGTGGTAGCCTGAGTGCCTGTACCTGTGAACTTCACGTGAGCCTGGTTGTTGTCAGCAGAATTGTTAGCAGCGTCGTCGACGGTGGGGAAGGTCACGGTGTAGGTACCCTCGGTGTAGATGTCGTTGGCAGTGGTGGTGAACAGCTTGGCGGCAGCGGCAGAAGCATCGTTAGAAGCAGCGGCACTGTAGAACTGCACGTTCTTGACAGAGTAGCCGGGAACGGTCTCATAGAGAGCGATACGCACCTTGGTACCCAGCTGACGGAAATGGAAGGTCACGGGGTCGTTGCCATAATTAGCCTTAGCCACGGTCACCAGGTCGGCGATGTAGCAGTCCTTCAGGTCGTTAGCCTTACCGGTGAAGGTGTAGGCCTGTGTGGCTGTAGCTCCAGTAGCGGTGGCAGGTGTGATGGCGCTGACAAGCACCTCACCATCAGCAGGTGTACCATCGTAGATGGCCTTCTTCTTACCTGTAGACCAAGCGATGAAGTCATACTGAGGCTTCGAGTAGTCCCAGTACTTGATGGTCTGTGAGGTGATACCTTTGTCGATGGCGTGCTTGATGCGGTCTACGCCGACATACTCCCAGTTGGTAGAGTTGGACTCAGTGGTGTTAGCCGTGTTCTCGGCGTACACTACCTTGTAGTTGTCAAACACCATGCTACCAACGGTGCCAGTAGCAGAACCTTTGTAGCCAGAGACTACAAACTGATTGCCCAGGAGGTCGGCAGCGTCCTTGCCGGTGATGTCGGCACGGGTCATACCGCTCTTGAGTGAACCGAACACGATGGGTGTCTGCTCATTGGGACTGACCACAGTGTTCTCGCCAACGATGTCGTCGTTGGTGCAGCTGACAAACGTCATGCCTGCCATAGCTGCGAGGAATACATAAAACTTTTTCATACTTTGATGATTAAAAATGTTAATAATATAGTTGTTTTCTTATGGGGCTTATGGGGCCTATGGGTCTTATGGGTCTCATGGGTCTTATGGGGCTTATGGGGCCTATTGGGCTCATGGGTCTTTTAGCTCTGTCACTACGGGCGGCGTCGTCTCGTCAAACTCGGTGACGATGGCGTCGAACGTGATGGGATAGAGCTTCTCTGGGTCCGTACCCTCGTCTCCCGTCGTTCCGTTGACATCTTTAGTGATGCGGAACAGATAGGTGTAGGCGTGGTTGGGATGCCAGATCATCTTGGAGGCGGGCACCGTGACATGGGCTCCCGTGACCTTGATGATATCGCCCGATCCATCTTCGGCGGTCAGCACGAAGTCTACATAGAGCGTCATGTCGCCTGCATGGTCTTCGTTGGGCAGTACCTGCTGGTAGACAGGTGTACCCCCTGCCCAGGTGGGGTTGGAGCGGTTGATGCCGATAGCATCCTGGCTGAAGGTGCCAAAGTCGTAGTAGTGGGCTGTGATGCCTGCAGCCGTATTGTCCACAACGGCCTTCTTGGTCGTGGCGTCGTAGGTGACGTTGTAGGTGCCACCGGCGCTGCTGTCCTGTCCGTTGAACGAACCTTCGAGCAGGGCATTGCTGTTGCTGGTGGCAAACAGTCCGTTGGGCGAGCGGAAGGTCATCTTGCTGACGGTATAGCCAGAGATGGTCTCGTACATGCCGAAGCGTACCCTGGTGGCCATGCTGCGGAAGGTGAAGGTGACGATGCCACCATAGACGTTGATGCCTGTGGCCGGGGTGACTGTCTTGTCGATGTCTACGAGGTCAGCGACGTAGACCTTGGCCAGCTCGTCGGCTGATGTGGCCGTGATGGTGAGCGTGTTTTTGCCGGTGACGTTCACCGTGGCACTGCCAGTGGAGTGTGACCAAGCCTGGAACATGAAGTTGCTGGCACTGTAGTCCCAGTAGTGGAGCGTCTGGTTCGGATAGTTGTTGAGCCCTACGTACTCCCATCCCCTGGTGTTCGAGTCGGTGGAGTTGGCAGCTCCGGCACCATCGGTACCGTCGTACTCCACGACATAGTTGGGGTAGACGGTGCGGTCGGTGCCATCGACGGTCTTGACGCCGTAGACGTGGAACTGATTATTTAATGCGGTTGCTGCAGCGGCACCGGCCATGTCTGCACGGGTATGGGCGCGGTTGGATGCTGCGTCAAACTCTATGGCGACAGGCTCATCGCCTCCGATAGTCCGGGTGTCTACGGAGTAGTCACCAGAGCAAGCGGAGAGTGCTATTGCAGCAATCGCAAGTAAATAATCGAGTCTTGTCATCTTTTTTCTTCTTATTATATGGGGCTCATGGGGCTCATGAGTCTTATGGGGCTTATGGGTCTCATGGGACTCATTGGGCTTATTGGGCCTATTAGTGTTCGGTCTCGCTGCTGTTGTTCGTGCCGTCAACGACGGTGTAGACAGTCGTGGTGTTGTCCTCAGAGTCAACGACGACAGCGTCGAAGGTGATGGGGAACAGCTTGGCGGGGTTGCTGGGATCCTCAATCTCTGAACCTGGATCGCTGGGATCGGGAATGGTGGGCGTGGGCACGGGGTTTGAGGGGTCGTGCTGGTCACCGTCAGGACCTGTAGGATAGGCAGGGTTGGGAATCAGCGGAGCATCGGGATCGGGGATGGTGTTCGTAGGATCATCGGGATCGGGAATCTCAGGATAGCTGGGATCGGGGATGTACGGAGGAATCACCTCGCCCGTGACGGGATCGATGACAGGGTCGTTGTCGCCACCACCATCGTCGGGATCCGGGTCGCGGCCAGGACCTGTCGTGATGGTACCGCCACCACCTTCGCCGGTGTAACCGTTGCTGGCATCAGAGATCTTGAACAGATAGGTGTACGAGTAGTTGGGCTTCCACTTCAGGTACTCCACGGGCACGGAGACGTAAGCATCGCGGACGTGGATCTCATCGCCTGAGCCGTCGAGGGCTACGAGGGTGTAGTCCAGACGCAGCTGCATCTTCAGCGAGTTGCTCTCGTTGGGCAGGATGGGCTTGTAGTCAGAGAGGACACCGGGCGTGCCGTCGATGGTGTAAGTGCCCTTGCCGTAGGTGGCAGCTGTAGACGTGGTGCCGAGGAACTTGTTGACAGCGGTAGCCGATGCCGAGCCGTCGACAGCCAGATAAGGCTTGCCGGCGACACCCTCCTGCGACTCTGCCGATGTGTAGTCGAGCTGACCGAAGCGCGATGAGTATTCGGTAATGTTACCGCTGCCCATGAACTTCACCTTGGCAGCGTTGGTGGCATCGTCGTAGGTGACGGTGTACTTACCCGACTTGGGGAAGGCACCGCCAACACCCACCTCGTAGCTACCCGACGGAGCGCCGATGTAGTAGAAGATAAGCTCCTTGACAGCGTAGCCGGGCACGGTCTCGTAGAAACCGACACGCATCTGTGCGCCCAGACGACGGAACTGCAGCTGCACAGTGTTGCGGTAGGCCATCGTAGCCGGTGTCGTGGCGGTGGCAGCCTGTGGTGTCGGCGTCGCCGTGACACGGTCGGAGACGTAGATACTGGTCATGGCTGCGGCATCACTCACGTTGATGCGCATGCCGTCGGTGGCATTGGCTATCACCTCATTGGCAGCCAGCCCCGAGGCAGCCACGAAGTCGTAGTGCTGAGCACTGAAGTCCCAGTACTTGGGACCCTGTGTGGCACCCTTCTTCGAGGTCAGACCGTCGTACTCCCAGTCCTTCTCGTTAGTGTCTGTCGAACCGGCGCTACCGGCGGTGTATTGTACCAGATAGTTGTCAAAGAGAGGTGTCGTCACTGTACCTTTGGTCTTGCTTCCATAGACACAGAACGTGTTTCCAAGCAGACGGGCCGACTCCTCGTGGGTAGCCCTGGTGCGTGCTTGCGCATTGCTGCCAAAGTCGATGGATACCTGCTCCTCGACCGTGGTCTTGTGGCTCTCGCCAACGAACTCCTCGTTGGTGCAGCTGGCCAGTGCTATTGCAGCAGTGACAGCCATTGTCCATAGTTTTACGTTCATCATCTTGTTCTTTTAAAGGGTTATATATATATTTGTGTTACATCTCAAATTCGTGTGTACCGCCATCCTCGTAGTCTTTCACTACGGCATCGAAGGCAGAGCCGTTTCGCGTATCCGGCATTTTGACGGTGTCCATGTCGAGCTCCACGGTGATGACGCCGCCCTTGAAACGTTTGCGCACCTGGTCGGTGACGTCGAAGACGAAGGTGGAGTCCATGCTGTTCCTGAATTTCATGTTCACGTCGATGTAGTGGCGGTTCACATCCTTTACCTGTTCGGGACGTGTGACCAGGTTGGGGTTCAGGTTGCAGATGCCGAAGGTGAGCAGGCGTCCTCCGATGATATCGACCGTCTCTCCGTCCATGTCGCAATTTTTCTTCATGTTCATATTGTAGTACACGCTGATGGCATCGTTGCCGGCCAACCCCGTGTTGACATTGACGCTACGCGCCATACCAGACAGGTTGGAAGTGCCATCAATACTGATAATCTTGTTGTTATGGTGCAGAATAATCTGGGTCAGGTAGATATAGGTGATAGGATGGAGTGTCATGTTGAGTTTCTTGACATAGACATTACGCTCGGCATCGTATTCGAAATCTTCGAGGTTGCGGTTGATCTCTACGCCCTCTTCGTAGGCGGAGAACAAGGCTTCCGGCTCGTAGAAGGAGCGGGTGAAACGTGGTGCGTGGTAGCGCGAGGCATGCATCGACATGTTTGTGTAGGCCACCACCGAGTCGAGTGATGATGTCTCGTCGAAGTTCAGGCTCTGTACGCCGCCTACGGCCTCAATGTCGTTCCAAGCCAGGATGTCCCAGAAGCCCCAGTTGTACTTACCCCGGAAGGTCTTGCCGTTGACGGTGTTGGACAGCACCTGGGTGTGATGGGCCGGCGTGATGCCGCCGGTGTAGTAGCGGCGCAGGTTGAACACCGTCGGTTCGACGTATCCGATAGGTCCGAACAGCCGTTCGTCTTCCTGGTCCCATCCATAGTACCACTCAGCCTGCCAGTCATAGACAAGGCCGTAGGTGATACTGTAGTCCCAGTAAGCCTCAAGGTCGAGGTCGATGACGGGCAACTGTATCTCCACGTCGCCGGAATCGTAGAGGTGGAGCTGTGGCTCGCGCTCGCATCCGGCAGTGGTGAGCAGCAGGAGAAGCAGTACCCACACGGCACGGCCGAGGCTGCATGACTGGTGCCATGCTGCAGGGAGGGTGGTGTGGATGGTAGGTCTTCTCATTGTCTTTTTATGGGTCTTATGGGTCTTATGGGTCTTATGGGTCTTATGGGTCTTATGGGTCCTATGGGTCTTATGGGGCTTATAGGGCCTATGGGCCAGTCTTGTTAAAGCTGATGCCTTTTTTCTGGTTGCGGCGGTAGAGCAGGTCGTAGCTCAGCGTCACGCCGATGCGGGTGGGACCCAGCCAGTTGAACCGGTACTGACGCTTCTTGAACAGGCTCGGGTCGAGTGACCATTTGTAATAATATAGGTGGTCTCGGTAGTTGGGGTCGACAGGATTCTCAAACTGGTAGGGGTCGTACTTGCAGACGAAGTAACCCAGCTGGGCAGAGAACTCCAGTCGCCAGTGTCCATCCTGTGTCAGCGGCATCACGTAGCCGGCACCGATGCCTGCTCCCATGCCTTCGCCTACCCATCCTCGGTCAGCGTCGAAGCAGATGCCGAAGAGTCCGGCGTGCACATAGCCCTGCAGGTAGAAGTCCCGGAAGGCAGCACCCTGTCCCGGCGGGTTGAGTGCGATGTCGCCCGAACGGAAGTAGTAGCGGGTCTCCAGCTGGTAGTTGCGCACCTGGAAGTACTTATGTCCCCAGTAATCGCGCCACCAGGGGAAGTCGAACGATGCACCGAAGGTGAAGTGTCCGTGCTTCGGGTAGTACTCTACGGCGACGTTGGGGATGGGGCACCAGCGGTCATATCCCGGCATGTAAGCTACATCTAAGAGCAGGTTGGACTTCACTGCCAATAGCTCACGACGCGGGCCTGCAAGCTGCAACGGGAAGATGTAATTGCTGAGGTCAATGACAGTGTGCAGTTCGGGAGCAACGGGATTGCCGTCAGCCACAGAAACGGGCTCAGGCAGATCCTGCAGGTTGCGGGCATCCTGCAGGTAGATGATGACGCGGGCGGCACGCAGGTTGGGGTAGTACTCCTTGAGCAGACGCTGCCACAGCCGGCCGCCCTGCACCTTCTTCAACTGCTGCTTCAGGTCGGCATAGTTGCCATAGGACAGGTAGTAGTCGCATATCTCCTTGACCACAGGATAGTCGCTGTCGCCCGCACGGCGCATCAGCGCGCATAGCAGACGGTAGTCCTCTACCTCCACCTGCATGCTGAAATGGCTGTCGTCGACGGGGAAGGCCAGACGGCTGTTGATGAAGTTGAACAGTGCCTTACCACGGTTTTCACCCAACATCTTGTTGAAGACAAACGGGCCTTCGGGCGAGGCAGCACCACGAATCAGTATATGCTGCAGCGTCAGGCTGTCAGCGTTCAGCCGTGGGATGACCACCTCTTCAAGTTCTTTCAGCAGGTCGTCATGCTTCGGCAACTCGAAAATGTTGACAGGGAATATCACCTTGGCGCACTGGTCCAGAAATTCGTCGTCGGTGAGTTCGGTCCTTATTGAGCCGTCGGATAGTTGCAGGTAAGGGTATCTGGCATAAAAGGCCATGTCGCGTCCCACGACCTTGGCAGGTTGTGCCGAAGTTGTGATGGCTAACATGGTCATTATCCATGTACTGACTACTACTATAATTGTCCTAATGCTCACTATAATTATTCCTTTCCTTGTAGTGTTTAACGTTTAATTGACATTACCTTTTATTTATATGCGTACACGGTATTTATATGCGTGCATGAGCAAAATTTCAGCAAAATTATACAAAATTTCCCATTTGAGATATAAAACGTATGTCTTATCTGCTATTATTTAACGGAAATTAACGCCCCCCCCCCCCCC
>JAFUSV010000040.1 GCA_017467565.1 Prevotella sp.
AAAGTGAAGAGTGAAGAATTTGCTACCGCCGAAGTTGGGAGCCCGGCAGGAAATTCTTCACTCTTCTCTCTTCACTCTTCACTTATTCTATTGACCTCCTATAAACTGACGCCAGTGCTTGACCCCTACGCCTCTCAGGTGGACTTGCGCGAGACGGTAGAGGGCTGGTTTGTGCCCTCCATGCCCGACCTGAACCAGCATAATCCTCACCTGATGCGCTACCTCATTCAGAACTCTATCTGGTGGATAGAGACTGTAGGTATCGACGGCATCCGCATGGATACCTATCCCTACGCCTATGCCGACGCGATGGCCCAGTGGATGAAGGAACTCGACGACGAATATCCTAACTTCAACGTCGTGGGTGAGACGTGGGTGACAGAGCCTGCCTATACCGCTGCGTGGCAGAAGGACTCTAAACTCTCGTCACTCAACTCTTATCTAAAGACAGTCATGGACTTCTCGTTCTTCGACAAACTGAATCAGGCCAAGAACGAAGAAACGGATGCCTGGTGGACTGGTCTGAACCGTCTCTATGGTTCGTTCGTCTATGACTACCTCTATCCCAATCCGTCGAGTGTGATGGCCTTCATAGAGAACCACGACACAGACCGCTTCTTAGGCAACGGCAAGGATACGCTGGCCCTGAAACAGGCTTTGGCTCTGCTGCTGACCGTGAATCGCATCCCACAACTCTACTATGGTACGGAGGTGCTGATGAACGGCACGAAAGAGGTGACAGATGGTAACGTGCGTAAGGACTTTCCTGGAGGCTTCCCTGGCGATACCCATAATGCTTTCACCAAGGAGGGACGTACAAAGGCAGAGAACAGTATGTTCAACTGGCTGAGCCGTCTGCTGCATTGGCGTCAGAACAACCCCGTCATCACCAAAGGAAAGATGGTGCAGTTCATACCTTATAACGGCATCTACGTTGTCGCCCGTCAGTATGGTGGACAAACGGTGATGACTATCCTTAACGGCACCTCGCAGCCTGTCACTTTCGAGGTGGACCGCTTCAGGGAGATTATTGGTAATACCAAGCGTGCCAAGGACGTGCCTACAGGTCAGTACTACGACTTGTCGAGAAATCACAAGATGAAGCCCCGCCAGACGCTGGTACTGGCGTTTTAAGGGAAAAGGGAAAAACGAAAAGTGAAAGGTGAAGAGTGAAAAATTTGCTACCGCACTTCAGTTGGCGGTAGCAATTTTTTTTTACTTGTTCAATTTTAAGAGGCGCTTGTACTCCTTCTTCGTGAGACGCATGAACGAACCATGCTGTGGTCCTGTGACGCCTTCGATGTCAACAGGGTCGCTGAAGTTGCGGAGGTTCTTGTCGGCCTTGCAGATGCGGTAGTGCTTGGGGCGGTCGCTGTACTGGATGTAAGCCACACGCCAGGTGTCGTCGCCAATAAGTTGGAAGGCCGAAGAGCCCTCGCATTTCTTCTTGCCCTCAAACGACACGTAGTCATCCTCCACAGGTTCGCCCCAGCCGTAGGTCAGGTGGTCACTGGTTGCCGTGTAGATGCCAGGCTTGCCGCCCTCCTTCTTGATCAGCATGTGATACTTGCCGTCGCTCAGCAGGTTGATGTCAGCATCGATGGTAGCATAGCCCCAGTCGAAGAGCAACTTGGGTTGTGTCAACTTGGTAAAAGTCTTGTCGGCATACGAGTAGTACATGCGGTCGTACTGCTCCTCGGCGCGGTTCCACATGGAGTAGTAGATCATGTAGCCCCCCTTGTCGCCGTTCTCCCATACATAGTTCGGATCCCAGAATATCTGTGGTGCCCATACGCGGTTGATGGTGCTCCAGTCCTTGTAAACGCTCTCTGCCTCTGGGTTGGAGAAGATGCTGGTGCCCTTGCGATAGTCGAAGGTAACGCTCTCCCAATGAATCAGGTCCTTGCTGGTCAGCAGGTCGATGCCGTAGTTGTCCCAGTCGTTCTGCTTGCCCAGCGTCTTCGTCATCGCATTGTTCATATCTGTGGTCACCATCACGTAGCCCTTGCCGTTCCATGAGCGACAGATATAGGCATCGCGCTGGCCTCCCTCGATACGGGCATGCTCCTTGGGGTCCATAATCGGGTCGCCGCCCAGGATATCCTCGTAGTGATACCCGTCGCGGCTCACGGCATACGCCGTCCATTGTCCTTTGTCACTCATGTGACAGTACAGATAACCATAGTCGCCCTTCTGCGGGTTCTGGGCAGAGGCGGGTGTGAAAGACAATAGGACCAAGGAGAGTGCAAGATATGAGGCCGGATGAGCCAGAAAACGATTAATCATAATGATTCTTGGATTATGAGATTACACATTGTTATGCTGTGCAAAGTTACATGATTTTTGCCAGTTAACCAATATTTTTAGATGGATTATCGTTTTTTTATGAAAAATTGAGGAGAATGTCGGGAATTTTGTTTATCTTTGAGGCCGAGAATGACATAACGAAGAATCTATCACCTAAAACTAGGCGACTTATGAAGAAAAACTACTGGCTGCTCCTCATAATACCCGTTGTGGGTGTTATATTATTGATGATAGCGATTTTCGCGGGTATTATCATCTATTCTTACTCTGGTAATGGCGATGATGGCAACGACGGTGACGACGGTAATACCCTGCCACCAGCAAGAGAGAACATAGATGCTCCTCGTTCGCAGATTGTCATTGATGATGGATGGCTCGATACCTTCGACCCTGACGTGCCCTTTGAACAACCAGGCCATAGCAGGCCGATTAGTCTTCAACCACGTGAGGATATGACCATCCGTGCCGATGCCGGAGCCTTCGAAGAAGATGTGGTTATCAGGGTGACTGATGTGTCTGAGCAGAAGATGGAAGAACTGGACCGCCTGATGGAACAGGAAGGTGGCGGCACGATGCTTTTTGCCTACGACCTGGATGCAGGTCTGCCGCCCGACTCTGTCATTCCTGGTAAATACACAGTGACCATCGACCTTGAGAAGCATGGCATTCCCGAAAGTATGTACAGGAACTTCGTCATGTACCGCGTGGCTGGCGATGGTCACCTGCAGCCGCTGAACGTACGGATCAACGGCCATATGGCTAGTTATCAGGCTAGTCAGAATAGTGTTACTATCGCTGGCCTGTGCTTTCTCTTTGGTACGTTGGGACTGGGCTCATGGATAGCCTATGCCCGTTTGCCGGCTGTCATGCAGACAGCCCGTCGCATGGCCGATGCAGGTATTTGGCCCAGCAACTGGTGGAAGTGGGACGATGCGGTGTTCCTCTATGTGGAAGATACGTTCGGTAACTTCTACGTCAGTTATCGCTATAGCATGACGGAGAATGGTGCCAAGGCTCAGGAATACGTACAGAAAAAGAACGAACTGATTGCGCTGGAGAGAGCCATGCGTGATGAAGCAAAGATCATGTACGACAATCAGCACCCACCTACCCTTGGCACCAGACGTCTGCCACCAGCAGAGCAGGAGCGCCGTCGTATAGGCATCGATTCCATCTTCTACCGACTGATGTCCAACAGTCAGCGGGTGCAGGATCTGGCCAACGACACTTTGCTGAAAACTCCTGAGAGCGTGGAGCACATCATCCGGTCGGCGAAACTGGCCAATCGCTATTGCCGCTCAGTGCAGCATATGAAACCCCTGAGTTATGAGTATGTCATATACCTCACTCCCAACTTTGAGGCCTTCGGTCAGGAGGCCTTCCGCCACCAGACGCCCATCCTTGACCCCATCGTGGTGGTAAACTATTCCAATTTGGTGGTGAACGGTACTTATGATCAGGATAAGTATGCAAAGATCCTCTGTACAATGGCTCACGAGACCATGCATGTCTACCAGATGGAGTATGTGGCTTGCTCGCTGTTCAAAAATGACCGCTATTTGGAAGCAACTGGTGCTCTTGTTGAGCATCTCTTCACGGACTGGCTCATCCGTCAAGGTAAGATAACACTTGCTAGTGCGGAGAGTGCTGAGGCTGCTGAGATGATGGGCTATACCCTTCGCGACAAGAAAGAGATGTTGGGTTGTCCGCTGGACAAGAAGTATCCCGGTTTTCAGGGCATCAGCCTAGTTCAGTGCGAGGGCGGTTACATGTTGGCCGACCTGTTGCAGTACATGCTGGACAATCAGCCCAACAGGCGCGACACCCTGGATTTTGCAAAGATGATGAATCGCTACTCTGTGTACAAGGGTCTGGTGAAGTCGATAAGAGATATCTTCTGTATAGACACCGACCCGCAGTTTGTAAAATACTTTGAGGGCTTCTGCCGGCAATATATCGACGATATTGAAACACGGCAGTACGCTTATCGTATGCAACAGGCTGGCGATCGTCTGGTGATGCCCGACGTGGAGCACGACCCGTCACATTGTGTCATGCGTATCAAAAACCTTGGTGAAAAGGGAGGTACGACAGGCTATCCGTTTATGGCAAACACGTTCCGTATCAAGGCAAAGCCCGGACAGCGCAAGCCATATAACCTCTTTGCTGTCAACTCGGAGAAAGTGAAGGGCTCGGAGATTACATTCACGTTCTTTATGAGAAGCGAATTCCCCTACGACCGTATGTACTATGAGCCCAATTATTCACGTAATTATCCTGCTATTAACTATGCTGCTGTGATGACACGTCCAGACAGTAAGGGATTGGCCATGGGCGATGACTATTACTATGATATCGTTGCGTTTTACCAACCTCAGAACACACCTGCTGTCAGTGGCCCGTCGCTCGATAAACGGGGACTATTGGTAAGGCCCAAGTGTCAGCCTGTGGCAGAACTGAAGGAGAAAGGTTACGTGACAGGACTGCAGATTGCCATCAAGAATAACAGAACGGGCAAGCAGCAGACCTATGTGGTAAAGAATGAACGGTGGAAGGATGTGTTTGTGGCTACCTACGACAAGTTGGGCATCACCGACACTGCCAACATTGATTTGCAGATGAGATCACGCTGGTACTACGAGTCACCCGTTGGCAGACGCTACTACTCACCTGCCACTGACAGGGTAAACTACCGCAAACAGCGTGGAACAGTCAGTCAGACCGCTGAGAGAGACACCACCACGATGGTGACGGGTCCTGAGATAGAAGGCGATGACGACCAGGGACGCCAGGAGACTACGCAACCGGGAGGAAATCCGAACGGCGATCAGTTTGTTTTAGATGGAGATGTCTATGTGTGGAGCGAATATGTCAGTATGAGAGGAAATGACAAATATCAGTTCCGTATGAGTCTCGATGCGCGTAAGCCCGAACAACTATTCACTGGCCATGCCAAATTTAAGGATGGAATGTTCACGATCACCGTACCTGCCATCCACCTGAAATATTGGGATGACTTTGATAAGGTCACCAGGGAGTTCGATACGCCAGGTTTTACTGCCACTGGTAAGTACACTGCCGATCCGCGAAGTCGCAACAGGGGCAACGTCAAGGTGGTGAATGGGAGCATCACCTGCAGTCCATCGACTATGACATTCAAGTCGAGTATCGATCGCGAAGGGCGCGATTCCTATGTTTCTTCCAAGGAGTTAACGGTATCACCGCCTAATGGTCCTCTGGCTATCTCATGTGACAGTATTATTGTCCAATGGGAAGGTGACAGTATCCGTAATATCCGTCTTAGTGTCCCTGCCCGTGTCCAGTCCCACTATAAGACGACCTTTGGGGGTGGAGAAGATCACTCTGACGATATGAATAGATATTTTTCCGTACAAATGAAATGCATCAAAAGAGAATAATAACTTAACAAAATATTATGATGAAAATGACAAAGACTTTTCTGACCGTTTTCTTGTTAACGGTATGCGCTTGTCCTTCGATGGCAGCCAAGGCAAAACAGGTGGTGTCGGAGCCGGAAGACCCCAACGAGATGGTGGCCTATCTCTTCACCTATTTTAATAGTAACGACCCTAAGGACGAGCAGATTTGCTACGCCCTGAGTGACGACGGCTACAACTACACGCCGCTGAATGACGGCATGCCCGTCATAGAGAGCGACACCATCGCCCTGACACAATGCGTGCGTGACCCCCATATCCTGCGCTGTGAGGACGGCAAGACCTTCTATATGGTGGTCACCGATATGCGCTCATCGCTGGGCTGGTCGAGCAACCGCGGCATGGTGTTGCTGAAGTCGACCGACCTCATCAACTGGACGCATTCCACCATCAATTTCCCCACGCGCTACACTAAGACGTGGAAGAACGTCATCCGCGTGTGGGCACCAGAGACCATCTACGACCATCAGGCTAAGAAGTACATGGTCTTCTATTCGCTGCGCACCAGCGACCATCGTTCTTACGACAAGATCTACTACCAGTATGCCAACGAGGACTTCACCGACCTTGAGGGTGAGCCGAAGTGGCTCTTCGATGCCGGCAATGCTACCATCGACGGTGATATTGTCTACAACGAGGCCGACCAACTCTACCACCTCTTCTATAAGCAGGAGTCGGGTAGGGGCATCTATCAGGCTGTGGCCAAGAACCTGACCGACAAGTGGCAGATGCTCGACGGTAATGTGGAGCAGACGAAGGAAGCCGTAGAGGGCGTCGGTGTGTGCAAGGCCATCGACGGCAAGTCATGGATCATCATGTACGACTGCTATGGCAACGGCCACTATCAGTTCTGTAAGTCGGAAGATCTGAAGACCTTCCAGTTTGTGCAGAACACGGAGACAAAGGGAAAGTTCACGCCTCGTCACGGCACCATCATTCCTATCACCCGTGCAGAGAAGGAGCGTCTGTTGAAGGCCTTTGGCAATCACAAGCAGCCCATCCTCACGGGATTCCATGCCGATCCGGAGGTGCTCTATTCTACGAAGACCAAGAAATACTACATCTACAGCACCACCGATGGTACACCAGGTTGGGGCGGTCACGACTTCAGTGTATTCTCTTCTACCAACCTCATCAACTGGACTGACGAGGGCAAAATGCTCGACGTGAAGGGTGATCAGGTCCGTTGGGCCACGGGTAATGCCTGGGCACCGTGTATCATCGAGAAGAAAGGCAAGTACTACTTCTACTTCTCTGCCCATAATCCGCAGTCGAACCGCAAGGAAATCGGCGTGGCCGTGAGCGACAGTCCCACGGGACCCTTCGTGGAGAGCGGTGCCCCCATCATCACCGATGCCGACCGGCCCAAGGAGGCCCGTGGCGGACAGGCCATCGACGTGGATGTGTTCCGCGACCCCAAGTCGGGCAAGTACTACCTCTACTGGGGTAACGGCTTCATGGCCGGCGCAGAACTGAATGACGATATGCTCAGCGTGAAGAAAGAGACCATCACCCACCTGACACCGCAAGGCGGTTCGCTCCACACGTGGGCTTTCCGCGAGGGAGCCTATGTGTTCTATCGCAAGGGCACCTACTACTTCATGTGGAGTGTCGACGATACCGGCTCACCCAACTACCATGTGTGTTACGGCACCAGCAAGTCGCCCCTTGGTCCCATCGCCATCGATGAGCAGAACTACCTGGTCATCCGTCAGAAACCGGAAGATCAGATCTACGGCACCGCCCACAACTCGGTGCTCCAGATTCCTGGTCGGGATGAATGGTACATTGTCTACCATCGCATCAACCGTCACTTTATCGACCACGAGCCGGGCATCCACCGCGAGGTGTGCATCGACCGCCTGACCTTCGACCCTCAGGGACGTATCATCCCCGTGGTGCCCACCCTCAATGGCCCTGCTCCACTGAAATAACTAAATAACTCGTACAATCCTGCTACCCTGATCTTAGTGACAGCCTGTGGATTGGCTCTCTGAGAAACAGGGTAGCAGGATTGCTTTCTTTTTCTCCAATAATAGTCTTGCTATACAGGCAGGGTGAACACAAAGCGTGCACCGCCGGTGTAGGTGGTGTCGAGTGTGAGGTCGCCATTCATGCGTCGGGCCATGGTGCGGGCCACGGTGAGGCCGATGCCAGTGCCGTCGGCGAAGGAGTCTAATTGAACGAACTCCTGGAAGATGTGCTCTGCCTCTTCGGGCGGGATGCCGATGCCGGTGTCCTCGACGGCAAAGGCCACCTGACGGCCGTCTGGTGTCAGGGCGGCGGAGAGGGTGACACGGCCCTCGCGGGTGAACTTCATGGCGTTGCCCAGCAGCAGTTCCAGCACGCGGGAGGCATAGTGTAGGTTGGTGCGGAGCATGGTCTGCCCCACGCCATCGGGAATCTGTGTCTCAAATGCGACGGGGCCGCTGACCTGCTCGACCATAGCCATGTCGGCAGCCATGGCAGCAATCTGCTCAACCGAGGCATCGTCGGTGCGCTCGATGATGAGCGTGCTGCTGGCCTCGCTCAGTTCCAGCATCTTGTTGACCAACTGGGTGATGCGGTTGGAGTTCTCTGAAATCTCTTTCTGGGCGTTGCTCATCTCCTCCTCGGAGAGGGAGACGCCGGGCATGGCCACAATCTGGGTGAAACCGTTGAGGATGTTGAGCGGCGTGCGTATCTCGTGGGAGATGTTCTTGATAAACTCGGCCTTCATTCTCGATGACTCCTCGGCCCGTGCGTTGGCAGCCTGCAGTTCTTCGTAGCCGCGCTCCAGTTTCTCGTTGCTCTCCAGCAGCAACTGGTGCTCACGCTCCAGGCGCTTTCCGGCACGATAGCGCGAATAGAAGTAGAGCATCAGGGCCAGCACCACGAGCAGGGCCAGCACAGCGATGCCGAGCAGATAGCGCGAACGCTCCAGGCTGTTCTGCATCTTCAGTTCGTCTACATGGAAGAGGGTGTTCAGTTCGTCCAGTTGCATACGCATCTCGCGGCTGAAGATGGAGTCCTTTTCGAGAAGCAACTTTTCGTAGATGCCGATGGCATCGGTTGCTCTGCCGGAGCGGACGTAAGTCTTGACCTTGAGCATCGACATCTTGTCGTCGAAGGTCTCATTCATGTGGAAGTGTTTTGGGTTTTCATAAGTAATTGAAACACAGATGAAAACGCGGTGCTTCCAAAATTGAACGGTACAAAAAAGTGCAATAGAAAAAAATGGGAAATCTAAGAGTTTTGCAGAGCAAAACCAGCCTTCAAGAGTGAGCAAGATTTAACAATTTGTTAAGATTGTTTAACTTTTGCTTTTGAGGCAATTTTGCCGTTTGCCAAGTCTGGCTGACAACAGTTGCTC
>JAFUSV010000041.1 GCA_017467565.1 Prevotella sp.
GTGTGACGATGTAGAAGACGATGAACACGACGGCGAACCACTTGATGGCGCTGAGGTCGTCGCGCTTGACGACGCAGAACACCAGCATGGCTGAGGCGGCCATGAACAGACGGAAGACCGACGAGGCCAGAAACAGCTTGGCCAGCGTGCCTAGCTTATTATTATATATAGGGTTCCCGTCTGCCATCAGTCCGTTCGTTCGTTTTTATTCATTCACTTCCACACAGAGCGACACGACGTTCTGCTGAACCTCGACGAAGCCTCCCAGCACGGGCAGTTCTACTTTCTCGCCCTTGGGCAGCCCGTACGTCACCACGCCCTTGTCGAGCGTCGAAATGATGGGCGCGTGGTCGGTCAGTATCTCGAACTGGCCCTGTGAGCCGGGCACGAGCACGCTCTCCACCTCTCCGTCAAACTCTATTCGCTCAGGCGAAACTATCTTCAGCTTTAGCATAATGTTCAATGTTTAATGTTCAATGACCATTACCCCTTGGCAGCCTCCAGCAGGCGCTTGGCCTTGGCCTTGGCGTCCTCAATGGTGCCGACGTTCAGGAAGGCCTGCTCAGGCAGGTCGTCCACCTCGCCGTCCAGAATGGCGTTGAAGCCCTTGATGGTCTCGTCGATGGGCACCATCACGCCGGGCATGCCGGTGAACTGCTCGGCCACCGAGAACGGCTGGCTGAGGAAGCGCTGCACGCGGCGTGCGCGGTTCACCGTCAGCTTGTCCTCGTCCGACAGCTCGTCCATACCCAGAATGGCAATGATGTCCTGCAGCTCCTTGTAGCGCTGCAGTATCTCCTTCACGCGCTGTGCACACTCGTAGTGATCCTTACCAACAATGAGCGGGTCGAGGATACGTGACGTACTGCCCAGGGGATCGACGGCGGGATAGATACCCAGCTCGGCAATCTTACGGTCGAGCACGGTGGTAGCATCGAGGTGGGTGAAGGTGGTGGCAGGTGCCGGGTCGGTCAAGTCGTCGGCAGGCACATAGACAGCCTGAACAGAGGTGATAGATCCTTTCTTCGTTGAGGTGATGCGCTCCTGCATGGCACCCATCTCACTGGCCAGCGTCGGCTGGTAGCCCACAGCTGAAGGCATACGTCCCAGCAGCGCTGACACCTCGGAACCAGCCTGTGTGAAACGGAAGATATTGTCAATGAAGAACAGGATATCGGCAGCAGCGCCGTCCTTGCCGCCGCCATCGCGGAAGCCTTCGGCGACAGTCAGACCTGACAGGGCCACAGAGGCACGTGCACCGGGTGGCTCGTTCATCTGTCCATACACCAGGGTGGCCTGGCTCTTCTTCAGTTCCTCGGGGTCGACGAGCGAGAGGTCCCATTTGCCTTCGTCCATAGCCTTGCGGAATTTCTCACCGTAGCGTATGACGCCCGACTCAATCATCTCGCGGATGAGGTCGTTACCCTCACGTGTACGTTCTCCCACTCCGGCGAATACCGAGAAACCGTTGTGCCCCTTGGCAATATTGTTGATGAGCTCCATGATGAGCACCGTCTTACCCACGCCGGCACCGCCGAACAGACCGATCTTACCACCCTTCATGTAGGGCTCCAGCAGATCGATGACCTTGATACCCGTGGAGAGGATTTCCTTCTTCGTAGAGAGTTCCTCGAACGAAGGAGCCTCGCGATGAATGGGATAAGCACCGTCCATGTTGAGCTGTTTCATACCGTCGATAGGCTGTCCTATGACATTAAGCATACGACCCTTGATCTGGTCGCCCGAAGGCATCAGGATAGGCGAACCTACGGGGATGGCCTCAAGTCCGCGATGCAGACCGTCGGTATTGTCCATAGCCACGCAGCGCACGGTGTCTTCACCGATGTGCTGCTGCACCTCGACAATGAGTTCACGTCCATCACCACGATCCACACGCAGGGCCTCGTGAATTTTTGGCAGCACTTTCTCTGCATCTTCACCTTTCACATCGAAATAAACATCGATCACAGGGCCGATGATCTGAGAAATGTGTCCTTTGATTTGTGACATAAGCTAAAGTTGTATTTTTAATTGTTTTTTCGTATATTCCATAGAAGTGAGTGCAAAGGTACACAAAAAAAATGAAACCACCAAATCTTTGCATCAGAAAAACAGATGAAATTTATGTCCTTCCGACCGAACGACTATTTTTCTACAATTTTTAGTATTTTAATTATATGTTGGTGGGGGTGAGCAAACAGGCTGATCACTCGGAGCGTTTCAGCCAAACGCTATGCCTAAACGGCGTGTTGCCGACTGCACTATACGCTCGTACATCAATCCAAGTTCGGAGAAGTGCATCAGCGACTGCATGGCAGCCTTGCGCAGCGTCAGCGAACCGCCTTGTATGGCAGAAAGAGCCTGATCGACAAACTCGTTGATACCCCGTTCGTTGGGTTCCCTACCCTGCATGAACAGGCGGCTAAGTACGTGGTAGCCACAAATCTGCGGCATTTCATCGGCCGATGCTATCCACTGGTAGGCCTTGTCGGCCGCAAAGGGCAGGTGCTGATAGAGGTTGAAGGCAGCCTGCTCGGCTATTTCGACAGTAGGCGTCTGTTCCATCCAGATGTCCACCACCTCGGGCAATATCTCGTCTGGAGGCATCACCATCGTGGCGAGAATCTTACACTCGCGTACATTTTCTTTCCAAAGAGCAATGGCCAGGTCGTAGTTTTTTCCGATTTCATCGGCTTTCTCCCTCAGACGCAGCAGCGTAGCGCCCCAATTGAGGTGGTAGTCGAGCCCCTTCTGACGCATCGACTGAGCAACGGCACCGTCCATCATCAGGCGGAACGACTGCTTGATTTCCTTTACTCTCTGCTGTACATCCATAGCTCAAACTTCAAACATCAAATCAACGTGCCGTACTCGGAACTGTAGCGCAGCATCTGATGACTATAACTCTCAGAGTAGTCAACGTGTACGTCGGCTATCTCGCCGTTTTCATCATAGACAGGCAGCAGCCGAGGATTGATGAACCCTTTATAGGGAGCCAGATTCAATTTCTTATAACGTCCGAGCACCTCGGCATGAACGTCAGGGTCGACAGAGACGGCATACCGCTCTACCAACTGGCGTGCAGCATCATAGTCACCCTCACTCTTAATACGCTGGATTTCAGCCAAGAGGCGACCTATAGCCTCACGCAATTCCTCAAATGAATCTATCTCCAGCTGCCACACGCCATCCTTACGACAGAATCGTGTGTTACTGCATTGCTCTATGCACCAATGAGCTATGAGAGCGCGGTTACGCATATGAGCCTCTTCTATCTGGTGTCCAGGTTCAATGCGTACCAACTGCGTCAGGGCACCATTCAGCAAATACGTGAAATATTCCGACTTATAAGCCTCATTATCAGGCAGTAATCCCAGCTCTACAAGCTTAGTGTCAGCGATATAATAAAGGGCAAACAAATCAGCACGCGCTTCCTCGATAGTATTGCCGTAAGCCTTCAATGCATCAGGATCGACACCGGGCAGCAATTGCCCGCTGCCATGTCCCAGACATTCGTGCTGGTCGGTATGAAGATCATCACACAGGTCGCCATACTTTTCGATCAAACCGAGCATTTTCTCATCGCGGACAAACTCCTCCCTGAAACCGTTGCCATGCGATGCCTTGTTGTAGGCTTCAGTGATATTGCTGATAGTCACGCTCTTAGAGCCATACTGAGCCCTAATCCAGTCAGCATTAGGCAGATTGATGCCGATAGCCGTCGAGGGATATTCATCGCCACCCAGCATGGCAGCACATATCACATGAGCCGTGACCCCTTTCACCACGGGTTTCTTGAAACGCGGGTCAACGGGCGAATGGTCTTCAAACCACTGGGCAGCCTCACTGATGGTACGTGTGCGGCGCGTAGCTTCCTCGTCGATATATTCCACAAGTCCCTCCAACGAACCTTTCATGCCCAACGGGTCGCCATAGACCTCGATGAAACCATTGATGAAATCGACCTTTTCATGGCATTTCAGCCATTCAATTGAATATTCATCAAACAATTTCAAATCACCTGTCTCATAGTATCTTACAAGCAGGTCGATAACATGTTTCTGCTGCTGGCTATCAGCCTCGTCCCTGGCTTTCAGCAGACAAGCCACAATATGACGTAAAGCGTTGGCATAGCGGCCGCCAGTCGACCACAACTGCTCACGCACTACCCCATTCTCTTTCACCAACGTAGAGTTCAGCCCATAGGAAGGCGGCTGCTGTCCGCCCTTCTGCTTCAACTCTGCATAGAAAGCCTCGGCCTCCTGCTGAGTGACGCCGTCGTAGAAGTTGCAGGCCGATGTAGTGACCAAATCCTCTCCGTCGGCCTTATTTACACGCTTAGGCAGCAGGTCGGCATCGAAGATGACCGGAAACAGCTCGTCGCACATCGCGTCGACCGTCTGCCCCTCGTTCAGCGGCAGGCGGCAGGCATCGACGGTGTGGAGGGCATTGCGCAGGAACTGCTGCGAGAATTCAGGTTTGAACTTCTCGCAACCATAGTGATGATAGATGCCGTTGGAGAACCACAGCCGCTTCAGATAGACCTCCAGTGCGCGGAAATCCTCGTTGTCGCGAGGCACACACAGGTCGGAGAACACAACTTCCAGCATTTTCCTGATGCGGAGATTGTATTTGCCAAACTGGTCAAAGGTCACATCCCTGCCGTAAAGAGTAGCTTGCGAAAGATAGTAGACGAAGCGCTTTTGCCTGATAGTCAGATTATCGAAACCGTTGAGCTGATACCTGAGCATTTGTATATCTGCAAATCGCTCATCCGTGTAGCGTTTCACTTCCGCAGCCATCATTTAGACTTCTTTTTTGACTTCGGCTGCCTCACAACGTGCTGCACCTTGTACTCTTTGGGGGTGATGCCCATGATTTTGTAAAAAGACGCATAGAACGACTGACGATTGGAGAAGCCCACCATATCGCTGACCTCCTCGATCCTCAGGTCCTGATAACGTTTGTCAACAAGTATCGACATAGCTTCCTCTATGCGATATTTGTTAATAAAAGATGTGTAGTTCATGTGAAACTTCACATTGACGACTGCCGAGATGTAGCGGGTGTTGGTACCCAGGTCCTCGGCCAAGCGCTTCGCAGAATAAGTCTTGTCCTTGTACTTCTTCTGCATGACAATGACGTTGAGAATCTTCTCCTTGAGCTCATCCATCAACGTCGGGCTTACCAATGTTCTGTAGGCAGCCTCCTTTTCCTTCCTTTCTGTAATGTTATACTTAGCCATAATTCTTGCTTAGGCTATTATTTATGAATAACCACTGCAAATTTACGTATTTTTTTTGAAAAACGTTCAACTTTTCCAAGAAATTATCAAAAAAGTACAAAAAACATGCCTTTTGACGATTATTTTTTGTAACTTTGCACCATAAAATGACAAAAACATGTTGATAAATTATAAACAAGTTAACATCGAGCAGTCGGACGGCAAAGTGGTGCTCAAGGATGTCAACTTCCATGTAGACGACGGCGAGTTCGTCTACATCATAGGAAGAGTGGGCAGCGGAAAAAGCTCACTACTGAAAACGATTTACGACGAGCTTGACATCTATGATGCCGAAGAAGCCACGGTACTCGACGTCGACATGACTACGCTGAAGCGCAGGGACGTGCCCGCGCTGCGCCGGCAGATAGGCATCGTGTTTCAGGACTTCCAGCTACTGAGCGACCGTACCGTCTACAAGAACCTCTACTTTGTGCTGAAGGCTACGGGGTGGAAGGACAAGCACGAAATGGGCGAGCGCATCGACGAGGTGCTACGCGCCGTAGGCATGAGCGACAAGAGCATCAAGATGCCCCACGAGCTCTCTGGCGGCGAGCAGCAGCGCATCGCCATAGCACGGGCCATCCTCAATCATCCCAAATTGATACTGGCCGATGAACCTACCGGCAACCTTGACCCCGAGACGGCCGACGGCATCATGCAGCTGCTGCGACACATCTCGCAGACAGGCACTGCCGTCATCATGTCGACCCACAACATGCCCCTACTCGACCGTTACCCAGGCATCGTCTACCACTGTGCCGACGGCATCATGGAGGAAGTGACGGGCGACTACAACAAGATGAAACTCGACGAAGAACAAGCATAAACACATATAACTAAAGATGAAAGTAATGAAATTTGGCGGTACCTCAGTAGGTACACCGCAACGCATGAAAGAAGTATCGGCACTGGTCACGTCGTCAGGCGAGCCCGTGTTTGTCGTCCTCTCCGCTATGTCTGGGACAACCAATTCTCTTGTAGAAATCTCTGACTACCTCTACAAGAAGAACCCGGACGGTGCCAACGAAGTCATCAACAAGCTGGAGGAGAAGTACATCCGCCACCTCGGCGAGCTCTATGCTACCGACGAATACCGCGAACAGACGGCCGCATTCCTGCGCGATGAGTTCAACTACCTGCGCTCCTTCACCAAGGAGCTCTTCACATCGTTCGAAGAGAAAAGCATCGTAGCTCAGGGCGAGATGATGTCTACCAATATGGTGGTCAACTATATGAAGGAGCAAGGCATCAAGGCCGTGCTGCTCAATGCACTCGACTTCATGCGTACTGACAAGAACGCTGAGCCTGACCCCGTATATATCAAGGAGAAGCTGTCGGCCATCATGGCCGAGAACGAGGGTGCACAGGTCTACATCACCCAGGGCTTCATCTGCCGCAATGCCTACGGCGAAATCGACAACCTGCAACGTGGTGGCAGTGACTATACAGCCTCGCTCGTGGGAGCAGCCATCAATGCCGAGGAGATTCAGATATGGACCGACATAGACGGCATGCACAACAACGACCCGCGCATCGTCGACAACACCGAGCCTGTGCACCAGCTGCACTTCGAGGAGGCTGCCGAGCTGGCCTATTTCGGAGCCAAGATCCTGCACCCCACGTGCGTACAGCCCGCCAAATATGCCGGCATACCCGTCCGTCTTCTCAACACGATGGCCCCCGACGCTGAAGGTACCACCATCAGCAACGTCACGGAATACGGCAAGTTGAAGGCCGTCGCCGCCAAGGACAACATCATCGCCATCAAGATCAAGTCGTCGCGCATGCTGCTGGCCACAGGTTTCCTGCGTAAGGTCTTCGAGATATTCGAGAGCTACCAGACACCTATCGACATGGTGTGCACCTCTGAGGTGGGTGTCTCCATGAGTATCGACAACTCGGCCCATCTGGGTGAAATAGTCGATGAACTGAAGAAATACGGCACCGTCACCGTCGATACCGGTATGTGCATCGTCTGTGTAGTAGGCGACCTCGACTGGTCGAACATAGGATTCGAGACGCGGGTCATGGATGCCATGAAGGACATTCCCGTCCGCATGATCTCCTATGGCGGCAGCAACTACAACATCTCGTTCCTCATACGCGAGGAGGACAAGAAACGGGCATTGCAAAGTCTCAGCGACCACCTCTTCTGAGCCGACACTTCATTTCAGGATACACAACACAATACACAAATAAAAAAAGAAGGTGCAAACATGAAAGGTAAATTCCCAATAGAGAGATTGAAGTCACTGAAGACACCTTTCTATTACTATGATACCGACCTGCTTCGCGAGACGCTGGACACCATCAACCGTGAATGCAGCCGCCATGAGGGATTCTGCGTACACTATGCCGTCAAGGCCAATGCCAACCCCAAGCTGCTGCGCATCATCAGAAGAGCCGGAATGGGAGCCGACTGCGTCAGCGGAGGTGAGATAGAGGCTGCGCTGGCAGCAGGATTCCCGGCAGACAAGATTGTCTATGCCGGCGTGGGAAAGAGCGACTGGGAAATCAACCTGGGACTCGACAGCGACATTGCCTGCTTCAACGTGGAGAGCGTACCAGAGCTCGAAGTCATCAACGAGTTGGCTGAGAAGAAGGGCAAAAAAGCCCGTGTGGCCTTCCGCATCAACCCCGAAGTGGGAGCTCACACACACGCTAACATCACGACAGGACTGGCCGAAAACAAGTTCGGCATCGCCATACGCGACATGGAGTCGGTCATCGACAAGGCTGCCGCTATGAACAATGTCACGTTCGTAGGCCTGCACTTCCACATCGGGTCGCAGATACTCGACATGGGCGACTTCCAGGCACTCTGCAACCGCATCAATGACCTGCAGACGCAACTGGAGAAGCGCAGAGTCATCGTCGAGAGCATCAACGTAGGCGGCGGACTTGGCATCGACTACCAGCATCCCAACCGCGTGCCGATGGCCGACTTCAAGGCCTACTTCGACACCTACGCCAAGCGACTGAAACTGCGGCCAGGTCAGACATTGCATTTCGAATTAGGACGCGCCGTCGTCGCCCCCTGTGGCACCCTCTTCGCGCGTACCTTATATATAAAGGAAGGGGCCGTCAAGAAGTTCTGCATCGTCGATGCCGGCATGACCGACCTCATACGTCCGGCACTCTACCAGGCCTATCATAAGATAGAGAACCTGTCGAGCGAAGAGCCGATGGAAACGTACGATGTAGTGGGTCCCATCTGTGAGTCGAGCGATGTCTTTGCCAAGCAAATCGACCTGAACAGATGTCACCGCGGTGACCTGATAGCCATCCGTTCGGCCGGTGCCTATGGCGAAATCATGGCTTCGGGTTACAACTGCCGCCCCCTGCCCAAAGGATATGTCAGTGAAGAACTATAATTATACATGATCAATATCATACACGTATATGCCAAGAATGACAGCATGGGTGCCAACTACGTCAGCATGCTCACCAAGGCCATGAAGGAGACGACAGACATGCGTTCTGCCGACGACCTCGTGACCTTCAGGCAGATGTGCTCAGAATCCATGCCTGACATTGTCCACCTTCACGGCACGATGCGTGTACCACAGGGCAACTACCGGCTGGTGCTGACTGCCCACGGCCACCCTGTCGACGACACTAACTACTACGTGGTCATTGCCCGCAGCAAGATGGAAGCGGCCAGAACAGAATTTCCACGGGTGGAAATAGTGAAGAACCCGCTTATCACGAAGACCACCACCATCGATGAAACCGCGAAAAACATGCTGCGCATCTACCAGAAGGTGATGGACACCAACGTGATACAGCTGATGAACGCCTACACCCGCGAGGCACTGCACGTACTGCTCAAGGCGGGCATCTGCGGCGACAAGCAGTGGGTGGAGAAACAGTTGCCACTGCCCCAACCCGACTGGCGCCTGCTGAGCATCTATGCCTACTTCGAGCAGGTAAGCCCCATCGTAAGACGCGGGGCACAGGTGCTGGGCATCCCCATGCCCGACATCAGCGTCAGCCCTTCAACGTCCTATCTGCCCAAGGGCTATCATCCACTCGAAGAAAAGCCCGATTCCACCGTCATCGCCCTGCTGCACGACATCCAAGCCGGGCAGGTGACGCTGCTCAGATTCACCGAGATAGACGAGGCACTGAGGCGCGAGGATATGGACGAAGAAAAACTTTTAATAGAACTTGAAGACGAAAAACTCAAGCCCCTGTTTTCTTGCGTATTACAGATACTGAGCGAACAGACATTATTGGACGAGGGCTTCATGCCCTGCACGCCTGTAGACAACCAGGAGACACAACGACTGAGAACACAATTGTCAAGACATATGAATCTATGAATACAAACGAACGCTATCTACATCTATTATCACGAAGTTACCCCAACATAGCCAGTGCTGCCATCGAGGTCATCAACCTGGAAGCTATCCTCAACCTGCCCAAGGGCACCGAGCATTTCCTGGCTGATATTCATGGTGAGCACGAGGCATTCATACACGTTCTGAAGAATGCCTCAGGCAACATCAAACGCAAGGTCAACGAGATATTCGGCTCTACCATCCGTGAGAGCGAGAAGAAAGAGCTGTGCACGCTGATATACTACCCCGAGCAGAAGCTCGAACTGGTGAAGGATGCCGAGGAAGACCTCGACGACTGGTACCGCATCACGATCCATCAGTTGGTGCGCGTCTGTCGCGAGGTGTCCAGCAAATATACCCGTTCCAAGGTACGCAAATCGCTGCCACAAGACTTCAACTACATCATCGAGGAGCTGCTCCATGAGCGCGGCGAAGACCAGGACAAGGCTGCCTATGTGGCTGTGGTGGTCGACACCATCATCAGCACCGGACGTGCCGATGCCTTCATCATCGCCATCTGTAACGTCATACACCGGCTGGCCATCGACCAGCTGCACATCCTCGGCGACATCTACGACCGCGGTCCCGGCGCCCATATCATCATGGACACACTGATGAACTACCACGCCTGGGATATACAATGGGGCAACCACGACATGCTGTGGATGGGTGCCGCTGCAGGCAACAATGCCTGCATCTGCAACGTGCTGCGCCTCTCGCTGCGCTATGCCAACCTGGCGACGCTCGAGGAAGGCTACGGCATCAACCTGCTGCCTCTGGCCACCTTTGCCCTGGAGGCCTATGCCGACGATCCCTGCACGGAGTTCATGCCCAAGATACTTGGCAACACCGATTCCATGGATGAGCATACCAAGCTGCTCACCGCCAAGATGCACAAGGCCATCTCGGTCATTCAGTTCAAGGAGGAGGCCCGCATCTTCCACCGCCGTCCGGAATGGCAGATGGAAGACCGTTGCTTGCTGGAAAACATCGATTTCACCGATGAAACATGCGTTGTCGACGGTGTGAAACATACGATGAAATCGTGCCTTTTCCCAACCGTTGACCCCCAAAATCCTTCGGCCATGACACCCGAGGAGGAAGATGTGATGCAGAAACTGCACCATTCGTTCCGCGTGAGCGAAAAGCTGCGCAAACACATCAACACCATCCTGAGTCACGGCTGCATGTATAACATCTGCAACCAGAACCTGCTCTATCATGCCTCAGTACCGCTCAATGATGACGGCACGCTGAAGGAAGTAGACATTCTGGGCAAGAGCTATAGCGGCCTGGAGCTGATGAAATACATCGGTCAGCTGGTGCGTTCGGCTTTTGAGCGCGACACGCCCAAGGAGAAGCGCACCTACGCCATCGACTATTTCCTCTATCTGTGGTGCGGCCCTGACTCTCCGCTGTTCGACAAGTCAAAGATGGCCACGTTTGAGCGCTACTTCCTCACTGACAAGGAGACGCATCTGGAAGAGAAAGGCAACTACTTCAAGCTGCGTGACTCTGAGGAAGTATGCGACCGCATCCTCGATGCTTTCGGCGTGAAAGGCGACAACCGCCACATCATCAACGGCCATGTGCCTGTGCATGCGGGCAGCGGCGAGAACCCCATCAAGGCTGGGGGCAAGCTGATGGTCATTGACGGTGGTTTCTCTGAGCCCTACCACAAGGAGACGGGCATTGCCGGCTACACACTGGTGTACCACAGCCGCGGATTCCAACTCGTACAGCACGAGCCGTTCACCAGTGCCCGCGATGCCATTATGCGTGGCACCGACATCAAGTCGACGACCCAGATTGTAGAGATGTCAACCCACCGCATGCTGGTGAGAGACACCGACCGCGGCCACGAACTGCGCGAGCAAATCACCGAGTTGAAAGACCTGCTCTATGCCTATCGCCACGGCATCATCAAGGAAAAGCAGAAGTGACATTCTGATAACAAACCGCTTGATTATTTGGCAGTCTCATTTTTTATTAGTAATTTTGCACGCAAATTGAAAATAAACGACTAACTATCTACAACGACAATGACAAAAAAGACGGTACTCTCACTGATGCTCATGGTGTCCCCGATAGCACTGACAGCTCAGACGTTCGACTTCGACATGACCAAGTCGCAGCCGACATACAACGAACAGGCAGGCTACGGTTACGACGTGGTGGCTGCTCCAGACAAGAAGAAACCGGCAGAGCCATTCTACTTCTCCGTCCGCGTACCTGACGGCAACTATCATGTCCGCGTGGTGCTGGGAGGTAAGAAGAACAGCAATACCACCGTGCGTGCCGAGGGTCGCCGACTGATGATGGACCATATCGTCACGAAGAAAGCCAAAGACTCGGTGGCAGTAGAGTTTACGGTCAACAAGCGCTCACCGCTCATCGCAGAAGGCAAGCGCGTGAAAATCAAGGAGCGCGAGAAGGGCTACCTGGCGTGGGACGACAAGCTGACGCTGGAGTTCAACGGCGATATGCCCGCTGTGAAACGCATACAGATAGAGCCTGCCGACGTGCCTACCATCTACCTCTGCGGCAATTCTACCGTAGTAGATCAAAACTATGAGCCCTGGGCCTCATGGGGACAGATGATAACCCGCTGGTTTGGCCCCCAGGCAGCTATCTCCAATCATGCCGAGAGTGGCTTGACGGCACGTACGTTCATCGGTTCATTCCGTCTGGACAAGATACTGAGCACGCTGAAGAAAGGCGACTATGTATTCGTAGAGTTCGGGCACAATGACGAGAAGGAGCATCGTCCTGGCGACGGTGCCTGGTATCACTACCAGTACCAGCTGAAGATATTCGTCGACCAGGTGCGCGAGAAGGGCGCCGAGATTGTGTTCTGCACCCCTACACAGCGCCGTCAGTTTGATACCGACAAACGTACTATCAAGAATACGCACGGCGACTTCCCCGCAGCCATGAAGATGGTAGCAGAGAAGGAAAACGTGAAGGTGATAGACCTGAACGCCAAGACGAAGACGCTGTTTGAGGCGCTGGGGTATGAAGACTCCAAGCGTGCGTTGGTTCACTATCCCAAGGAGATGTACGGCAAGGAGCTGGCCGACAACACCCACTTCAACACTTTCGGCGCCTACGAGGTGGCCAAGTGTGTGGTGATGGGTATGAAAGAGCTGCAGCTGCCCTTCGTCCAGTACCTGCGTGACGACTGGCACGACTTCGACCCTGCACAGCCCGACGACTGGCAGAGCTTCAAGTGGGCTCCTGCCCCCATGACTGAGGCTACCAAGCCGGACGGGAACTGAGGGGAGTGTGAAGTGATAAGTGATAAGCGTTAAGTGTGAAGTGTTAAGTGATAAGGGACTATTGATGAAGAAGATACTATCCACAGTGACAATGATGATGCTGGCAACGACGATGCTGGCACAGGGATGGCCTACCCCTACTACCGAGGCTAAGCCCGGCACACGCTGGTGGTGGCTGGGATCGGCTGTTGACAAGGAAAATCTGAGTTGGAATCTTCGTCAATATGCTAATCACGGCATCGGTGCCGTAGAGATTACCCCCCTCTATGGTGTTCAGGGTAATCAGGCCAACAACATAGACTATCTGAGTGACCAATGGATGAAGATGCTGCGCCACACACAGCAACAAGGTGAGCGCAACGGCATCGAGGTGGACATGGCTACAGGCACTGGCTGGCCCTTCGGTGGACCGTGGGTACCGCTGAAGGAGAGTGCCTGCCGAGCTATCTTTGTGGAGAAAGAGATAGACGCCAATGGTGTTTGGACGACCGTCAAAGGTCATAAAGGGTTACAGCCCGACAATACTGACGCCAGTGTTATCGACCTCTCGCTTTCAGAGAAGGATGCAAAGAATGCCGTTCTCGCCAAGGTGATGGTCTATTGTGATACTGTCGCAACAGACGTCACTGACCAAGTAAAGAACGGACTGTTGACATTAGACAGTTCTCAAAAACAGAAAGTCATTGCCGTATATATTAAATATGGTGTGATGAAAGTGAAACGTGCGGCCCCTGGCGGTGAAGGATTGGTCATCGACCATTTTGACAAGAAGGCCGTAGCCAATTATCTGAAACATATCGAGGACGCTTTTGAGCGAACGCATACCCCCTACCCTCACACATTCTTCAACGACAGCTACGAGGTTGAAGCAGCCACATGGACACCAAAGCTTTTCGAAGAGTTTGAGAAACGACGCGGCTATAAGCTGGAGGAATGCCTGCCTGAGTTACTAGCAAATAATCCTCAAGTGCTCAGCGACTACCGCGAGACGCTGGGTGACCTGCTGCTCGAGAACTTCACGGAGCAATGGACGGCCTGGGCACACCAGCATGGTGCCATCACGCGCAATCAGGCTCACGGCTCGCCAGCCAACCTCATAGACTGCTACGCTGCTGTCGATATACCCGAGATTGAAGGATTCGGCCTGTCGGACCTGGGCATCAAGGGCCTGCGTCAAGATCCGGGCAAGACCCGCAAGAACGATTCAGACTTCTCTATGCTGAAATATGCCCCCTCGGCAGCCCATATCTGCGGCAAGCCCTACACGTCGAGCGAGACCTTCACCTGGCTGACTGAGCATTTCCGCACGTCACTCTCACAGCTGAAGCCCGACATCGACCTGATGTTCTGTGCAGGCGTCAACCACATGTTCTTCCACGGCACCTGCTATTCGCCTCAGAACGATGCCTGGCCGGGATGGAAGTTCTACGCCTCTATCGACATGAGTCCCACGAACAGCATCTGGCGCGATGCCCCCTACTTCATGGAGTATGTCACGCGCTGTCAGAGTTTCCTGCAGATGGGCAAGCCCGACAACGACTTCCTGGTGTACCTGCCCGTGAGGGACATGTGGCGACAGGATATAGGCAAGCTGCTCATGCAGTTCTCCATCCACGCCATGGGCAAGCTGGCGCCCGACTTCATCAAGACCATCCTTGCCATTGACCGTGCCGGCTATGACTGCGACTATATCTCAGAGAAATACCTGCTCACCACATCATGCAACGGCCACATGCTGCAGACGAAGGCAGGCACCACCTACAAGGGCCTCATCATCCCCGAGGGAGCCACACTGAGTCCTCGCCTGCAGGAGCATATAGACAGCATGAAGGCTGCCGGTGCAGCCATCATCTATGGTGTAGACAAGTCGCAGATGGCCCGTGCCGCCAAGCCGGAATGCATGCGTACTGACTACGCGCTGAAGACCATACGCCGAAGCAACGGCACCGGCTATCACTACTTCGTGGCCAACCTCACGCCCACCGACGTGTCGGCACTCATCCCGCTGGCTGTCCCGTTCAAGGATGCCGTGTGGTTCAACCCCATGACTGGCGACATCAGCAAGGCCCGTTTCCAGAACGGATGCGTAGACATCTCGCTCCAAAGCGGAGAGTCCATGATCCTGCAGACCTATGACCAGCCACTGCCGACCACCGGCGAGTCGCCCGTTGCCGACCACCAGACAAAGGAGAGCAGCATAGCGCTCGAAGGCCCGTGGACGCTGTCCTTCACCGAAGAGGCCCCCCGCGTAGGCACCACCTACCAGCTGCCGCAGCTGCAGACGTGGGAGACGCTCGACGAGAAGACAGCCGTCACCATGGGCACAGGCATCTACACCACCACCGTCAAGTTGTCGAAGAAACAGGCGGCCGCCCCCTGGCTCATCGATTTGGGCGACGTCCGCGAGTCGGCACGTGTCTATATCAACGGGCAGTTCATCGGTTGTGCCTGGGCAGTGCCCTTCATCCTCGACACCAAGAGCACGCTCCGTGCCGGCGTCAACGACATACGTATCGAGGTGACCAACCTGCCAGCCAACCGCATAGCGGCGCTTGACCGTCAGGGTGTCAAATGGCGCAAGATGGAGGAAATCAATGTCGTAGACATCAATTATAAGAAATCACTATATGATCAGTGGGAGCCCGTCAAGAGCGGCCTCAATTCCACCGTATCATTCATCAAAAAACAACAATAGAAAATGGCAGAAAACACTAACGAGCAACATCATCATCATCACCATCATCATAACCATCGTCAGATAGATGATGCGACACTCTTCAAGATAAAAGCCCTGGCCTCTATCGAGAACAAGAAGAAACTGGCCAAATGGGCTTTCAGGATTCTGTGCGTCATAGCCGTCCTGATGTTCCTGGCAGTGCTGTTTGTCTATAACTTCAACTGATCGCGGTCATCCAGCACGCGAAACCTATCACGCATCAGTTCTAACTCTTCGAGGCTGAGCTCAGCGGTCAGCCCTGCAGCAGTATTGCCCAGCGGGTTGACAATAGCCGAGCCGCCGTCGTAGTGCGTCACAGGGTCGCTGCCCACCCTGTTGACAGCCACGACGTAGCACTGGTTCTCAATAGCCCGTGCACGGATGAGTGTGTCCCATGCCGTGCGGCGCGAGGCAGGCCAGTTGGCTACATAGATGATGGCATCGTACTCCCCCGCTACACCATATCGTGAGAATACCGGGAAGCGCAGGTCGTAGCACGTCTGCAGCAGAAAGCGCATGCCCTGCCACTGCGCTATGACGGCATGGTGGCCGGCAGTGAAGTAGCGGTCCTCGTGCCCATAGGTAAACAGGTGGTGTTTGTCATAGAAAACGACATCGCCAGGTGTCACGAAATAGTGACGGTTGCGATACGTGCCGTCGCTGATTCTGACGGCCAGGCTACCACTGACGGCTGCCTGGTTGGCGGCAGCAAAGTCGCGCATCCACTTCAGGGCTTCCGACCTCTCCTCGTCCTCCACTATCCCTTCTGGCTTCGTGGCAAAGCCTGTTGCCCACATCTCGGGCAGCACATACAAGTCTGACGCACCGGCCTGGCGTATGAGCAGCTCCGCCTGTGCTATATTTCTCCTGGGGTCACCCCAGACGATGTCCATGGGAATGAGAGATACTTTCATAAGTAAAAATTTTTCGTTAATTCAACATACCATTCCGAACCGATAACTCCCTCCCCCCTGTCCATGCCTCGCGCATGCTTGGTAAACGACAACAGATAGCGACGTACCGCTTTTGTCGGCTTGGTACGAACGCCCCACTCGCGATGCTTGAACAGGCCCTGCAGGAACGCTTCGCTCTCCAGTCGGTCCTTGCAGTCGAAGGGGATGATGAGCGACAGTTCGCCCTCATCGCTGAGCAACCGCCGTGCCGCTGCCATCAGCACGCCGTAAGGCAACGTGTCGGTATGGCGGGCCATGGTGCGCTGGGCGTCAGGGCTTACAAGGGCATTCTCGAAGAAGGGCGGGTTGCAGACGATGGCATCATACGTACCCTGCCACCCATCCACATCGGCCTGCACGATGTCCACGCGGTCAGAAAAGGGCGAGTGCTCCACGTTGTACTGAGCCTGACCGACGGCATCTGTGTCAATGTCTATCCCCACGACGTGTGCGTCAGCAAATCGCTGTGCCATCATCAGCGCTATGAGTCCTGTGCCCGTGCCCACGTCGAGAATTCTCTTGCCACCATGAGCCCAGGCCCCCAGGAGGGTGCCGTCGGTACCCACCTTCATGGCACACGCATGCTGGCGTATAGTAAACTGGCGGAAGCTGAAGAAGTCGTTAGACATGAGGTTTTGAAGTTTGAAGTTTGAAGTTTGATGGTTGAAGTTTGATGTTTGATGTTTGCTGCAAAGGTACGAAGAATTCACGAGGTGTACAAGGTTTTTTGCGAATTTGTCGCAAAGATATTCTGAAATGTTAAAATCGGGGGTGGTCGAGGGCGTTTAGGCTGTTTGCCGTGAGCGTTTACGGCAATCACTCCAGGCGTTTAGGCTGTTCCCTGGTATAAGACTTCGAGAAAATGCAAATGGTACTTTGGTA
>JAFUSV010000042.1 GCA_017467565.1 Prevotella sp.
TGGTGCCGCCCTCGACGGGAGATTCTATCTCGTATGTGAACGTGCTGTCTGGAGATGTATAGCTGACGACCCGGAATTCCAGGTCGTCAGCATCGTCTTCATCACGCACCGTCTGCTTGTTATTGCATGCTGACGCAACAACGAGCAGCGCTGTAAGGTATAGCGCGATACGTTTCATAGTCTATTATTCACCTTTGATGGCTGCCACACCGGGGAGCACCTTACCCTCGATGGCCTCCAGCAGAGCACCACCGCCGGTAGAGATGTAGCTCACCTGGTCGGCCAGGCCGAACTTGTTGACGCATGCTACTGAGTCGCCACCACCGATGAGTGAGAAAGCACCCTCGGCCGTAGCCTTGGCTATAGCCTCGCCGATAGCACGGCTACCAGCGGTGAAGTCATCGCACTCGAACACACCGGCAGGACCGTTCCACAGGATGGTCTTGGCACCCTTGATAGCCTCGGCAAAGGCCTTCTGGCTCTCAGGACCTGCATCGACACCCTCGAATCCTTCGGGCACCTTGTTGGCAGGGCAGGTGATAATCTCGGAACCGGGCTTCACGGTCATCGTGCCGAAGTCCAGGCCGTTGGTGGCTGTGCAGTCGCTGCCCAGTACCAGCTCTACGCCGTTCTTCTTGGCCAGCTCCTCAACGCCGAGGGCTACATCCAGCTTGTCGAGCTCCACGATAGAGTTACCAATCTCACCGTTGTGAGCCTTCGAGAAGGTGTAGGTCATGCCACCGCAGAGGATGAGCTTGTCCACCTTGCCCAGCAGGTTCTCGATGATACCGATCTTCGAGCTCACCTTCGAACCACCCATGATGGCCACGAAGGGACGGTTGATGTTCGACAGCACGTTGTCAACAGCCTTCACCTCCTTCTCCATCAGCAGACCCAGCATCTTCGAGTCAGCATCGAAATAGTCGGCGATGACAGCCGTAGAGGCATGCTTGCGGTGAGCCGTACCGAAGGCATCCATCACGTAGCAGTCAGCATAGCTGGCCAGCGTCTTGGCGAAGTCCTTCTGGCGGGCCTTCATCTCCTTCTTGGCAGCATCGTAGCCAGGATCAGCCTTGTCGATGCCTACGGGCTTACCCTCTTCCTCGGGATAGAAACGCAGGTTCTCCAGCAGCAGAGCCTCGCCCATCTTCAGGGCAGCAGCCTGCTCCTGAGCCTTGGCGCAGTCGGGAGCGAAAGCCACGGGAGCACCCAGAGCCTTCTCCACAGCCTCGCGGATCTGACCAAGCGACATCTTGGGGTTCACCTTACCTTTGGGCTTGCCCATGTGCGACATGATGATCAGGGCACCACCGTCGTTGAGCACTTTCTTCAGCGTAGGCAGGGCACCGCGGATACGGGTGTCGTCGGTGATTTTACCATTCTCGTCGAGGGGCACGTTGAAGTCAACGCGCACGATTGCCTTCTTACCGGCAAAGTTCATTTCGTTGATAGTCATAATTCTGTTACCTTTTTAATAATGTTATTGTGAATTAAAAATTAGTTCAATCCTTTTTCGACCACAAAGGTAGTAATTATTTGTTAAATACGTACATCATAGCCCCACCTTTTTTAATTTATTAGCATGAATAAAGTAAATATTGGTTCAGAATTGACATGAAAAGAGCCGTTGGTTCTATTTTTACATTGTTTTGTACATATTTTATAATGAGTAGCCAAAGACTTTTGTATTTTTGCTCAAAAATTAAAAGCGCAACAACACCACAGCGTCTGCACCATACTCAGTGTCAACGAGCAAATGAATGTAATGAACATAATATGAATAACAATGAGAAAGATAGCGTTTTTACCTTTACTCTTACTCGCCGCCGCACAGTGCTTCGCGAGTCCGTTCAAGGATTCAAAGTTGAACAGCGAGGTGACCAGACGGCTCTGTCCGCTTTTCACGGACAACATGGTGATGCAGCAGCAGCGTGACAATGCGCCGATATGGGGTGTGGCAAAGCCTGACAGGGAAGTGACCGTTGTTACCTCGTGGAATGCCAGGAAATACACCACGACGGCAGCATCCGACGGCCAATGGCGCGTGGAGGTAAGTACCCCGAAGGCTGGCGGTCCATACACCATCACCATCGACGACGGCACCAAGACTGTTCTCAATAATGTGATGATAGGCGAGGTGTGGCTCTGCTCCGGTCAGTCGAATATGGGCTTCGAGCTCGCGTCTTCCAACAATACCGAGGCAGAGATTGCCGATGCTGACAACCACCCGGACATACGACTGCTGAAGGTCAAGAACAACATAGCGCCCGAACCCCTCGATGGCTTCGACACCTCTATCGGTAACGGCTGGAACGTATGTACCGGCGATGCAGCGAGGCATTTCACGGCTGTAGGGTACTTCTACGGACGCAACCTCGAACAGCACCTGAACGTGCCGATAGGCCTCATTGACGCATCGTGGGGCGGTACCATCATCGAGGCGTGGACAAGTCTCGAAGGACTGTCTGTGCAGCCGTCGCAGGCTCGTAACATTGAGTACGTGAAGCATCTGCCGGCAGAGGCTTCTGCCCGCGAGGCCCAGTATCACAAGGAGATAGTGGAGTGGGGCGCCAAGGTTCGTCGCATCGATGTCGGTTATGAGAACGACCTGCCCGTCTATGCGTCATCATCCTTCGACGACTCCGCCTGGGGCACAATCAGCTATGAGCGGGGCGTCACGCGCGAACCTGATGACATCCTCGGCATCGACGGCTTCTTCTGGCTTCGCCGTGTTGTCGATGTCCCTGCACAATATGCAGGCAAGGACCTCTACATCCGTCTTGGAGGCGTTGACGACAATGACATCACGTTCTTCAACGGTGAGCAGATAGGCTCCATGGATGGCGTCATATTCCGTCGTGAATATACCATCCCTGCCCGCCTCGTCAAGGCCGGCCGCAACATCCTCACCGTGCGGGTGCAGGACACAGGCGGCTTCGGCGGTTTCTATCCGGCTGACGATACCTTCTATATCACCGACAGCAAGGAGAGTACACGCCACGTCATCGACCTCGCAGGCGAATGGCGTTACCATATCGGCTGCTCGACGATGGATCTGCCCGTCATGCCTGTCAATACGGCAGGCGAGCCCAACGTCCACTCTTTCCTCTACAACGCCATGATTCATCCTCTCCGCGACTATGCCATGAAGGGTGCTATATGGTATCAGGGTGAGTCCAACAGCGACCAGAGCCTGCAGTACCGCGAGTTGCAGCCTATGCTTATCAAGGACTGGCGCCGCCAGTGGCACGACAGTTTCCCGTTCTTCATCGTCCAGCTTGCAAATTACAAGCAGCGTCTCGACAAACCGGCAGAGTCGTCGTGGGCCGAACTGCGCGAGGCGCAGTACCTGACGGCCAGGCATCTTGAAAACACCGGCATGGCATGTATCATCGATATTGGTGAAGCCAACGACATCCACCCAAGGAACAAACAGGACGTCGGCTATCGCCTGGCTCTTCAGGCGCGTGCCATTGCCTACGGCGAGAAACTCAATCCCAATGGCCCTCAGTATCGCAACTATCGTATTGAGGGCAGTAAGATACGGGTGTTCTTCGATGGCGGACGGCAGCGTGGCGCATCCCAGCTCGTGACGGGCAATGAGCGTCTGAACATCCCGGGCGGTGACGTCAAGGGCTTCGCCATCTGCGGTCCTGACCGGGTATTCCATTGGGCCGATGCGGTCATCGAGGGCAACAGCGTCGTGGTGAGCTGCCCTGACGTACCCTTCCCTGTTGCCGTGCGTTATGCCTGGAGCGACAATCCCGATTGCAATCTCTACAACAAGGCAGGCCTGCCCGCCATCCCGTTCCGCACGGATGACTATCCTAACATCGGAAAACTTGTCAGGTAATGGTCTTTGGTCTCACATCCTATATTTATGTATCGTAAAACAGTTCTTCTGACCCTGGCGTCACTACTCTTATCCCTCGTGGCTAATGGGACACCAACACCCATCAAGAACCTCCATCTTTATGCCGAGGTCTATCCTAAGGGCGCAGGTGTCGTCTATCTTGCTCCTAAAGCCAAGGACAATGCCTATGTCAAGGAGCAGTCAGCCGACTGGGGCGACACAGCCATGCTCAAATACACCACCCGCGAGAACGGAGGCGCTGACGATGCCAAGGCGCAGGGCGGTGACTGCCAGCAGGGCGTGGCGATGTACGAGGCCCTGGTCTATGCCAAGGCCCATGAGGGCTATGAGTTCGTAGGACTTGCCCCCGATGCATGGAACGGCCAGTACCGGTCTTCCGAACTCTATGCCGTGCATACCGGTGACGATGCCAACAGCTACCGGTTCTCGTTCAGTTATGATGGCATAGCAGACGGCTTAGCCATCAATGCCAACAGTACCCGTCATGATGCCGATGGCGATGATGATTCCGGCAAGGATGTCGTGGGCGACGCTGGCAAAGGGCAACCATACGTGTTTGCCAACAAACCGTGGAGCACCACCCCCGACACATATATCTATGCCGTCTTCCGCAAGAAAGGAGAGGCCACGCCCGCCATCGACCTCAGCGGCAGCGAGGCACTGGAGCCCTTCAGGGCAGCACCGGCGAATGATGACGACCGTCTGTCGCTCGACAGCTACGATGGTCAGCATTGGCAGCTGTTCCCCGCTACACCGGAGAATATGATAGAGGCCCGCGATGCGACGTATGTGCCCGACGACTATGTCGAAGGCATCGTGCCGGGAACGGCCTTTGCCGCCTACGTGGCAGCAGGCAGGGAGGAAGACCCCAATTTCTCGGATAATATATATAAGGTGGACGAGACGAAATACAACCGTGCTTTCTGGTACCGTACCTTCTTTGACAAGCCCGCCCTTACTGACGGTCAGCATCTGCTGCTGGTGCTTGAGGGAACGCACCGCTCTTCTGTCGTCTATCTGAACGGCAGACGGCTGGGAGCCATTGAAGGCCATGTGCTGAAGGTCCGCCACGACATCACTGCCATGCTCCGCGACAAGGATAATGTGCTGAGCATCCTCATACGGCCGCAGGTGGACAAGGTCCTCGACCGTAATGCCAGTTTCGTCAACTATGTCTGTCCTACATACATCTCGTCGCATAGCTGGGATTGGATGCCCTACGTCCCCGGACTCAACTGCGGCGTCACCAACGACGTCTTTCTTGAGACCTCGGGCGGCATCACGCTGCGCGACCCGTGGGTGCGTACAGCGAGCCTCTCGGCCGACCGCTCCACGGCCGTCCTCAACGTCCTGACATCACTCGTCAACCTGACGTCCACGCAGAAGACTGTCCAGGTCAGGGCTACCGTCACCCCCGGCAATTATGTCCTCACGAGCGACGTCACTGTCCAGGCGGGCGATTCCGTCAGTGTGACACTCGACGACCTCACCGTCGAAAACCCGCGCCTGTGGTGGCCCAACGGCTACGGCGAACAGCCCCTCTACGACTGCCGTATGGAAGTGGTTGCCGACGGCATGGTCATCGATGCCGAAGATACCCGCTTCGGCATCCGTACCTATGACTATAAGAAGGAGAACACCTCCATGGTCGTCTATTGCAATGGCGAGAAGATCTACTGCAAGGGCGGCAACTGGGGCATGTCGGAATATATGCTGCGCTGCCACGGCAAGGACTACGACACCAGGGTACGTCTCCACAAGGACATGCACTTCGACATGATACGCCTCTGGACGGGCTGTGTAACCGATGAGGAGTTCTACGATGCCTGCGACGAATATGGCATCATGGTGTGGGACGACTTCTGGCTCACGGGACCCTATACAGGCCTTACAGGTCCCGACGACAAGCAGTGCTTCATGGCCAATGTCAGGGACAAGATAGTACGTCTGCGTAACCATCCGTCCATAGCAGTATGGTGCGGCGACAACGAGGGGTGGCCCTACGAGGAACTGAACAACAGTATCGACAACGCCGTCAGGACCTACGATGCTGCCGACCGTGTCTATATTCCCAACAGCCACAACGGCTATTTCACCGCTGAAGCCTACAACAACCGAGACGGTAGCGGATTGGGACTCTCGGGCAGCGGATGGTGGCAGAGCTTCCCCGCCGAGAACTACTTCAGGGAAGGCATACAGGGTGGGGGTGGCGACCAGGGCGACATCACCGACTGGGGCTTCCGCTCGGAACTCGGCACGGGCGCCTTCTGCACGTACGAGAGCCTCCGTGAGTTCGTGCCCGCAGGCAAGCTGTGGCCACGCAATGAAATATGGGAGAAACACTTCTTCAGCGACGACCAGGCCTACGGAGGCGCAGCCGGCGCTACCGGCTATTTCAACCATGTGGCGACCAGCTACGGGGAGTCCCGTGACGCTAAGTCGTTCTGCGAGAAAGCCCAGCTTTACAACATCGAGATCAGCAAAGCCCTCTTCGAAGGCTGGAACTACAACCTCTGGAACACCGCCACAGGTATCCTCTACTGGATGAGCCAACCCGCCTATCCGTCACTGCTCTGGCAGACCTACGACTACTATTACGACATGACCGGCAACTACTGGGGAGCAAAGAAAGCATGCGAACCCGTACACATCCAGTGGAACTGCAGCAACAACGACATCAGTATCGTCAACACCACGCTAGAGCCTGTCAAGGGCTATCGTGCAGAGATTGAAGTGTACGACCTTAATGGATTGAAGAACAACGATATATCGGGTGTTGCGGAAGACGTGATGACAGCGCCCAACAGCGTCGCTAACGTCTACAACCTCAACACCTCGGGACGTAAGCGGCTGAGCACCATGCAGGGCATGTTCCTCCTCCGGCTGTCGCTCTTCGACGATGAAGGACGGCTCGTTTCGGAAAACACCTATTGGAAAACCACCCTCGGCTCATCCAGGGATGACTATAAGCAGCTTAATGACATTCCACGGGCCGACGTGTCGTCGGAGTTCAGCATCGTAGAGACCGACGGCACCACCGTCAGGGCTACGGCCACCCTTGAGAATCACTCAGCCACGCCAGCCTTTGCCCTCCGCCTGCGACTCGTTGATGACAACAACAGGCGCATCCTCCCCGTCATCATGGACGACAACTACATCACGCTGCTGCCTGGCGAGCGCAAGACCGTCACCATGGAGTTCGACAAAGCGGCCATGACCGGCAGCGCCCACCTCCTCGTCAAGCAATATAACTACGACGAGACAGAGGGAGGCATCGCTGACGATATTCAGGAGGTACGCTCCGACAGTGACGTGAATGCCCCCCTCCGCGTGTACACCCTGGACGGTACGCTGTGCCGCGTGCTCAGTCGCGACGAGGATCTCCTCGACGTCATCCTTCCCCCCGGCATTTATATTATTAACCATAAAAAGATCATAGTGAAATGAAAAAGGCGCTGCTGTTCTTTCAGAAATTCTTCAACCCGGAGAAATTCTAACGGCACTTCTCTCGCCCCTATTCCCCAATGCACTTCTCCCACTGCGTGTAGTCGTAGCGGAGGGAGGAGAGGTCGTGGTCGGTGATGAACTGGTCCCATGCGTCGGCGAAGAAGGTGTATTTTCTGCACGCAAAATCGGTAAAAGTGTATAATCGTACAAGTGAACAATCGAGCTCTTCCGCAATAAAAACTGCGTAAACGCGCGATTTCGGTAATAGTGAA
>JAFUSV010000043.1 GCA_017467565.1 Prevotella sp.
ATTGCCGAGAAGGCCAACAAGGTGCGCAAGAAGCCCCTCCGCGTCATCCTCAACGGTCTGGGCAAGGACGCCGCTATGATCATCAGCCGTATCAACGGTTTCACATACGTGCAGACACAGTTCGACTACTACACTGGCGAGGTGAAGGTCGTCAAGGAGACTCCCTACAGCGACGGTCCCCGTGCCAAGGTGCGCTGCTACGGTGCCGACGATGTACGCGAGGGCGTAGCCATCCTGTGGATGGAGAATGTCGACGTGTCTATCACCGGTAACTCTACCAACCCCACCCGCTTCCAGCACCCCGTGGCCGGTACCTACAAGAAGGAGCGCGTGCTCGCAGGCAAGCCCTACTTCTCAGTGGCCAGCGGTGGCGGTACAGGTCGCACGCTGCATCCCGACAATATGGCTGCCGGTCCTGCCTCTTACGGTATGACCGATACGCTGGGCCGCATGCACAGCGATGCACAGTTTGCCGGTTCGAGCTCAGTGCCCGCTCACGTAGAGATGATGGGCTTCCTGGGTATCGGCAACAACCCCATGGTAGGTGCCACGGTATCTATCGCCGTAGAGATCGACCTTGCTCTGAACAAGAGATAACATCCTTATCCGAGCATAAAAGCGAAAGCCGCAGGGAGCAATCCTTGCGGCTTTATTATTTATAGTTTCCCGTAAGCAAACTGGTAGTTTCCCGTAATGAAACTCAGAGTTTCCCGTAACCAAACCCAGGGAGCTCAGTAAGCCTCCCCCAGTCGGGGGAGGTTTGGAGGGGGCTTACAACTCCCTCAACCTTCTCTTATATGCCTGCCTCAGCCTTCTGACAGCCCGGTCACGTATCTGGCGCACCCGCTCACGTTTCAGGTGCATGTCCTCGGCTATCTCGGCCATTGTCTGATAGTCCTGGCCTATGCCATAGTAAGCATTCACCACACGGCTCTCGCGCTCATTGAGCAGACGCAGCGCATATTCCACGGCAGCCTCCATACTGGCGTTGTAGACCCGCTCGTCAGCCATAGGCGAATTGTCATTGACCAGCACAGAGAGCAGGCTGACGTTCGTATGACCACTGAGCGGTGCATCGACCGAGCGTGTCAGTCCGTCGCGTACCGTCTCTACGCGCATCTCAGCACTCTCGGCATGTAGCGCCTTCTCTATCTGCTGGCGAATGAACCCACAGGCATACGAGGCGAAGCGCAGTCCGCGCGTAGCGTCATACTTGCCTGCCGCCTTCATCAGCCCCAGGTTACCCTCGCTCACCATGTCGTCCATCGGCAGTCCCTTGCCCTGGTATTCTCTGGCCACAGCCACCACCAAGCGCAGGTTAGCCTCCACCAGCCGGTTCACAGCCATCTGGTCACCTTTCAGCACGCGTGCCGACAATTGCTGTTCCTCATCGGCCGTCAGCAGCTTCTCGCGTCCTATCTCTTCGAGATATTTATTCAGTAGTCGTTCTTCCATGGGTGCAAAGTTACGAAAAAACGAGAGAAATGCAAAAGGAAAACTCGTTTTTCTTTGCATTTCCGAGTGCCTGTAACTTCGGCGAAGCCAAAGTTACGAAAAGTTGAGCGCAAAACAAAAGAATTTATTCTTTTTTTTGCCGAGACGGAGTAACTTCGGCGAAGCCAGAGTTACGAAAAAACGAGGGAAATACAAAGGGAGCGCAGTTGATGGTACAAACTAGGGCAGTTGATGGTACAAAGGAGGACTGTTGACGGTACAAGCAGGCACTTCTGTACCATTAGGTTGGCACTTCTGTACCACCAGGTGGGCACTTCTGTACCACAAGATAGGCACTTCTGTACCACAAGATAGGCACTTTTGCACTAGCAAACATGGCACTCTATGCCTGATACACATTTTCAGTCGTAAAAAATGGCAATAAGTTTGTATCTTTGCGAATAATTCATTAAATTTGCATGCGAAACACCTCATTTTACACAAATCGACTTAGGACAAACGTATATATTACTTTTACCAAAAACAACAACATGATGAACATAGGTGACAAGGCGCCCGAGATTTTGGGCAAGGACGAACAGGGACGGGACATCCGTCTAAGTGACTATCGTGGACGTAAACTGGTGCTGTACTTCTATCCGAAGGACAATACAAGCGGCTGCACCAGTGAGGCCTGCAGCCTGCGCGACCATTACCAGGCATTGCAGGCGCAGGGCTACGAGGTGGTGGGCGTGAGCAAGGACTCTGCCGCCTCGCATCAGAAGTTCAAGGAGAAACATCAGTTACCCTTCCCCCTCATTGCCGACGTGGACAAGACGCTCATGGAGGCGATGGGTGCATGGGGTGAGAAATCAATGTACGGCAAAAAAGTGATGGGCACCATCCGCACCACCTTCGTCATCAACGAAGAAGGCATTATTGAGCACATCATGCAAGGCAAGCAGATTAAGACCAAGGAGCACGCAGGACAGATTCTGGGGGAGACATTATGACAGTCAAAGAAGTGTTTGAACTGCGTAAGCAGGGACGGATAGAAGAGGCTTACGAGACTATTCGTCCGATGTATGCCGTACACCAGGGCAAGTACACTACGCTGTGTATGTTCTGGACGGCCAGCGACATTCTGAAAAAGCGCATCGGAGAAGGACGACTCGACGAGGCGGAGAAAATCTTCAAGGCTCTGCTCCGCATCCTGCCCAACATCGATGACAAGGACGGCAAGGCGCATAGCAGCATCTACCACGAAGCGGTGACACTCGCCCGCGAGAGCCGTTCGTTCTCGATGCTCGACTTCGTGGCCGGGCTGCAGATGGAGCAACTGCGCGATGACGACTGGAAAACGATTCAGACACCCGTGGTGGCAGGAACACCCTCCCACCCCATTCCGTCGGTGGCCCAGCAGATGCTCACCTGTGCCTTCCACGAGATGCAGAATGACACCAAGGCTGCCCACACCGGTGACTCCACACTAACGGACAATGCCCTGAAGGTGATGCCGCTGTTGCAGGAGGCCATGCGCCGCCATCCGCACGACAAAAACAACCAGCGCTACATGGCCGTCGTCTATCGCATCATAGGTGAGCGCGACAAGGCCATTGACATCTACCACCAACTCCTTGCCCGCCATCGCGACAGCTACCTCTATGCCGAACTGGCTGAATTGACCAACGACGCAGGACAGAAGGCCGCCCTCTACTGTCATGCCATCCAGAACCAGCGGCAGGAGAAATTCCGCTACGGCTACCGCTTGGAGCTGGCTCGCCTGCTGATAGACCGCGACCAGCCCAAGGCAGCCTACGAACTTCAACGGTGCATCGCAACCCGACAGGCCGCAGGTTTCGGTATCACCCGTGAGATGCAGCAGATGCTCAACCGCTTGAATGGCATCACACCATCCACCGATGCCGAACAGCAGGCATTCTATCGGGGGATGACAGAGAAGTATGCGATAAAGTAGCTAGTATACAACCGCGCCGACTACAGTCCTAACTCGACAACCAGGGGGAGATGGTCGCTGAAACCGCCTTGGTAACGGAAGCCGTTGAAGGTACGGAAGGGTTTGTAGCCGCCATAGACCTGTTCCTCCTCCAAGAGGAAGGGGGCATCGTTGATGTAGGACCGCGTGACGCAAGGGACCAACAGCGGAGAGACAAAGATGTGGTCGAGAGAATGCCAGTCGCCACGGAAACGGTAGGTGCCACGGGCATGTCCCTTCAGACCCTTGGCAGAACGACTGACGTTCTGCAGTCCTGCACGCTCCAGCAGCAGCAGCGAGGCATCGTCGGCATAGTCGTTGAAGTCGCCTGCCACGATGGCACGTGCCTGTCCTATGGTGGAGAGATGGTCAATGAGCGTGCGGGCTACCTGCAGCCGATAAGGCCGCGTCTCCAGCTCACCGCCGTAGCGGCTGGGGGCATGGACGATATAGAGATGAAGGGTGTCGCCCGTCATGACCAGCCCCTTGACATAGAGGATGTCGCGCGTGGGGCGCTGGTTCTTCATGGTGGCAATGGCGAGATGCTCGTAGCAGAGGGGCAGAAAGCAGAGAGGCTGGTAGAGCAGGGCTACATCGAGGCCCCGGACATCGGGCGATTCGGTCATGAGGTACTGATAGCCGGCACGTCGCAGCAGCGAGCGATGGGTCAGGTCGCGCATCACCGAGTCGTTCTCTACCTCTACGAGTGCCACGAGTTCAGGCAGACGGTCGGCACACGACAGTATCTCCTGTGCGATATGCTTCAGTTTGCGCCAATACTTCGTGCGCGTCCAGTGGCGACGGCCTTCGGCCGTGAACTCCTGGTCCTGCTTACCCTCATCGTGACGACAGTCGAACAGGTTCTCACAGTTCAGCTCGACAAAAGTGAAGGTATGATTGATTTGAGGTTTGACGTTTGAGACTTGAGACTTACAGACAGTACTGCCTAACCCCAGATATATCAGGATAGCCAACAGCCTATAATACATAAACCTCAAATCTCAAACCTCAAACTTCAAATTAAAAAGAATATCAGCAGACTTTCTCCAGTCGCTTCATCATAACGAACATGAAGACGGCTGCTATGAGGCAGACGGCCATGAAGACGCTCCAGCATACCCAGAGGGGTACGGCTCCCCAGAGCAGACCACCGACGACAACCAGCTGGTTGCCGATAGCTGTGGCTACAAACCAGCCACCCATCATCATACCCTTGTACTTAGGAGGCGCCACCTTAGATACGAAGGAGATACCCATAGGCGAAAGCAGCAGCTCGCCGAAGGTCAGGATGAGGTAGGTGCCTATGAGCAGATTGGGCGTGACGTCAGCCACATGGAGTGCCACGGGCTCACCGTCGGGTCCCATCTCGGTCTGTGGCATGGGCAGGTCGAAGGAGAAGAACATCATCAGCGCATAGGCCACAGCAGCCACCACCATGCCATAGGCTATCTTACGCGGAGCCGATGGTTCCTTGCCCTTGGAGGCGAGCCAGCCGAAGATGGCCATCGACACGGGTGTCAATGCTACTACATAGAATGGGTTGAACTGCTGGAAGATAGGAGCCTTGAAGGTAATGGCACCTGTCAGGCTGTTGTACTTCACGCAGAGCAGTGCCACTGCTGCCAGGATGACAGCTCCGGCAATGCAGCGACCCTTGGCGGTCTTGCTCTGGAACAGAGAGAACAGGGCGTATACGATGAAAATAATCAGCACCAGGTTGATGACGTCGAACGGCATAGCCTGCACACCCTCGGCGGTATGTGCCGTGAACTCGTCGGCGAAATAGGTCAGCGACAGGCCGTTCTGATGGAAGGCCATCCAGAAGAAGATAACCACGGCGAACACCATGCACAGGGCAACGATGCGCTGTTTGGTCTCATCCTTTGTCAGCTCGGGCTCGTTGGCCACAACCTTCTCTGCACCAGCCTTGCCAGCCTTCTTCTTGTCACCCTCTACGTGACGGAAGGTATTGCGTGCCAGGTAGTAGATAGCTATCGAGATGATGAGCGAGACGCATGCCACGGCAAAGGCGAAGTGGTAGGAGTCGTTCTCGCTGACACCCAGGCTATGCTGTGCCCACTCCATAATCTTGATGGCTGCCGTCGGTGCAAAGAGGGCACCGATGTTGATGGCCATATAGAAAATGGAGAAGCCTGAGTCGCGCTTGTCCTTATACTGCGGGTCATTGTACAAGTCGCCCACCATCACCTGCAGGTTACCCTTGAACAGGCCGGTGCCGAAGCCTATAAACAGCAGGGCAGCAAGCATGACCACCAGTGCCAGCGTGTCGCCTCCGAGGGGCACGGCCAGCAGCAAGTAGTCAAAGAACATGATGATGATACCTGCTGTCACCATTTTGCCGAAGCCGAACTTATCAGCCAGCATACCTCCAAAGAGAGGGAAGAAGTAGACAAACATGAGGAACGAGCTGTAGATGGTGCCTGCCATACCGGCTGACAGACCATAGTTAGCCCTCAGGAACAGCGCAAAGACGGCCAACATCGTGTAGTAGCCGAATCGCTCGCCTGTGTTGGCCAGTGCCAATGCAAACAGACCTTTTGGTTGGTTTTCAAACATATTTTATTTAATTTTAGGGTTAATGGTCTTGTTAATATCAAAGAGGTAGCTGAGCTTGATGACAATGTTCGACAGGTTGGAGCGTGCGAAATAGTCGCGCTTCGAGTTGCCGTAGAGGTCGCCCAGGCCGTAGTAGTAGCGCCCTTCGATGAGGAAGTGGCCGACCTTGGGGTGCGAGAATTCCAGTCCCAGCGCGGCTGTGATGCCATAGTCGAGCTTATGCTCCACGGCCATGGTGTCCTGAGCCACGATGGACGATGTGCGCCCTGTGCCGTCTTGGTAGACAGGGGTGCGGTCCTCCCAGGCGAAGTTCATCTTGGTCTTCTCATTGAGGAAGATGCCCAACTGCGGACCTGCCTGGACAAAGAACTGGAACCCACTCCGCTCACGCCCCCACCCCAGACGTGCAAAGACAGGTATCTGCAGGTAGGTCATGTCGCGCTGATAAGCCTCGGCCATGCCTGTCACAGCATTGATGACGGACTCGTCCTGGGGTGTCAGTATCTTCTCTTTCCATCCCACCTGGGCAATGTTCAACTCACCCACGATGGCACAGATACTGTTGAAGTATTTCTCGGAGGTATAGCGCACGGTCAGACCGCCCGTCAGCCCCTTATGCTGATACTGGGGGACGCTGGGCGTGAAGCCGACGCGGCTGAGCAGGTAGCCGCCATTGACACCGACGGCAAACTCGCTGCGGTGGTCGCCTATCTGTGCAGAGGCGAAAAAGGGTAAAAAGGTAAAAAAGTAAAGAGGTAAAAGGCATTTCACCCAACCCATGAACTTTGTATTTTCCTGGAGCTTCATCACTTGTCGGTTCCGCTTTTCGTCATTATTCTTTATACTTTATTCTTTATTTCTTTATTCTTTAGCGAAGCGCCACTCTCTTTAGCGAAGCGCTAATATGTGATAGTCTCTATAGTGCCCTCGGGCTTGTAGTGCACGAACATGTAGCTACGGTTCTGGTAGCCTCCCTGCCCGATGCGCTCGAACTTCAGCGGCGTCTGCGAGGGCTGGTAGCCAAAGCGGCCGGCAGCACCGTCGAAGGCTGCACCGTATTTGTGGAGTCCGCGCAGGAAGAACGCCGCGTGGTCGAATCCCGACAGCGCAAAGCGAGGCAGTATGTTGATCATGTCCTCATGGAAATTCCAGCGGTACTTCGTCTGCAGGCGCTTGGCCAACGGCGTGTCGAGGTTGGTGTAGAAAGGTGCGGGCAGATACATGTTGTACTTATGGAAGTTGGCAATAAACTGGTCGGTATAGGGCATCCAGTCCATATAGCCAAAGACGGAGACCTTGACCTGAGGGTAGCTGGCCAGCAGCTGGTTCAACTTGGTGAACAGTGCCGTCAGCGATGCCGTATTGGCAGTATTGAGCACCACGATGTTGGGCATGTTGGCAGCAAAGGCATGGGCAAAATCGGCATCGGCCGACTTCAGGCTGGTCACGTTGTAGGGTATATTGTGGTTGGTCAGCTGCTGACGCAGGATGGCCGTAAAGGCACCCTTGGTACTCGCGGCATCGCCACCGTCCACCACGACGGGATGGTAGTCGCGAAACCACTCGGAGATGCGGCGGGCCGTCGACTCGTTCTGCTGGTCGTGATGCTGATAGATCTGAAAGAGATGGGGGTTGCTGTATATCTCCTGTGCATGGATGGAGAAAGGTACGACGAGCTTAATCTTATGACTCTTGGCAAAGGCCGACAACTCGGATACAAACTTCTCATAGAAGGGACCGATAATCATGTCGCGGCTGGCTGCCTGAGGGTCACCGAGGATGGTTTGCAGATTGGTATTCTCCGACAGGTTCCATGCCTTCACGTCTACCGATATACCCTCCTTCTTCAGACTGTCGCATGCCATCAGCACACCACGGTAATACTCTACCATGCGCTTGCCGTCGTTGCCGTCATCGTTGAGGGGCAGCATGATGCCCAGCCGGATGGCACGCTGACGCACGTCGCCCTGCTCCATGACCGGCACACGGATGATGTCGCCCTTCTTCAGCTGGAAGCCTGGCTTCTCCATACCTGGATTGGCAGCTATCAGCTGGTCCACGGTGAGCCCGTTGTCCGTGGCAATGCCGTAGAGGGTCTCCTTTTTCTTGACCTTATGGTTTTTGTACGACTGGGCGTCGATGGTCTGAACAGAGAGCGACATCAGCGCCAATACCAAAAAATATCTTAATATTCGTGCCATAATTCGGATTTTTTCTGTTTTCGCCTACAAAAGTACAAAAAATGTTTGTATCTTTGCACTCCATAAGGCAAGAAAATGAAAAAGAAACTGATATTTTTACTTTTGGGCCTCACTTTGGCACCCATATTGGCACATGCACAGTCGGTTGAGCCACGTGCATGCTACGTCGACAAAGACGGTTTTAACCAGGAAGCTGAGAACATCTCTGACGGACAGGCACCGCTGGAGGTGACCTTCCGGGCCAACCCCTCGAACATGGACGACTACTCTCCGTCGTACGAATGGCACTTCTACAAGGTCAGTAGCACCGAAGGTCCACAGGAACTCTTCGTCCGCTATGAGGAGGACACGCAGTACACGTTCACCGAATCGGGCAGCTACAACATCGTCCTGAAGACTAAGCTCGACCAGGAAGGCACTGAACTGGGCGACAAGACCATCACCATCAGCATAGCCGAGAGCGTACTGGTATTTCCCAATGCGTTCTCGCCTAACCTCGACGGGGCCAACGAAACATTCAAAGCGAAGGAAGTGCGCAGCATCGTGTCGTTCAAAGGCATGATTATCAACCGCTACGGACAGAAGATATACAGCACGACCGACCCAGAATTTGAATGGGACGGCACCTTCAACGGCCATCCCGTCAAAGAAGGCGTCTACTTCCTGCACGTCGTGGCCAAGGGTGCCGACGGCAAGGATTATCATATCCGTAAGGACATCAACCTATTAAGAGGACATAGAGATGGAGGAGGTACCAGCAGTGGCTCAACAAATCAGCAATAATAAGAAGGAAAAGGGAACCATCAGCGTGTACGGGGCCCGCGTACACAACCTGAAGAACATAGACGTACAGATACCACGCAACTCGCTGACCGTCATTACGGGCCTGTCGGGTTCGGGTAAGTCGTCGCTGGCCTTCGACACTATCTTTGCCGAAGGACAACGCCGCTATATCGAGACGTTCTCGGCTTATGCACGCAACTTCCTGGGAGGCATGGAGCGACCCGACGTTGACAAGATCACCGGTCTGTCGCCTGTCATCAGCATCGAACAGAAGACCACCAACAGGAATCCCCGCTCCACCGTGGGAACCACGACCGAGGTCTATGACTACATGCGACTGCTCTATGCACGGGCTGGCAAGGCCTATAGCTACATGACCGGCGAACCGATGGTGAAATATACCGAGGAGAAGGTTGTGGAAATGATTCAGCACGACTATGCCGGCAAGAAATTCTTCATACTCGCACCCGTCGTCCGCAACCGTAAGGGACACTATCGCGAACTGTTCGAATCCATGCGCCAAAAGGGCTATCTCACCATGCGCATCGACGGTGAACTACAGGAAATCACACGTGGCATGAAGGTCGACCGATACAAGAACCACAACATTGAGGTGGTCATCGACAAGATGAGCCTGTCCTCTACCCCATCGACCGACCTCCCCAACGAACGGCTGAAGAAAAGCGTAGACATAGCCATGAAGCAGGGCGACGGCCTCATCATGATTCTCGATAAGGACACCAATGCGGTGAAATATTTCTCGCGCCGACTGATGTGTCCCACGTCGGGCATCTCGTACAGCGACCCTGCACCCAACAACTTCTCGTTCAACTCGCCACAGGGGGCTTGTCCACGCTGCAAGGGACTGGGCACCATCAACGAGATAGACCTCAACAAGGTGATTCCCAACCGCAAGATCAGCATCTACGACGGGGCTATCATCCCCTTAGGAAAATATAAGAACCAGATGATATTCTGGCAGATTGACGCACTGCTGAAGAAACACGACTGCGACCTGAAGACCATCGTTGAGGACATACCCGACGAGGTGATGACCGAGATACTCTACGGCTCACTGGAAAACGTACGCATCGACAAGGAGATAGTCCACACTTCAAGTGACTACTTCGTGGCCTTCGACGGCATCATCAAGTATCTGCGCGACGTCATGGACAACGACGAGTCAGCAAGCGGACAGAAATGGGCCGACCAGTTCCTGGCCGAATGTCAGTGCCCGGAATGCCACGGGCAGAGACTCAACCGCGAGGCTCTGTCTTACAAGATATGGGACAAGAACATCGCTGAACTGGCATCGATGGACATCAACGAACTGCGACAGTGGCTTGACCATGTGGACGCTCACTTGGACAACCAGCAGAGACAGATAGCTACCGAGATACTCAAGGAGATACGCACCCGACTGGACTTCCTGCTCGAAGTGGGACTCGACTACCTGTCGCTCAACCGCCAGTCAGCATCGCTCTCCGGAGGCGAGAGTCAGCGCATACGCCTGGCCACGCAGATAGGCTCGCAGCTGGTCAACGTGCTCTATATCCTCGACGAGCCCAGCATAGGACTCCATCAGCGTGACAATGAGCGACTGATTCATTCGCTGAAAGAGCTGCGCGACCTGGGTAACACGGTCATCGTCGTTGAGCACGACAAGGACATGATGCTGGCAGCCGACTATATCGTGGATATAGGTCCCAAGGCAGGTCGCAAGGGTGGCGAAGTGGTCTTCCAGGGCACCCCAGCGGAAATGCTCGGCACCGACACCATCACCGCCCAGTACCTGAACGGCACAGTGTGTTGCGGTTCTGCCGCAACAACCGGAAACAAGCGCACCGGCAACGGAAAAGCCATCACCATACACGGTGCCTCGGGCAACAATCTCAAGCATATCGATGCCACATTCCCCCTGGGCAAACTCATACTGGTGACAGGCGTCAGCGGTTCGGGTAAGTCGACATTGGTCAACGAAACCCTGCAGCCTATCCTCAGCCAGCATTTCTACCACTCACTGAAACACCCCATGCCCTACGACTCCATCGAAGGACTGGAATATATAGATAAGGTGGTCAACGTCGACCAGTCGCCGTTGGGGCGCACGCCACGCTCTAATCCTGCCACCTATACGGGTGTCTTTGCCGACATACGTTCGCTCTTCGTGGCTCTGCCGGAAGCCAAAATACGCGGCTACAAACCCGGGCGCTTCTCGTTTAACGTGAAAGGAGGACGCTGCGAGACCTGCGGCGGCAATGGCTATAAGACCATCGAGATGAACTTCCTACCCGACATACAGGTGCCCTGCGAGGAGTGTCACGGCCGACGATACAACCGCGAGACCCTGGAGGTACGCTACAAAGGCAAGTCGATAGCAGACGTGCTCGACATGACCATCAACCAGGCTGTAGAATTCTTCGAGAATGTTCCCGACATCCTGCGTAAAATCAAGACCATACAGGACGCCGGACTGGGGTATATCAAGTTAGGACAGCCCTCTACCACCCTATCCGGCGGTGAGAGCCAACGCGTGAAGCTGGCTACAGAACTGTCGAAACGCGACACTGGCAAGACGCTCTACATCCTGGATGAGCCTACCACCGGACTACACTTTGAGGACATCCGCATCTTGATGCAGGTACTCAACAAACTGGTGGACCGCGGCAACACAGTGGTCATCATTGAGCACAACATGGACGTCATCCGTCAGGCCGACCACATCATCGACATGGGACCGGAAGGCGGACGCAACGGCGGTACTGTCGTCGTCACCGGCACTCCTGCCGAGGTCGCTGCCAGCCACAAGGGTTATACCTCTCCTTTCCTCGAAAAGGAATTATCACAGTCCAATTGACGTCACAAATAATAGTAAGTAAAAAATGAACAAGAGAATTGTATTTGTGGACTACATCCGTGTCGTCGCCTGCTTCATGGTCATGTTGGTCCACGCCAGCGAGAATTTCTATGGAGCCGACGCATCGGGACTGGCTGGCAACGTATCGATGCTGGCCAACGAGAGCAACCGATTCTGGGTAGCCTTCTACGACGGAGGCCTCAGTCGTGTGGCAGTACCCCTGTTTATCATTGTGTCGGCATTCCTGCTGGTACCTGTCAAGGCTGGTACCTCAATGACGCAGTTCTATAGCCACAGATTCAAGCGCATCCTGCCGCCATTCATCTGTTTCCTGCTGCTCTACACCTTCCTGCCTCTGGCATGGGGAGGCATGACGTGGGAACAGTCGCTGGCCGACCTGAAGATGCTGCCTTTCAATTTCCCATCCATGGCTGGCCATCTATGGTTCATGTACCCGCTCATCAGCCTCTACATCATCATCCCTGTCGTGTCGCCATGGCTGGAGCGGGCTAAGCCGAAGGAGGAACTCATCTTCATCGGACTCTTTGCCTTCACCACCATTATACCCTGGTTCCATCGCTTCGTGTCGCCTGAGCTGTGGGGCGAATGTTTCTGGAATCAGTTCTCTATGTTCTGGTACTGTTCAGGCTATCTGGGCTACCTCGTATTGGCCCACTATATCCGCGTCCATCTGAAATGGAACGACCAACGCCGCTTGCGTATCGGGCTCATCTGCTTCATCATCGGAGCTGCCTTTACGGCGTGGAGCTTCTGGTGGAAGGGCGAGCCTGGCCTACTCATCGAGACACCTATGCTGGAATGGTCGTGGGAATTCTGTACACCCAATGTCCTGCTGGCCACCTTCGGTGCTTTCCTTATGTTCAGCAGCATCCGGCAGCAGGAAGCCCCGGCCTTCGTCACGACCACATCGCGCCTGTCCTTCGGCATGTACCTGATGCACCTGTTCTTCCTGGGTCCCATTGCCCAGTGGCTCATAGCCGGCGACGTAGCCCACCCCCTGCTGCCTGTCTGGCTCTGCATACCCGTCATTGCCATCCTGACATTCATCTGCTGCTGGATTACCACCCATCTGCTCACGCTCCTGCCAGGCAGCAAATACCTCGTAGGCGCATAGCCCCCTCTCTCCTCCCCCCAAAAAAAGTGTGTCAGGCGGTTTCGCCGCCTGAAAAAAACAGAATATATGAAAAAGACCATCTTACTCACCCTCCTCGCCGTACTGCTCACGGGCTGCCGTGAGTCACTGGAGGACAGGGCTGCCCGCGAAGCGGAAACCTACACCGAACAGACTTGTCCGTATCGCATGGACGAGTTCACCACGCTCCAAGCAGTAAAGTTCGACAAAGCCACCCACACGTTTACCAACGAATACACGTTGAGGGGCGATGCCGACCGAGAGCTGTCAGAGGCTGAAAAAGAAAATATTCGTGCCGCCCTGGAGAAAAGTCTCCAGAACGATACGAAACAACGTGTGTATCGCGAGGCAGGCTACTCCTACCGCTACGTGTACTATTCTGAAAGTGCCCCGAAGACCATCATCTTCGAGGCAACCTTCAATTAGCGTTCTGAGCTTTCAGCTGTTCCAAGGCACGGCAGAGCTGGTCGGGGCATGATGTACGTTTCGTACCACATCGTACCCCGTCCAGTTTGCGTATCACGTCATCAATATGCTGACCACGCACCAACTGACTGATGCCCTGCAGATTACCGTTACATCCACCCAAGAAAAACACCTGTTGGATGATGTTATTCTCATCGCAGGTCACGTCAATCAGCTTCGAGCACGTGCCCGTCGTCTCATACTGTATGTGCTTTGTTGCCATATTTACTCTTATTCCTCAGGCTTCATGTTGGTGTACACGGTCTGTACATCATCGAAATCCTCAAGTTTCTCGACCATCTTATCGATAGCCTCACGCTGTTCGGGTGTAACATCCTTCAGGTCATTGGGGATGCGGGTAAACTCAGCACCGGTCACCTCGAAACCGTCGGCCTCCAGATGCTTCTGAATGGCACTGAACGATGAAGGATCGCCGTAGATAGTCACCTCGCCCGTCTCTTCATCCTCGTCGTACTCATCCTCCACACCGTAGTCGATGAGGTCGAGAATCAGCTCGTCCATGTCGAGACCGTCCTTTTTCTTGAAGGTGAACACGGCCTTGTGGTCGAACAGGAACGAGAGACTGCCCTGTGTACCCAGGTTGCCGCTGAATTTGTTGAACACCGAACGGACATCACCCACCGTACGGGTGGTGTTGTCAGTCAGTGTCTCCACGAAGATAGCCACTCCGTGCGGACCGTAGCCCTCGTAGGTGACCTCCTTATAGTCGGCATGATCCTTACCCATAGCGTTCTTGATGGCACGCTCAATGTTGTCCTTCGGCATATTCTCGCGTTTAGCGTTGGCGATACATGCACGGAGTGCAGGGTTCATGTCTGGCTCCGGACCACCAGCTTTCACGGCGATAGCAATCTGCTTGCCAATCTTGGTGAATGTCTTGGCCATGTGGCCCCATCTCTTCAGCTTAGTTGCTTTACGATATTCAAATGCTCTTCCCATTGTTGTTTTATTATTTCGTTATTACGTTATGTCGGTATGACGTTGTGCTGTTGTGACAACATTATTATCTTAATTCAGCATTCAGCTGCTTTTTCAGCTGGGCGATGAGTTTCTGCATGATGGCATCTATCTGCTTGTCGTTCATGGTCTTCTCATCGTCTTGGAGGATGAAGTTGACGGCATACGACTTCTTGCCAGCAGGCAGGTTCTTGCCTTCGTAGACATCGAAGAGCTCCACGCGCTTCAGCAGTTTCTTCTCTGTCTGACGTGCTATCTGCTCTATCTGTGCAAATTCGACAGTCTGATCGACGAGCAGCGCCAGGTCACGACTGACGGCAGGATGCTTGGACAGTTCGGTATAGAGCACCTCGTTCTTGCGGGTAGCCTTCATCAGTTGCGTCCAATTAAGCTCAGCGAAATAGACGGGCTGAGTGAGGTCGAACTGCTTCAGCACCTTCTTCGACAGGATACCCATCTCAATGAGTTTCTTGCCGCCGCGGTTCTCGATAACCAGTCCCTCGGAGAAGACAGGATTCTCCGACTTCTTCTGCACCATCATACCAGCCTTCATGCCGATGCGTTGCAGGATGTTCTGCACGTAGGCCGACAGCTCATAGTAGGTAGACTCCTCGTTGGGATGTGCCCACGAGCCTTCTACACGCTTACCCGTCACCCAGATACCCAGCATGTTCTCTTCCTTGTAGGCCTGCATGGGGTCATCATCATTCTTCTTCTCAGGATCGAAGAAGTAGATATTGCCAAACTCAAAGAAACGTAGGTTCTGAGCCTTACGCTTCACGTTGTGCTCTATGCTCTCCAGTCCGCCATAGAGCAATGTCTGGCGCATGACACCCAGATCGGTTGAGAGCGGATTCATGATGCGCACCACATCCTGCTTGTCTTCGTAGTACGACGACTTGCTCAGCGAGTTGTTGAGAATCTCATTGAAGCCTTCGCCCACCAGCTGTTCACTGGCCAGATTCTGCAGTTTGTGCTTGCGATCCTCCTCGCCCTTGATGACGAGCGACGACTTCAGCTGCGTGGGAATCTCCACATTATTATATCCGTATATGCGCAAGATATCCTCGACGACATCACAGGGACGCTGTACATCCACACGATAGGCTGGCACATCGAGCACTAAGCCATCGGCCGTTTCACTCACCACCTGCATCTCCAGCGTCTGACAGATGGACTTGATGGTCTCAGCAGGTATCTCCTTGCCTATCAGCGTGTTCACATAGTCGTAGCGCAGGTCGACACGTGCATCCTCTATCTTCTCGGGATAGACATCGCAGATGTCCATTGCTATCTTGCCACCAGCCAGCTCCTTGCAGAGCAAAGCGGCCTGCTTCAGGGCATAAATGACGCCATTGGGGTCGATGCCACGCTCGAAACGGAACGAAGCGTCGGTAGAGAGTCCGTGACGACGGGCCGACTTACGAATCCAGGTAGGATGGAAATAGGCCGACTCGAGCACCACGTTGCGTGTGGTCTCATAGGTGCCGCTACCCTTACCGCCAAACACACCTGCGATACACATGGGCTCCTCGACATTGCAAATGGCAAGGTCGCGCTCAGACAATTTGTGGTCTACACCGTCGAGTGTCTGGAATGGCGTGCCCTCAGGCATGGTCTTGACCACTATCTTGTGACCTTTCACCATGTCGGCATCAAAGCAGTGGAGCGGCTGCCCGTAGGCATGCATCACGTAGTTGGTGATGTCCACGATATTGTTGATGGGACGCAGGCCGATAGTCGTCAGCTTGTTTTTCAGCCATTCGGGCGACTCCTTCACCTCACAGTCAGTGATACTGACGCAGGCATAGCGCTTGCAGGCCTCCGTATTCACGATTTCCACATCGACAGGGAGGTCGTGATTGTCGACGGCAAAGCCATCGACCGCAGGGCGGTGGAGGCTGGTCTCATAGCCATTCTGCTTCAGCCAGGCATAGAGATCGCGCGCCACTCCCCAGTGAGAGAGCGCATCGGCACGGTTGGCAGTGATATCCACCTCGATGAGCCAGTCGCTCTCCAGGTGGTAGTACTCAGCAGCAGGTGTGCCGACCACAGCGTCGGCAGGGAGGACGATGATGCCGTCGTGAGACGTTCCCACGCCGATTTCATCTTCGGCACATATCATGCCGCACGACTCCACGCCGCGTAATTTAGATTTCTTGATCGTAAACTCGTTGTCACCATCATAGAGCACACAGCCCAAGTCGGCAACAATCACTTTCTGACCGGCAGCCACGTTAGGCGCACCACACACAATCTGAGAGGGCTCGCCCTTGCCCAGGTCGACGGTCGTCACGTGCAGATGGTCACTATTGGGGTGCATCTCGCAAGTCAGCACCTGTCCTACATAAAGTCCTTTGAGTCCTCCTCTGATGGACTGGACCTCCTCCAGAGCGTCGACTTCAAGTCCCGTAGAGGTGAGCGCATCGCATACCTCCTGCGGCGAAAGGTCGAAATCAACGTATTCTTTCAGCCATTTATAAGAAATATTCATTCCTAAAACAATTGTTTAAATTCGAATTCGCGTGCAAAGGTACAAAATAATTATGAATTACGCATGTACCGACGGTGTTTTTTTTATCTTGTCAGCGAGAATTTCAGGGATAGGCCGAAATCCTGAGTCGTTGTGGGGTAGCTGCTGGATGACAGCAACGGAGTGTTGGTCTGGCGGTCATAGTAGGCCGTAAGGGTCAGGAATCGTGAGAGCGTATAATCGGCCGAGATAGAAATCTTCAGTGCCGAGTTACCGCTGGATGCTGATGATACGCCTGTCGCTATGTCGCGTGTGATGGCAGCCTGCTTACGGAAGGAGATGTCCACACGGGTGTTCAGGTCATGGTTCACCCCACCCTTCCTGCTCGTATTGGTCTGCTGCTTCTTGTTGTCGTCGTCATCATTGGCTCCCTTCTTGCCACCCTTCACCTTACGATGACTGGTGCCCGAACCGAAAAGGTTGAAGTTGCTGATCTTATAGCCGAAGCCGATGACCCAGTCATTGGACTTCGACTCATTGATCTGCACGCTGGTCATGGACAGGTTAAGCACACGCGACGTCTTGTACTCCACCTTGAACGTCATGTTGTTGTTGAGTGTCATGTCGATGCCCAGCAGCGGCGAGAACGACTCGTTGATGCTGACGGTAGAGATATTGTAACGCGACGACGGAGTCATGCTGCCGTCAGCTGCCTGCACGTAGCCCAGGTCGCCCATGTACTGCATCCAGCTGCTGTAAGAGGCATAGGAGCCGACGGAGTAGATGCTCTTGTAAGCGTGGTTGATGTTGACGCTCTTGAAGTGATCACGCAGCCATTTCAACTTTGACAGGCCGGCATAGCGTACCGTCCAGTTGGGCAGCAGTCGGGTGATAGCCGGGAAGATGTCGAGCGAATGGCTGCCGCCCAGGGTATAGGTGGACAGGAAGGCAGGTATGAGCACGTCGGCACTGTAGGGGTCGACCGTGTTAGCGGTGGAAACGGGAGAACCGCTTCCCGCTGTGCCTGAGGCAGAGGAGCCGCTGGCGGAGGCGGCAGGATACTGGGCCTGCACACGGTCGCGGAACTCGTTGACGCGGCCACAGAATTCCTCGAACGACTTCGAGTAGTATCCATTGTTTGCATCACCCATACCCTCAAGTGCACTCTTGATGGAAATGGTGCTCATGTTGAAGGTACCACCGAGAGTCGTCGGCCGTCCTTCGTACATGTACTGTATGCTCTTGGTCCTATTGACCATCCTGCTGGCAGAGAGGTCTATCTTCAAGTCGCGTATAGGTTCGAGAGTCGCCTTGATGGTCAGGTCCTCAGTAACGTTGGTATTGGCAGGTGTGGCAACGCTGTCACTGCACATGAGCCACCCGTTGTCAAGAGCCTTGTCGATATATTCGTCACCGGTGAGACCGAAGGCGAAGTCGAGTCCTGGTGCCATGACGGCCCCAGTGCGCTGTCCGAAGATATCACCTACGTTGGGAATGAAGCCCGGCAGCTGCATGGAGTACTGATTGCGGTAGCTGACGTTGACCGAGCGCAACATCATCAGGAAACGTGCAGCCTGCTGTGCAGGATTGTACCACCACTGCTCGTCGAGGGGTGCCTTAGCCGTGACGTTGACCTTGAGTGTCAGAGTGGAGTCGATGTCCTTGGCCCATACCTTGATGCTGTTTTCATCGACGGTCTTATAGCGTATGGGGAACGACTTGCCCTCCTTGGTCTTGGCCGTGACAATGAGGCGTTTGGTCTTTTTGCCATGCTGCACGACAACAACCGAATCGGCCTGCAGGGTCACCTCCTTCTGCATGGTGTTCTTGTTCTTGGGCAGCAGTTTCTTCTCCTTCTCCTTCTCATCGTCACCAGCCTTCGGATCCTTATCTTTACCTTTGTCCTTGGTGGCCAGAGGCTTCTTCACGGCCGCCTTCTTGTTGCGCTGATTGTCGCGTGCAGGCTGTTTCTTGAAGCGTTCGTTGGTTTTCTTCAGGAAGGGGATATGGTTGTAGAGAGTCTCCAGGTTGAAAGCCCCGTTGACATTCAGGTTGCGCTCATTGCGGATGGTGTTACCCAGCGACGTACCGTCATCGAGGTCGGTACCGCGCAGCCAGGAGTAGGTGGCTTTGTAGGAGGCATCGGCCTTCAGCCAGTCGAAGACAGGCAGTTTGTCGAGCGGCAGCTGGTAACTGGCATTGAACGACTGCTGGTAGTCGAGGGGCACGCCAAATGACTTGACACTCTGCCATACCGAGTCTTTCCAAGCCTGGTAGCTGTCGGCATAGAGCTCTTTGTTGATGGGCGTGTAGGGTTCCTCTATCTCGGCATGTGTGGCCGACTGGAAGTTCATGTGCAGATTCTTCGTCAGGTCCCAGCGTATGGAGAAGTCCCGATTCCACAGGAACTGCTCGCTGAAGGTCAGAGGCAGGTTGGGGTTCTCGGTGTTCTCCAGGTCGCGCTCCTGCAACTCGTAGTAGTTGCGCAGTATCTCGGAGTTGAACGAGATGTTCTGCGGCAGGTAGTTGAGTCCTAAGGCTTTGGGGAAATTGAGCCACTTAGACTTACCCTTCACCTTCTTGAAGGGCTCCCATGTCTTGTAGACAGGCGAATAGGTGTAGTTGAACGTGCCTCGCCACTGATCCTCGTTCTCATAGATGGTAGTCTCGCCCGTGGTGTTGCGGTGCGAGTGGCTGTAGCCGATGGAGAAGTTGGCGGGGTCGTAGGGCATGGGGTGCTTCTTGTTCTTGATGCCAACACGCGCATTGGTCAGCGAGAAGTTGCGCGAGATGTGCTTCGTGACGGCTATCGACTCGATGGAGTCGCGCTCACGCTTATTGGCTGTAGCCTCCAAGGCATCGTCCAGCTCCATGTCCGTGTCGAGCGGGTTGTACTTCGGGCTGACGGTCTCCTTCGTGTACGAATAATAAAGAGGTGCGCTGACCTTGGCCTTTTCAGGGAAGAACTTGCCCAGTTCCAGATTGGCCGTTACCGAGTAGCTTGACTCCGTATTGGTGCTACGCTGCATGACGGTCTCCTCGAGGCCGCCGAAGCCATCGGTGGAATAGCGGCCCGTCAGGTTCAGGCTGCCCACGTCGCTCATCTGCACGTTCATGGCACCGCTAGCAGCCCATCCGCCTTCGTTGACGGCATCGCGCAGTCGCAGTTCGTTGACCCACACCTCGCCCGACTTCATGCCGCTGCTGAGGTTTCTGACACCGATAATCATGGTTTTCACCTCGCCGAGCGACGGGTTACCCACGACAGACACCTTATTATTAGGTTTGTCGGCGTCATATTCCGAATAGACCTGATTATAGCTGATGAGTCCCTCGGCACGGGCCTTGTTGCGTGCCTTCTTCAGTTTGGTGAAGACGCTGAGGTCGATGTCGAGCATATTGTCCTGGGGCCATACCAACGGGCGGTCGGTCGGAACGTTCCAGCGATAGTTACCCTCAGGCGTCAGCTTCAGGGGGATGAGGTATTCGTAGTAGTTGCTCTTGTAGTCGCTGCCCAGACGTATGAAGACAGCCAGCTGATTGTCTTCCAGGTTGGTATTGTTGGGTACCAGGTGGTTGGCATGGACAAACATCTGCATATTCTTGTAGCGGCGCAGGTCGAGGTTGGTGTTCTTATAGACCGCCTTCGACTCGTTCTGGCTCAGGTTCTTGACCACCAGACAGAGAGCCTGCTCATTGTTCTCGGTCAACTGGGGCTGCGATGGGTCGGTGGCCCGGGTGATGCCTGGCGGCAGTACGTAGGCCACCGGCTTGCGGTCGGTGTTCTCCTCGATGTTGACGGCACTCATCTCCAGCACGCCCGTCTCGGCTCCCGCCGATGTCATGAGGTTCTGCTTGTACTGCCTCCACTCGCCGCGCACCAGGTCGAGCGATCCGAATCGCAGTACGATAGGCTCTTCGAATCCCGTGAGGAACATGCGCATGAAGCGTATGCTGGTGAAGTCGTTGATGCTGCCTATCTTCTCTTCGTATTCAGCCAGCGGCACACGATACTGATACCAGCGCACGGTGATAGAGTCGCCGTTGCGCAGCTTGGCGTTGTAGTCGCGATGGTCTACGATGTAGCTGTTGTCCGACTTCTGTCCGCGGTTGTAAGCCTGCAGCTCGTCGTCGCTGATGGGTATGCGGTACTGGTAGTAGCGCTCGTACTCATTGAGGGTATAGTCCTGGTTGATGTCCTCCACGTCGGGTCCCGTCTTGTACGAAGTGTCGTACGATTCCGTCTGCTCGTCGCTGGCAGGCGAGTTACCCTGCGGGTTGTTGATGCGCTTGTAGCGGTCCATGATGCTCTTCTGCTCGGCATCATAGTCCGAACCACGGAAGTAGTGGTAGTCATCGCCAGCAGGGTCCTGACGCCATGACTGCAGCACAGAGTCGTTCTGCACGATGCCGCTCACCTGGTTGAGCCATTCGGCATACGCCCCGTAGGTGCGCTCCTCGTCGTCAGTGAGTCCGTTGAGACCTACGTCCTGCATCTGTCGCGAACCGCTTGTCGTGGCGAAGGCGTAGGTCTGTGTGGCCTGCACGGGAATCTTACCCCACTGCGTCTGTTCGAACGACGAGGTACCATCTACAGGCATGCCACTCTCATAGAATTTCTTGCCGTCGCGCAGGATATCCTCGCTCACCTCACCCAGGTTCAGGTACAGCTCACCGCTGTGGCGGGCAGCCGTTCCGTCCTTACGGGTATAGATGAAGGGATCCAGCAGCCAGAACTCCACATATTCTATATTGGCCTGCTCAAAGTCAGTGGTCTCCAGTCGGCGCATCATACCGCCCCATTTCTGCGAGGGGTTCTTCAGTGTGCCGTCCTCGTTGAACTGAGTAGTCAGGTTGTAGGGGCCGCGTTCCTGCGGGTAGTAGGCCAGGTTCAGCACGGGCAGTGTCGATGTGGCGCCGTTGTAAGTCGATTGGTCACGATTGGGATAAAGTTCCCTGACATAGACCTCGCGCACGTAGTGGTTGGACAGCTGCTCAAGGTCGCTCTTGATGTGACCAGGCGTCAGGCTGGACGAACGGCGTGTGAATATCGGGTCGACGTTGTACCACGACAGCAGGGCACGCTCGTATCCGCTGCTGACGGTCTCCTTGTCGTCATGGCCTGCAAACATGGTGGGTACACTGCTGAGCACCCATGCCTTCGGGTCGCTGACATCGAGCAGATTCTTTGTGTTCTCGAAGTCATCCAGGTACGAGGCATTGTCCTGCGTGCCGTGGGCCTTGCCAGCTATGAGGTGGGCGAACTCGCCAGTAAACGTTATCTGCGAGGGCTGCGTACAGTGCAGCAGTGGCAGGCGGTCCAGCATGTTCGTCAACCACTGGCTCTCCTGTTTCCAGTTCATGTTCAGTCCCCACAGCGTGTTGTTCAGGGGTTCCTCGCCCATGCTCACCTTCGTCGTGAGGGCCTGTTCCTGCAGGTGCAGCAGCGTACCGCCGAGGGTGAAGTTCTTGGTGAAGTCGTACTCCCAGTTCATGCCGACCATCGTCTTGCGCTGCATGCCGTAGTCGGTATTCGATTCGAGCGACACATTGACGTTGGTGCCGGCATCGATGATGCTTTGGTTCAGGATGGTGACCTCGCCGGCCGAATAGTCGACCGAATAGTCGCTGCCCTCCTGGAGCGTGACGCCGCCGGCCGTCACCACGACCGATCCCTGCGGCACGTTGTAGGCTCCCAGCGAGATGACGTTGGCGCTCGTACCTTTATATTGTCCTGTCAGTATGAACTTGTCCTTCTCGGCATTCTGTCTGGCCACGGTCTTCGTGGAGTCGTAGAGTGCGTCGAAGCAGTATTTGTCGGCCACGTCGCCCATGCCTTTCGACTCCAGGTACTTGCGCAGATACTCGCCGAAGGGCTCGGCTGCGGGGAGGAACACGCGGCCATTGTTGACGGTGTAGCCCTGCACGAAGTCGAACTGTCCGTTGGCGTGCGGCTTCATGTTGGCATCGAGCCTGTCGAGTCCCATGACCTTCAGCAAGGTGGTGGCCTTCAGCTTCTCCTCGGGCAGGTAGGTGATGTAGGTACCCGTGGTATCGCTCTGGTACTTGATGTCCATGCGGAACTTCTCTTTCTCGACCGTGGCAGCCAGATAGTAGACGTTTTTCATCATCAGACGCCAGTTGGCCTGCGTGGGATTGTTCGACGTGTTCTTCAGTGACTTCACAAAGAGGCACTTGTTGGTCTGGGTGATGTCGGTAGAGAACTCGCCCACCTGGTAGGTCTGTCCGCCATAGGTATATTCGAAGGCCACGGCCAGCACCTGGTCGGTCTGCAGGCCGGTCTTCAGCGAGATGTAGCCCAACGATGTGTTGACGGTGTATTCACTCGACGTCAGCAGGCGTGCGCTGGACAGTTTCTCGTAGTCGACGCCGCCCGTCATCTGGTAGTTGCCGTGCTTGAGCGATTCGAGCATGATGGTCACCTGGTCGACGGAGCGCGAGGCAGAGTCGAGGTTGTTGACGATGGTGGAATAGAGGTTGTTGGCCTGGTTGCTGGGCACTGGCATGCCGGTGCCGCTCCACATTGGATTTTTAATGCAAGAACTCTCACCCAAGTCACTTAGTGCCACGATGTTACGCGAATTGGACGTAGTACCTGTCTTGTTGGTCACCCATACCTCCACGCGGTTTATCTTGATACCTGTGGTGATGTTGGGCAGGGTGGTCATGGCCTTGTCGTAGGCCTGCCTGAAGAAGTGGGACAGGAAGAAGTGTCGGTTTTCCTCGTAGTCTACCACGTCGATCTCGTAGGGTGTGGTCTGCGTGCCACCCTTGGACGACACGCTCTTCGAGGTCGACTTTTTCTGCGAGACGACAGTCTGCAGCTTCAACTTGCCGAACTGCAAGTCGGTACGTATGCCGAAGAGCGACGATGCGCCGTGCACCAGCGAGTTGTTGGACGGGAATGTGACGTTGCCGGCCTCCACCAGCTTGATGATCTCGTCCTCCTTGCCGTCGTACTTCAGCTTCAGGTTCTTCGTGTCGAAGTCGAAGGTGGCGTCGGTGTTGTAGTTCAGGTTCATGTTCACCTTGTCGCCCACCTTGCCGTTGACGCTGAGGTTGATTTTCTCGTCAAAGTCGAACGAGGTGGTCTTGCGGTTGCGTATGGGCAGCGAGGGGTTGTCGATATTCTTCAGCGTGGCGCCCACCTTCAGCTCGGCCGTACCCTGCGTCTTGACCCTGACGCCGCCGGGTCCGAAGATTTTCTCGGCCGGTCCCAGGTCGAAGTGCATGTCGGTGAAGTCGAACTTATTGCTGCCCTTGGCCTTCACGTTCTCGGCGTCCTTCATGCGGAAGAACTGCTCGCGTTCGCGGCGCTCGCTCCACTTCAGGTACTCCATCGGCGACATCATGATGGGCGTGTTGATGTAGCTGTCGCCCATCTTCGAACCTATGTAGTAGACATTGAGCGAGTCGTCGTACTCAGCCTGCTGCTTCACGTTCTCGGGCATCTTCAGGTCGAGTGCGCTCGAGTCCAGGTCTTCGACCATCAGCGGAGCCGTGGGCTGTATGCGCCAGCGCGAATGCACCAGCGAGTCGGGCACCGTCTCGTCCTCGACGGGTATGAAGCATCATTGTGGCGAAGGTGTCGAAATCAGTATCGTTTTTTATCTCGGGATAGGTCGTAAACTCGCTCAGC
>JAFUSV010000044.1 GCA_017467565.1 Prevotella sp.
GAAAAGTGAAAAGTGAAAAGTGAGAAGTGTCAATAGCGGAGTGAAAGTGAGATGAATATATTTCCGGCACATAAGGTTCTGCGCAGATGTACATTGTTCGTGATACATTGTACATGGATTGCCCTGTTGGTGATAGCGTTCAGAGCCTTGGGGTTCACCATCTACACCATCGACGGACAGGGACTGACGCCGCTGTTCGTAGAGGGTGACCGCGTGCTGGTGAACCGCTGGAGCTACGGACTGCGCGTGGGAGGCGACAAGAGCCTGTTCAGCTATGGGCGCATCTGCCACCAACCAGTAGAGAAAGGTGACATCGTGGCCTTCGAAGACCCTCGCGATGACAAGCGTGAAGCCATACTGATATGCCGGTGCATCGCCGTACCCGGCGACACCGTCAGTCAGGACGGCCGCCTGACGGTGGTGCCAGGGCTACGCGACTGCGCCGATACTGACTACTACTGGATGGAGGCGATAGGCCAGGGCAACCCCACCGACTCGCGCCAGTTGGGTTTCATCTCCGAGAAACTGATCATAGGCCGTGTCTGCCGCATCGTCTACAGCCACGACCCGTCGCAGTCGCTGTTCAAGGGGTGGCGCGGCCAGAGAATCTGGAGGGCGCTATGATGCAGACGGCACTGCTCTCCACTACATACTTCGGCCCCATACAATGGTACCAGAAGCTCTATCGCTACGACCAAGTGCTGATAGAGCAGCATGAGTCTTTTCCCAAACAGACCTACCGCAACCGCTGCCTCATAGCTACGACGCAGGGGGTGCAGGCACTGACAGTGCCGGTGGAGCATCGTTCAATGGACAATGGACAATGGACAATGGACGATGTGCAATGTACAATAAAAAATATCAGGCTCTCTGACCACGGCAACTGGCGACATCTGCACTGGCAGGCCCTGCAGTCAGCCTATGGCGACTCGCCCTTCTTTGAATATTATGCCGACGAGCTGCGTCCCTTCTTTGAGCCCCAGTGGGAATATCTGCTCGATTTCAACGAGGCTATCCGTGCAAAAATGTGCGAATTGATCGACATTCAGCCCCACGTAGCGTACACGACAGAATATCAGCCTGAAACTTCAAACTTTAAACTTCAAACTTCAAACTCCAAAGATTTCCGCACCGCCATCAATCCCAAGCACCCCGCTGAAGACCCCGATTTTCAGCCTCGCCGTTACTATCAGGTCTACGAACAGAAACACGGTTTCCTGCCCAACCTGAGCATCCTCGACCTGCTGTTCAACATGGGGCCAGAGAGTATCTTCTACCTTTAGAAGATGCTAAAAAACGTGAAACCTGCTCTTATTACAAAGTTTTGGACTACCTTTGCAGTCTAAATATATAAATAAGGTAATAAGCAGATGAGTCTGACAGGAATAGCAAGAAACATCTTTAAGTCGCGTATGCACGAACTGGAGCGCCATCAGAATGAGGGCGAGCAGATGCAGCGCGAAGTGATGGCCAAGTTGATAGACCGCGCCAAACAGACCGAATACGGTCGTAAACATCTTTTTGAACTGACACATTCGTATGAGGACTTCGTCAAGAACGTGCCTATCAACACCTACGAGGAACTGAAGGGCGACATAGACCGCATGCGCCAAGGCGAGAGCGACATCCTGTGGCCAGGGCGTGTGAAATGGTATGCCAAGTCGAGCGGAACAACCAATGACAAGTCGAAGTTCATACCCGTGTCGCCCGAAGGACTGAAGCACCTGCACTACAAAGGCGGTACGGATGCCGTGGTGCTCTATCTGAGAAACAACCCCCGTAGCCGTATGTTCGACGGCAAGGGACTGATACTCGGTGGCAGCCACTCGCCCAACTATAACCTGCCTGGTTCACTGGTAGGAGACCTCAGCGCCATTCTCATTGAGAACATCAACCCCCTGGTCAACCTGTTCCGTGTACCTAAGAAGGAGACAGCGCTGCTGAGCGACTTCGAAGAGAAGCGTGACCGCATAGCCCGCGAGGCCATGGGTAAGAACGTGACCAACCTGAGCGGCGTACCCTCGTGGATGCTGTCTGTACTCAACCGAGTGATGGAGCTTTCCGGCAAGCAGCACCTGGAGGAGGTGTGGCCCAATCTGGAGATATTCTTCCACGGCGGCGTGGCCTTTACGCCCTATCGTGAGCAGTACAAGCAGCTCATCACCAGCCCGAAGATGCACTACATGGAGACCTATAATGCCAGTGAAGGATTCTTCGGACTGCAGGATGACCCCAACGACCCATCGATGCTGCTGATGCTCGACTACGACGTGTTCTACGAGTTCATCCCCATGGACAACCTGGAAGGCGAGGCCATCCCCATCTGGGCCGTAGAGAAAGGCAAGAACTACGCCATGGTCATCTCCACTTCGTGCGGACTGTGGCGCTACATGATAGGCGACACGGTGCAGTTCACCTCGACCAATCCCTACAAGATTATCATCTCTGGCCGCACCAAGCACTTCATCAATGCCTTTGGCGAAGAGCTCATTGTCGACAATGCCGAGCGCGGACTGGCATACGCCTGCGGGCAGACGGGAGCTCAGGTGCTGGAGTACACGGCAGCCCCAGTGTTCATGGATGCCAACGCCAAGTGCCGCCACCAGTGGCTCATCGAGTTCAGCACACCGCCGCAGGACCTGCAGCAGTTCAGTGACTTGCTGGACAAGAAGCTCCAGGAGCTAAACAGCGACTACGAAGCCAAGAGATACAAGGACATCACCCTGCAGCATCTGGAGATCATCCCTGCCCGCCCAGGTCTATTCAATGACTGGCTGAAGTCAAAGGGCAAGTTGGGTGGTCAGCACAAGGTGCCACGACTGAGCAACAGCAGGGAGTACATTGAGCAACTGCTTGCTTTCAATGTAAAAATGTAGAAAATTAAAATGTAAAAATTATGAGGCGACACCTTTTTTACATTTTTGCATTATTTCATTTTATCATTGCGACCATCGTCGCAAGCTGTGCCCGCATGGGCAATCCTGACGGGGGATGGTTTGACGACACACCACCTAAGGTCATCAGTTCGTCGCCTGACGATAAGGCCGTGGAGGTGAAAGCGAAGAAGGTGGTCATCAATTTCGACGAATATATCAAGGTAGAGGATGTACAGAACAAGGTCATCATCTCACCGCCCCAGCTGGAGCAGGCCGACATCAAGGCCTCTGGCAAACGTATCATCGTCGAACTGAAAGACTCGCTCAAGGAGGATGTCACGTACACCATAGACTTCAGTGATGCTATCACCGACAACAACGAAGGCAACCCGATGGGTAACTACACCTTCAGTTTCTCTACCGGCGACCATATAGACACCCTCGAGGTGAGCGGCTATTGTCTGAATGCTGAGAATCTGGAGCCTATCAAGGGTATCCTTGTAGGTCTCTATCAGGAGTTTGAGGACTCCTGCTTCCGCAAGAAGCCTATGTTGCGCGTGTCACGTACCAACGGCAGTGGCAAGTTCACCGTGAAAGGTGTAGCACCAGGCTCGTACCGCATTTATGCCCTGCAGGATGCCGACGGCGACTTCATGTTCAGTCAGAAGAGCGAGATGATAGGATTCCTGCACGACAGCATACGTCCGTCGTGGAAACCCGACGTGCGTCAGGACACCATCTGGCGCGACTCTCTGCATATTGACAACATACTGAGGGTCAACTACACCCACTTCCTGCCCGACAATGTGACGCTGCTCTGCTTCCAGGAGCCACAGACCGACCGCTACCTGCTGAAGACGGAACGCGCGATACCAGAGAAGTTCGGGCTCTTCTTTAGCTACGGCCACGACTCACTGCCGCAGATCAAAGGTCTCAACTTCGATGCTGACGATGCGTTTATCATTGAGCCGTCATTGCGCAATGACACCATCTACTACTGGCTGCGCGACACGCTTCTGGTCAATCAGGACACGCTGCAGATGGAAGTGCGCTACCACATGACCGACTCTTTAGGTCAATTGTTCCTACATACCGACACCATGGAAATACTGTCGAAGATACCCTACGAGAGGCGGCTGAAGGAACTGGACAAGGAGTTTGAGAAATGGCAGAAAGAACAGGAACGCAAGAAGAAGCGCGGCCAGCCCTACGACAGCATCATGCCCATTCCACCACTGAAGCCGAAGCTCAGTGCCTCAGGACAGATAGACCCCATGCAACGCATCCGCTTCGAGATGCCCGAGCCACTGTGGGCTTGCGACACATCGATGATACACCTCTATTCCAAGATAGACTCGCTGTGGTACGATGCCCCACACACGTTCCGACAGATTTCTGTCAGGGAATACGAGCTGACAGCCGACTGGAAGCTCAGCACAGAGTACAGCCTGGAAGTAGACTCTGCTGCCTTCAGGGGCATCTATGGCCAAGTGTCAGACCCCATGAAACAAGGACTGAAGGTGCGTTCGGCCGACGACTACAGCTCACTGATGGTCACGGTGTCGCCCAATCCAGTGAAAGGTGACTCTGTGGCTCAGGTCATCATCCAGCTCATAGACGGCAGTGAGAAGGTGGCACGTCAGGCAAAGGTGGGCTCTGACAATACGGCCGAATTCTTCTACCTGAAGCCTGGTAAATACTATCTGCGAGCCATTATTGACACCAACGGCAATGGTGTGTGGGACACTGGATGCTACGACGAAGACCGACAAGCCGAGGATGTCTACTACCACTCCGAACAGATAGAATGCAAGGCAAAATGGGACTTGGAACGAACCTGGAACCTGGAGGCCACGCCTCGCTATGCCCAGAAGCCGCTGGCCATCACCAAGCAGAAGCCCGACAAGGAGAAACAGCTGAAGAACCGCAACATAGAGCGTGCCAAGCAGCTGGGCAAGGAGTACCTGAAGGATAAGGTGAAGATGTAATGACGTCATAACGACAACCATAAAGAAAGAATGAAGAAACTAAGCATTGTAATCCTTTTGTTGCTGAGTGTGGTGACAACGCACGCTCAGTCATCTTGTGGCGTAGAGAACAAGGCTTTCAGATCGGGAGAATTCCTGGCCTACGACCTCTATTTCAACTGGCAGTTTGTCTGGGTGAAGGTAGGCAGGGCCACCATGTCGACCGTGATGTCAACCTACGATGGTAAACCGGCTTACCGTACCAGTCTGGTGACTGGTGGCAACAGCAAGTTGGACAAGTTCTTCACCATGCGCGACACGCTGGTGTCCTACTGCAGCCTCAGCGACTTGTCGCCGCTGTACTATCGCAAAGGTGCCTTGGAGGGCAAACGCTACTATATCGACGAACTGTGGTACAGCTATCCTGGCAATGGCAGCCACATCAAGATGCACGCCCAGCACGCCGACGGAACACATACCCGCAAGGAAGCCAGTTTCGACAAATGTGTCTACGACATGATGAGCATCTTTCTGCATGCCCGCAACTTAGATGCTGCCAAGATGAAGAAGGGCGACATCATCCCACTCGCCATCACGTCGGCCACTGACATGAATGACTCATGGATGGAATATAAAGGCAAGGAGAACTACAAGATAGAAGGTTCGAACGAGAAGTTCCGCTGTCTGGTATTCGCTTTCAACGAGCGCGAGAACAATAAAGTGACAGAGCTGATACGCTTCTATGTGACCGACGATGACAACCACATGCCTGTACGTCTGGACATGAACCTCAGCTTCGGCTCGGCCAAAGCCTACCTGCGCAGCTATAAAGGCTTGCGCAACGACGTGAGTTCCAAATTGAAGTAACGATGGAGCCGATACTGGAGTTACAGCGGCAGCGCATGCTGCTGCAGATGGAATACGAGGAGGAGAAGAAAGCCTTCCAGCAACAGACGGAAGCCATGGGCGTCATGCGCCGTGTGAAGCGGGGTGATGCCTGGTTGCCGCTACGCGTGGGTCGCGACTACTACAACTCGCTCAACCAACGCTGTGTGGAAGTATTCCGTACCTCCGACGAAGACGTCGACCATAACTTCGAATTCGGCCGACCCGTACAATTCTTCAAGGTGTCTATGAGGCCTATGAGTCCTATGGGACCCATAAGACCCATAAGTCCCATAAGACCCATAAGTCCTATGAGCCCTATAGGCCCTACCTGCACCGTCAGTTTCGTAGACGGAGACCGCATGGTCATTGCAGTGCCCGACACCTTCAGCGTAGCATCACTGCAACTGACAGACAGCCAACTGGGCATCCAGCTGTTCTTCGATGAGACCAGCTACCGGCTGATGTTCGAAGCCCTGGAACGTACGATGCGGGCCAAAGGCCGCCTGGGCTATCTGCGCGACCTCTTCTATTCGCAGGCTAAAGCTGAGACCTACAGTTTTCAACCGCTGACATTTCCCTACCTGAACCAGACGCAGGAATATGCCGTCAACCAGGTGCTGCGTGCCAAGGACGTAGCCATCGTTCACGGCCCTCCCGGTACGGGCAAGACAACCACACTCGTCGAGGCAATCTACGAGACACTGCGCCGCGAGAACCAAGTGCTGGTATGTGCCCAGAGCAACATGGCCGTAGACTGGATTTCAGAGAAGCTGGTTGACCGTGGCCTCAACGTGCTGCGCATCGGTAACCCCACGCGTGTGGATGACAAGATGCTGTCGTTCACATACGAACGGCGCTTCGAGGCACATCCTGACTACCCACAGCTGTGGGCTATCCGCAAGGCGATACGCGAACTGCGCGGCCAGCGCAAACGCTCTGATGCCTGGCATCAGAAGATGGACCGGCTGAAAAGCCGTGCCACCGAACTGGAGATACGCATCAACAGCGAACTCTTTGGCGAGGCCCGTGTCATAGCCTGCACACTGGTAGGTTCAGCCAACCGTCTGCTCGACGGCATGAAGTTCGGCACCTTATTCATAGACGAGGCCGCCCAGGCCATGGAAGCTGCCTGCTGGATACCCATCCGGCGGGCTTCGCGCGTCATCTTTGCCGGTGACCACTGCCAGTTGCCGCCCACGGTGAAGTGCTATGAGGCACTGAAAGGCGGACTGGGCGTCACGCTCATGGAGCGCATTGCCAACATGAAGCCCGAGGTAGTCACCCTGTTGCGCATACAGTATCGCATGAATGAAGACATCATGCGCTTCTCCAGTGACTGGTTCTACCACAACATGATGGTGGCAGCACCTGAGGTGCAGAACCGCTCCATACTGGATCTCGACCTACCTATGACCTGGATAGACACATCGGTATATGAAGGTCACGAGGAGTTTGTAGGCGAGAGTTTCGGACGTGTCAACAAGACCGAAGCCGAACTGACGCTACTCTCCCTGCAGGCTTACTATGAACTGATAGGCAAACAGCGCATACTCGACGAGCGACTCGACGTAGGCATCATCTCGCCATACCGTGCCCAGGTACAACACTTGCGCCAGTTGGTACGCAAACGCGAGTTCTTCAAACCCTTCCGCACGCTCATCAGCGTCAACACCGTCGATGGCTTTCAAGGGCAGGAACGCGACATCATCGTCATCTCGCTGGTGCGGGCCAATGACGAAGGTCAGATAGGTTTCCTGCGCGACCTTCGGCGCATGAACGTGGCTATGACCCGTGCCCGCATGAAGCTCATCATCCTTGGCGACCGCCCCACGCTGACGCGCCATCCCTTCTACCGCAAACTCTGGGAATACATCGAAGCCCTGAAATAACCAACAGTAACGGGAGTACCATCATCATTGGTACTCCCGTTACTGTTGAATCAAAAGCCCCTCCCTTTGGGAGGGGGTTGGGGTAGGTTTTTTTTTACTTCTTGAAATACTTCTTGCCGTCGAAGATGAACAGGCCCTTCTGGGCGTTCTTCACCTGCTGACCCTGCAAGTTGTAGATCTTGCCGGTAGCGGGACGAACGATGGTGTTCTCCTGAATACCCTGCTGCTCCTCTGAGGGCTTGTTTGTTCCCCAGTAAGTCAGGCGGAAGTTATCGAGCACCACCCAGTCGCTGTCCTTCTCACGGAATTTCTGGATGAGGATCATCAGTTCGTTGTTGACAACCTCGGTCAGAAGTTCTGTCTTGTAGAGACCATTCTGGAAGTATTCGCAGGCCTCGTTAATCCACATCGGGAACTCACCGACATAAAGACGCTCACCGTTAGGATCGTCAATCTGGCGGGTGGTGCCGTCCTCGTTCAAGACGGGCTGTCCGTCCTCGCCGATCTCGTCAATGCGCCATGTGGTGTCCGAACGGTTACCCAGACCGGGAGCCTTGTTGACCTCATCGAGGATATTAGGCAGTTCAACTTCGTCGCTCTCGCACAGCAGCACAGCAGCACGGGCACGCTGCTCACCGGCAGCTTCAGCACGGATCTGGTCCTGATGGTTACCATCACGATAGTAGCCCTGCACACCGATGGTGTACCAGCCTGGCAGCAGGTCCATGACAGCCTGGCTCAGGTCGAACTCAGGACTGTTCCAGCACTCGTAAGCGAAGTCGCTGTGATTGCTTCCACGCTCCCAGATTTGTCCAGAACCATTCTGATCGAGCCATCCGGAGATGTCCTCACGCTGGTTGAAGTTAGGTGACATAATCTTGTAGGTAGCATCCTGAGGATTATCGGTTGTAGCCGTAGCCAACAGCTCGTCGCGTTCAGCGCGTGTGACGAGTTTCCACTGGTTGTTGGGGTCGTTGACACCGTACATGTCAGTATCGATGTTGCCGTATGTGCCGGGGCGCCAGCCTAAGAGCATGCGCTCGCCCGTCTCGCTGTTGGTCTCACCATTGGCACGTGCAATGGCGTAGACACCCGTCTTACCCTCTACGGGAACGAACTCCCAGAGGTTCTGGATTCCTGTGTCCATATAGCCACCGTAGTTCAGATACTCGTTCTGATCGCCATTGTTCAGATGGGTGTCAATCTTGTAGCCTTCGAACATGTCGCCACCTTCAGGGATTTCACTGCCAGCGATGAGCGTGACTTCCACGCCGGGGAATCCTACGTAAGCGTGAGCACCCCAGTCGCCGCCACCACAGAGGAAGCGCTGCAGACCCACATTATATATATAGAAGTCACCATCGGCAGGAGTAGCACCCTTGAACACGTCCTTGGCCTTGTCGGCATGCTGAATCTTACGATAGACGCGCAGCTGGTTCAGGGCATCGTGGATGTCGCTGGCCTTGTCGGCATGCTCCAGCACAGCCTGAGCTTTGGCAATGATATCAGCAGCCACACCATCCTGCTGTGCAAACGGAATGGTCTGCTCGATGAACTTCAGAGGCTCCTGGACGCCACGAACGTCGTTAAGGGCATTGCGAAGCGCCTTGATAGCATCATTGAAGGCAGTGAGGTCAGTCTCGCTGGCAGCTGCCTGAGCTGCAGTGAGGGCATTGACATAGAAATCAGGCTTCACACCGTCGTATGCCTCGGCCTCAGCCATCACGTTGGTGTAGTCCTGAGCAGCAGCGAGAGCGTCGCGCAGCACAGCAGTAGCATTGGCGATAGCGGCGGCATCGGTGCCGTTTATGGCATCCTTGGCAGCAGCCATAGCGTTGGTCAGTACAGCTACGGTCAGACCGTTGTATTTGTCAGCCTCGTCGATGGCAGCCTGCAGGTTACCCTTCACGTAAGAGAGGTCAATCTCAGAACCCAGATAAGTCAGGGTGAACGAGTCGAACAGGAGCCAGTCGTCATCGCCGCCACCTATCTTCTGCATACCGATGGTCAGAGTACCGTCGCTGACAACCACCTCAACGGGGTCGTTCCAGTAGCCGCCCTTGAAGAAGCAGTTGGATGCACGGTTGTGGGCATTGCCCCACCATTCTCCCTGATGTCCGTCGGAGTTGCCGGGGTAATAGATGTCATTGTACTGGATGGCATACGACTGCTCGTCGTACTCCTTCACGTTACTGTCAAGAATGGACTTGAACGGACGGCTCACGTCATTCAGGAAGTAACTGGCACGTATCTCCTCCGTACCACTGTCGCGCTTGCTGGCTATACCCGACTCCGAGCCATCACGGTAGAAACCTTGCAACTGGAACTGATAGGTGCCGTTGGGCAGATCTGTTATCGTCTTTTTCAGCACGAACTTGGTCTTCTTCCAGCACTCCCAGCAGCGATTGGCATGTACGATACCATCGCCACCCTCAACAGCGTTGCCATCACCTTCCTGAGTGACGTCCCACCTGTTGCGTTCGTCCTGGTTGGCAAAGTCGTGTCCGCCAATGAGCCATGTAGCATCGATGGGGTTTGACTTGGTGGCCGTTTGCATGTAGGCCATGCGCTGCTCCTTGGTGACGAGGATCCAGTTCTCATTCCAACCCATGTTGTCGAGAAGACCTTCATCATTGACGTTCAGATAAACGTCGCCACAACGAATCTTGTAGGTGTTGCTTACGCCTTCATAGGTCGAAGGCTCAATGGTCCATACTGTCTGCTGACGGTCGGTATCCAGATAGTATGTACCATCAGTGGGGTCAAATCCGTTGATGCTGTGGTTGTGACCGAACTTGGGGTTCAGGCGATAGCCGCCATCCTGCGGGATAATCTCGATGTCGAGACCATACTGTCCCATCTCGGCGCGAGTAGTCCAGTTTTCAGCAACACGGTTGTTGTTCTGCAACCACTGTCCTGTCTCCACGTTATAAAGGTAGAAGGTGCCACCCTCCTCGGGCAGAACGCTACCTTCGAACGGGACGGTCTGAGCCTGCATGCCTGCGGCACACAGAAGCCCTGCTAAGAGTAAAAATCTTGTCTTCATAAGCTTTTAGTTATTAAAAATATTGTCAAATGTTGATTCTTTCCGCTGCAAAAGTACAATATTATAGAGATAAGGAGGGAAAATATCTGTTCATAAAAGGGCAATTTCTATCCAAACTGCCCCGCGGCCTCTATTTCAGCACATTTTTCCTGCTTTTTCCGTCGCAAGTACGCTCTATATAGATGCCTGCCGTAGGCTCGTCGACACGTACACCAGCCAGACTGTAATAGGACTTTTCCGAGTCCAACCCGTCAGGACCGGCGGGTTGGAAATCGGGAATGCTGATGCCGGCCTCCTCACCAAACACCGGTGCATTGGCCGTGGTGGAGGGTATGCGGTTGCTGATGGTGGGCCAGCCACTCTTGTCCCATGTCAGCTGGTCCATGTATAGCTTACGACCGGCGTCGGGATCGTTGGCATCGAATCCGTGATAGAACACCCAGTACTGTCCGGCATCGTCACGTACAATCTCTGAGTTGTGACCAGGTCCCACCACCTTCGGACTTTTCTGCAGCACGACGGTGAAGTTGTTCTCCAGTGCCTCGAAGCCCGCCTTGTTGACATAGGGACCAAGCAGACTTTCCGAACGGGCCACCATGACGCGATAGGTACTGTTGAGTCCCTCGCAGCAGGTACCTGCCGACCCGAACAGATAGTAGTAGCCGTCGTGCTTATAGATATAGGTACCCTCGGTCAGTGTGCCTGCTATCTGCACTTTCTCTGCCCCAGGCTTCACGCTGAGTCCGTCATTGCTTAGTTCGATGCCGTAGATACCACGGAAGGAACCCCAGAAGAGCCATTTGCTGCCATCTTCATCCTCGATGTAGAAGGGGTCGATGCTGTTCTGTACTCCAATCTCGCTGGAGATGAACAGCTTGCCCACATCGGTGAAGGGACCTCGCGGGCTGTCGGCCGTAGCCACGCCGATGCCACATTCCCACTCGCCGCCCCAGCGCGACTTGCTGTAGTAGAGCACATACTTACCGTCAATGAGGTTGATGTCGGGTGCCCAGATGCTGCCGTCGGGCACCATCTGCGGACGTGTTTGCTCATTGAAGCATGTGCCCATGTAGCGCCAGTCCACCAGGTTCTTCGAACGGTAGATAGGCACGTTGCGGATATTCTCTGTGGCATACAGGTAGAAATAGCCGTCGTCGGCCTTGATGATGGTCGGATCGGGCAGGCTGGTGTCTATGACTGGGTTCGAATATTGGGTCTGTGCCCCCATGGTAAGTGCACAGAACAGGCAGAATGCTGTTGTCAGTTTTCTCATTGCTTTTCGGTTATAGGTTATAATTTGGGTACAAAATTAACGTATATACGCGAAAGAAAAGGAAAAATTTGGGTCAAAGAATGACAAAAACAGGTCAAGTTACAGTTATTACAAAACTTTTAACATCTTGTTAAAAGACTTTTCGACAACTATCTTGTATCTTTGCAGTCTATGAACAGACAAAGACTTCTACTATGTATCTATCTCCTGACAGCCTTTCTGACGGTGCGGGCCGAGTCTGTGACCTTCCGCAAGTTCATGGCTGCCGACGGACTGAGTGACAATACAGTGCTGTGCGGACTACGCGACAGCTACGGCTTCATGTGGCTTGGCACCAATAACGGCCTGAACCGTTTCGACGGCATCAACAACACCGTGTTCCGCAACATCGTCGATGAAAACGCCACCTACGAGAATAACATCATCACTGCACTGTTCGAATACGAAGACGACATCTGGTTCGGAGGTTCCTTCGGCCTCTATCTCTTTCATCGCGATACCAACACGTCGAGCCGTTTCGACAAGCGCACCAAGTACGGCGTGAACATCAGCTCGACGGTCAAGAAAATAGTCAGGGCGCAAAACGGCACCATCTGGATCATCACCCTGGGGCAGGGACTCTTCATCTATGACCCTGCCACCGACCAGCTGACACAGGACAGCCGTCACGGTGCGTTCTACAGCGACATCATTTTTGACAATGAGGATGGTGCCTTCCTGGCTTCGCTCGACGGCAGCATCGTGGTCTACAGACAGACGGGCCAGTATCTGTCGCAATACACCATTCCCGACTATCAGAACGATAAGAACAGCATCTGTCTGGAGCACAACGACATCGAGCTGTTCATAGGCTCCGAGCAGGGACTCTACCGCCTGAAGGACGGTCAGACAGCCATCGAAAAGATGGCACTCAGCCTGCCTCACGGCGGCATCCGCTCGCTGTGCCTGCGCTCTAAAGACTACCTGCTGCTGGGAACCGAATGGGGCATCTACTCGCTGCTGATAGACTCAGGCACCATGACCCGTCTGGATGATCCCGACAACCGCATAGACGGACTCAGCGACAAGGTCATCAACCAGATGGTATGGGATGGTGAGAGCACACTCTGGGTAATGACCGACATGGGCGGTGTCTGCTTTATGAGTCTGCCCAACAACAGCCTCAATCACATCATGGTACCGGCAGGCGTCAGTGGCAAGAAGCCGCTGGTCAACTCGTTCTGCGAGACTCCCGACGGCACCTTGTGGGTAGGCGCCACCACAGGACTTTACAGCTACAACCGCACCACCCGACAGCTCACCCTGGTGCCCATTGACGGCGCAAACTACGAGATAGACTGTGTCATGGCCGATGACGACGACCTCTGGATAGGCACCCGCCACAACGGCATCATCGTCATGAACACCATGACTCATGCCCTACGCCGCTACCAGTATTCAGCCGACCGGCCTTATACCGTCACCAGCAATGACATCAACTGCCTGCTGAAGACATCGCAGAACGACATCTACGTGGGAACCAGCTGGAGTCTGTGCCGCTACGACCGCAAGACCGAGAACTTCATGTGGTATGCCGAGATAGGGGCCATGACCAACGTCACCGACCTGGCCGAGGATAGTCGCGGATGCGTGTGGGCTACGTCGAGCAACCACGGTGTGTTCCGCCAGACCGGACCTCACCAGGGATTCACCAACTATACATATAAGAGCAATACTCAGGGTACGCTGGGCAGCAACTATACCACCAGCGTCTTCTGCGACCGGCAGGGTACTGTATGGATAGCCACCAAGGGTGACGGCATCTGCTACTACAACACGGAGACCAACGGCTTCCGCAGCTTCGGTTTCCCAGGCTCACCATTACAGAACCAGCAGTCGTACTTCATCAGCGAGGATTTGCAGCACAACCTGTGGGTAGGTACCGAGAACGGCATGATCCGCATAGGCAGCGAGCGCCAGAACACCCATGTGGAGTCGGTGATGGCGTCCATCAATATGATACGCGAACAGAAGCCCTACAATGCGGTATTCAGAAGTGCCGACGGCCAACTCTATGTGGGATGCTACGGCAGCTTCATCAGTTTCAATCCTGACCATATCGTACCCAACCACCACCGGTCGGTGGTCTACATCATGTCGCTCATCCTGCCGCAACAGTCGGGCGACGAGCAACTGCGCCGTAGCCTCGACCATCCGTTCTTTGCCGACGGGGAAGTGGAACTGCCCTACGAGGACAACAGCTTCACCATCCGCTTTGCCTCGCCTGTCTTTACTTCCGACAAGAATGTGCTCTACGAATACATGCTCACCGGTATCGACAAGAACTGGAGCCGGCCGTCGGCCAATACCGAGGCCAGCTATGCCAGTCTGCCGCCAGGCGACTATGAATTTATGGTACGCGAGGCTGGCAATGACGACAGCTCAACCTATGCCCGTCTGCTCGTCACCGTGCGTCCGCCCTGGTATCGCACCACCCTGGCCTACATCATCTATGTATTGCTCATCGTGGCTACCATCGCCTATCTGGTGTATCGCTACACCAAGTCGCTGAGCCACCGCTACGGCCGCCGCATGAAGGAGTTCAAACAGCAACAGGAACAGGAGAACTTCGAGTCGAAGATACAGTTCTTCATCAACCTGGTACACGAGATACGCACGCCGCTGAGCCTCATCAGCCTACCACTGGAACAGATAGAGGAGAGCAAACTGAGCGAACGCAACCAGGAGCATGCCCGAGCCATACGCCGCAACATGAACTACCTGTTGGGCATCACCAACCAGCTGCTTGACTTCCAAAAGGCGGAGAAGGGACAGATACAACTGTCACTGCAACGCTGCAACGTCAACGCCATGCTGACCGATGCCTACCATCAGTTTGAAGATGCCATCAAACTGCAAAACAAGCAGTTGCAACTGCAGCTGCCCACAGAGGACATCTACACCGTATTGGACCGCGACAAGGTGCAGAAGGTGATGATGAACCTGCTGGGCAATGCCTTTAAATATGCCAAGAGCGAGATTATCCTACGACTGGAGCAGACGGGCGAAGACAAGCTCTGCATCAGCGTCATTGACGATGGTCCTGGCGTGCCGCCCTCAGAGCGCGACAAGATATTCGACGCTTACTACCAAATAGCAGGCGACTCTACGGCCAAGAACCTGGGTACAGGTCTCGGTCTGGCCTATGCCAAGATGCTGGCACAGGCTCATCAGGGCGACCTCGACGAGCAAGATCCCCCAGGCGGCGGTTCGCATTTCAGTCTGATACTGCCCATCCGCAAGGATGAGGTCACAGAGCCCGTCAAGCCCATAGAACCCATAGAACCCGATGTCACCCAAGACACCCTACCCCCCTCCAAGCCTACGCACCGCATCCTCCTTGTCGAGGACAACGAGGAATTGCTACAGATGACCTACGACGCACTGCGCCGCTACTACCACATCACCAGAGCACGCGACGGCATGGAAGCCCTCGACGTACTGAAATACACGGACATCGATGTCATCGTCAGCGATGTCATGATGCCACGCATGGACGGCATCCAGCTGTGTCAGCGCGTGAAGAACGACATCAACTATAGCCATATACCCGTCGTGCTGCTGACGGCCAAGACCAGCGTCGAGGCTAAGTTGGAAGGCATGCAGAGTGGTGCCGACGTGTACCTGGAAAAGCCGTTCTCGTCCAAGCAGCTGCATCTGCAGATTACCAGTCTGCTCCGCATGCGCCAGCATTTCCATGAGCGCATGCAGCAGATAGAGGGCAGCACGCCTGCGGCCGAGCATGCCGACAGCCTCGGCATGAACCAGCAGGACCTGCTCTTCATGGAACGGCTGCGCCAGATGACCGACGAGAACCTGCGCGACGAAGAGTTCTCCATCGACCAGCTGGCCGAGCAGATGAATATGAGTCGCAGTAGCTTCTATCGCAAGATCAAAGCTCTGACCGACATGACGCCTGTGGACTACATGAAGACGCGCCGCCTGGAACATGCCGCCCTGTTGCTGCGCCAAGGCGGACGCATCACGGAAGTTGCCGAACAGGTGGGCTTCACCAGCAGCAGCTACTTTGCCAAGTGCTTCAAAGCCCGCTTCGGTGTGCTGCCAAAAGACTACGTCGGCAAACAGGAATAACCCTGTCCCTACGGCAACGCCTCGTAGTACTTCTCTTCCCAGAGGTCGCGGTAGTAGTTGACTGCCTGTCGGCCGTAGCCGCACAGCTCGCGGTAGCCGTTGGCAGCCAGCATGCGGTCTATGCGGCGCCCCATCTCGCGGGCTTCTTCCATCGAGACCAGATTATTGAAGCGGAACAGACGGGTATTGATGGGGGTGTAGACCCACTCGTAGTCGGCACTATACAGGTCGCACATACCATCGCGCCAGATGTCGAAAGCCATCATCGGGAATCCCGCTTTCTCGCAAAGGTCGCCCAGCCAGAGTGCCCGTTGGGCACGGATGCGCGGATGTTCAGTCCGACCGATGGTACGTAGCTGGCGGTCCACCAGTTGGTGTAACAACTTTGCATCCATACTGACGATGCCCTGTCGGGGTGTGCATGAGCATACCCACTGTGAATTCTTTCGATTCATCATGTTGAATTTCAATAAGTTAAAGAACACGGTTAACTCATTGGAATGTGCACAAAAAAAGATACAATCATCCCGTGAGTGCCACTTGGCGTGGCCGGCATTTCGCGGAATGATTGTATTTTCTGGCTGCAAAGATAATGATTTCAATTGATAATTGGTGATTGACAATTGATAATTACACCTGCTCTTCACCTTTTTTAACTATTGACTATAAATTCCAAAATAGGCTGTCTTGGAACTCAGAACAGCCTATCTCAGAACCTCAACCAGCCTATCTTGGACCCTGAAGGGTCCAGGATAGCCTTCATTGAATGTTCCGAGGATGATGGAGCAGAATTTCCTCACGGAGCGTTTGCATAGACATGTGGGTATAGATCTCGGTGGTGCCGATGGACTCATGACCTAAGAGCGTCTGGATGACGCGCAGGTCGGCACCTCCTTCCAGCAGGGCTGTGGCAAAGCTATGGCGCAGGGTGTGGGGCGAGATGGTCTTCTGGATGCCTGCCTCTTCGGCCTGTCGTTTCAGCATGATGAGTATCATGACACGCGTCAAGTGGGCTCCACGACGATTGAGGAAGATGTAGCTCTCCTCGCCAGGCTTTATCTTCAGCGTATTGCGCCAGGGCATGTAGTTCTCTATCTCGTGCAGGGCACGCTCTGAGATGGGCACCAGCCGCTCTTTGTTACCCTTGCCAAGAATGCGCAGGTAACGTTCGTCAGCATAGAGTTGCGACCACTGCAGGTTGACCAGTTCGCTGACTCGCAGCCCACATGAGAAGAGCACCTCGATGATGGCACGGTTGCGATGCCCCTCGGGTTTGGAGAGGTCTATGGAGTCCTCCAACTGGTCTACCTCCTGGGGAGTAAGGAACTCTGGCAGATGGTCACCCAGCACAGGTGACTCCAGGAGTTCGGTAGGATCGTCAGTGATGTAGCCGTCGAGCACAAGGAAACGGAAAAACGAGCGTATACCACTCAGTATGCGGCACTGCGAGCGCGGACAGATGCCTATGTCATGCAGATTGGCAGCAAATGTCTGCAGGTCGCTCAGTTGCACGTCAGTGACACTGATGTCCTCGCCCGCCAGATAGTTGAGCAGCTTGTTGAGGTCCAGCTCGTAGGCACTGAGCGTATTGGCCGACATGCCCCGCTGCAACTTCAGGTAGCGCAGATACCGCTGCTTGATTTTCAACGTCTCGTCATTCATCACTTATCACTTAGCGCTTATCACTTAACTAACACTTCCTCACAATGGTCAGGCCGTCGCGCAGGGGCAGTATAACTTGTTCTACACGCGCATCGCCAACGAGAAAGTCGTTGAACGTCTCGATGCCATGCGTCTGCTGGTCGCGGTCATAGGCAGGGTCTACCACATGACCGTCCCACAGCGTGTTGTCGGCCAGGATGAATCCGCCCGGCCGCAGGATGGAGAGTACCATCTCGTACGTCTCACGGTAGGTGCGCTTGTCGCCGTCAATGAAAGCCATGTCGAAGATGACGCCCAGGCGTGGGGCCTCGGTGATGGCGTCGCCGATGATAAACTCTATCTTGTCGGCCACGGGCGACTGTTCTATCCAGGGTCGCGTGAAGTCTTCCTGCTCGTCATTGATCTCAAAGGTGTACACGCGTCCGCCAGCCTCCAGTCCTTCTGCCATACATATAGCGCTGTAGCCACTGAACGTGCCCACCTCGAGGATATTCTTTGGACGAATCATCTGCACCAGCATCTTCAGCAGTCGTCCTTGCAGATGTCCACTGGCCATGCGGCCATGCAACATATAGATGTTGGTGGCGCGATAGAGCCGATAGAGATACTCAGGCTCTGGCTCTATATGCTGCAATATATAGTCGTCAATCGTCAATTGCAATTATCAATTATCCATTGTCAATTATCCATTACATAAAGCCTCCACTGCCAGTCGGTAGGAATCCAGGCCGAACCCGCAGATGACGCCTTTGCAGGCAGGCGAGAGGTAAGAGTGGTGGCGGAAGTCCTCGCGCTGGTGCACATTAGAGATGTGTACCTCGATGACCGGCGTCTTGATGCCACGTATGCAGTCGTGCAGCGCCACGCTGGTGTGCGTGTAAGCTCCGGCATTGAGAATGATGCCGTCGTAGCTGAAGCCCACTTCCTGCAACTTGTCTATGAGAGCCCCCTCGTGGTTGCTCTGGAAATAGTCTATCTGCACGTCGGGGTAAGCCGCCTGCAACTTGGGCAGATAGTCGTCGAACGACGTCTGTCCGTAGATGTCTGGTTCCCTGCGTCCCAGCAGGTTCAGGTTTGGTCCGTTCACAATCTGTATTTTCATAACTCTAATTATAATTCATCACTTTTCACTGCGGTAGCAAATTTTTCACTTTTCACTGCGGTAGCAAATTCTTCACTTTTCACTGCGGTAGCAAATTCTTCACTTTTCACTCTTCACTTTTCACTTTCCAACGCTTCTCATAATCTGCAACAGCTCGTCCATGCGTTCGGCCCTCAGCATGGCAATGCGCGTGGGACGGAAATTAGGGATGCCCTTGAAGAGAGGCGTCGCTGCAAGATGACGGCGTGTATGCAGGATGCCGCGCACCTCGTCGATACGCTCAACATTGATGCGCAGCTGCTCCTCCAGGACTTCGAGCTTCTGGTCGAAACCGAAACTCTCATCCACCTCTCCCCTATCGATGAAATCGCGTATTTCCTTGAATATCCAGGGCCGTCCGAACGTGGCACGTCCCACCATGACAGCATCTACGCCATAACGCTCGAAGGCCTCCTTGGCACCCTCGGCCGACGTGATGTCGCCATTGCCGATGATGGGTATATGTATGCGTGGATTGCGCTTCACCTCGCCTATAAGTGTCCAGTCGGCCTCGCCCGTGTACATCTGGCTGCGGGTGCGTCCGTGGATGGTCAGTGCCTGTATGCCGCAGTCCTGCAGCTGCTCAGCCAGGTCGGTGATGATGAGCTGTTCGTGGTTCCATCCCAGTCGGGTCTTCACCGTCACAGGCAGGTGGACGGCATCTACCACCTTGCGCGTAATGTCCAGCATCTTCGGTATGTTCTGCAGCATGCCGGCACCAGCACCTTTGCCAGCCACCTTCTTCACCGGACAGCCGAAGTTCAGGTCTATGAGGTCGGGGCCTGCCTGCTCCACGATGCGTGCTGCCTCGACCATCGCGTCAACATCGCGTCCATATATCTGAATACCTACGGGCCGCTCCTCGTCGCTGATCTGAAGTTTGCGTATCGTCGATGCCACATCGCGCACCAAAGCCTCTGCCGACACAAACTCGGTGTACACCATCGATGCGCCAAAGCGCTTGCACAACAGTCGGAAACCTATGTCGGTGACGTCCTCCATCGGCGCCAGGAACACAGGGTACTGTCCAAACTCTATATCTCCTATTTTCATAACTATCGGCAAAAGTACGAAAAAAACATGAATATCACAAAAAAGATTGGTGTTTTTCTTGCGTAGCTTACCAAAAAGATATACATTTGCAGCAAACTAAAAACAGAAGTAATAATAATGAAGTATCATTTATGTGCTATTCTGAGTGCCGTGATGCTGACCATCGCCGGCAATGCACAAGAGCGCGTGGCACCGGTTTTTATCGTTTGCGGCCAGTCGAACAGCGACGGCTGCATTCCACTCTCTGACTATCCCACCGACATGCATACCGACCTGTGCCGCTACAGCTACGACGACGGCAGCCACTTCCGCAACGGACAGTTCGAGGACTACAGACCCTACAGCTGGCGAGGCGACGAGTTTGGCTACGATGCTTTCGTCTACGACTACCTGTCGCGCTCATACGACGAGCCGTTCTATGTGGTCAAGGTGACGGCTGCCGGCACGGCTATCGACCCGTCGGCAGAAAGCTACAACAACTGGTACTGGTCGTGCAACCCCGACTGGTACGATGCTCAGACGGCCACCTCACTGGGGGGTAAGTCGCTGATGAAGTCGTTTGAGCGTGCATTCAATGCCTGCCGCAGCCAGACCCTCCAAGCACTGAAGAACGGCTACGACGTAAAGGCTATACTCTGGCACCAGGGCGAGAGCGACTATCACGCCAACGGACCCGCCAACTACTACGACAACCTGAAGGCACTCATCGCCCACATGCGGCAGTTTGTCTACCAGCAGACAGGCCAGACGTCGGCCCTCAGCTTACCGTTCATCCTCGGCACCGTACCCCATGTAGGCATGCTGTACCACCCCACCGTGGAGGCTGCCCAGCATCGTGTGGCCGACGAGGATGCCAACGTTTTCCTCGTAGATCTGTCGGAGATGCCTCTGATGGGCGACGGATTCCACTTTGGCGTAGAGGTGGCCCGCTATTTTGCCGACGAGGTCAGCCGCCAACTGGTGGCACTGGGCATCTGTGACGAGGCGAAGCCCGTAGAATCCAACCTCCAGGATATCACCGACGATGTGCTGGTCAATGCCAACTTTGAACTGGCTACCGACGGCCAGGTCAATCCGCGTGGCAACATCTCGCGCGGATGTCCCTACGGATGGACCATGGAGCCCATGCTCAGCGGACAGTCGTTCGGCATCAACAAAGACGCTCAGAACTTTGCAGGCAACAATGTGTGCTGGATGAACTGCACGCCCATGCCTCAAGACTTTGCCTTGTCGCAGACCGTCAGTGCCGACAAACTGGGAGCCGGCACCTACATCGTCAGCTGCAAGCTGTGGGTCGAAGAGAACAAGAAGACCAACTGCCGTCTGTTTGCCAACAACCAGGTGCAATACTACGGCTACGAGAGTGACTATACCAACCTGCTGACGGACGGAGAGGAGGCCACGTATGCCGGCTTTGCCGGCGGCAACACGTCACCATTCATCCTGCGTCCGCTGCAGGTACAGGTGACACTGGCCGACGGCGAAGACCTAAGTCTGGGCATCAAAACCAGCTGCCGGCGCAACAACGGTAGCAACAGCACCGACAACAGCGGATGGTTCAAGGTGGACAACTTCCATCTATGCAAGGTGACCGAACCTGTCCATTGCTCTATACAAGGCCCAGCAGCCAAAGTGGTGCCTGCCAATGACCGATGGTACACCGTCGATGGCCGTCGTGCCCAGCCTCATCAGCGCGGCCTGCTGCTCGGCAACGGCCAGAAAGTTATTAAGAAATAGCCTTTTTCCGAGGAAGGAGGAACAAGTATGACCTCGCTCCTCCTTCCTCGATTAAAGTCTCGAAACTAAGTAGCCTTATTTCAGCAAGTTCTTCAGGCCCTCAACAGTATTCTTGACGTTCTCGGCATCCTTCTTCACCTGGTCAACGTCCTGCTTCACCTGCTCTACAGCCTGCTTGCCGGCCTCCACTTTCTGCTCCACGTTCTCCTTCACGTTCTCGACAGCCTCTACGCCCTCCTGAATCTTGTCAGTGACGGCCTGCTTGCCAGCCTCGTACTGAGCCTTCAGCTCGTTGTACTTGTTGACGGCAGCCTCAAACTCCTCGGGAGTCTTGAAGTCCTCAGCCTTGGGGGCAACGGGCTCTTCAGTCACCTGTGTAGCCTGAGCCTCTACAGCCTCGGCGTTCTCAGTAGTGCTCTCAGCAGCCTGCTCCTCGGTCTGATTCTCCTGACCCTCGGCAGCCTCGCCACCCTTGTTACTGTTACCACATGCTGCGAAGGTCATACCCAGAGCCAAGGCAGCGATTGCAAAAATTGACTTTTTCATTTTGTTCTGTTTTGTTTTTGTTTAATAAAAGATGATTCGAAAAGTTTGCTGCAAAGGTAATAATTATCTGATACGCAGCCAATAATTTTAACTTTTTTAATACAGCAAGCGCTTGGAGAAGTACCTGACAGGATACCAGACGCTGAGAAATCCTACCAGCAGCACCGTCACGAAAATGATGACGATGTCCATGGAATGCACGCTGACGGGGTAGGCATCTACGATGAACGAACCCTCGGACCGACCCAAGGAGATGATACCGAACTGCTGCTGCAACCAGCAGAGCAACAGACCGAGAACGATGCCCAGCACGGCACCGATGGCAGAGATCAGTCGTCCCTCAAAGAGGAAGATATGGGTAATCTGACGGTCGGAGGCTCCCAGATTGCGCAGCGTGACGACATCCTCGCGCTTGTCGATGATGAGCATGGAGAGCGACCCGATGATGTTGAAGCATGCCACCACCAGGATGAAGGTCAGGAAGATATAGGCAATGAGTTTCTCTATCTTCATGATGCGGAACGTCTCGTCCTGCTGCTCATAGCGGTCTTGCACCAGGTATTTGTCGCCGGCTATCTGCTTGATCTCTTTCTTCACCCCCTCGAAGTCGCTGCCTGGCTTGAGTCGCAGCTCCAGCGAGGAAAGCATGCCCTGCTGGTCGAAGATGCGACGGGCAAAGCTGATGCTAGTCAGGATGTAGCCGGCATCGTACTTGGACTGCTTGACGCTGAAGACGGTACCCGGCGAATAGAGGTCGTCCTGTATGAAGCCGTCCTCGGGGTCGGTCATGTCGAGCTGTCCCTCGCGTCGTGGAGCATATATCTGCAGCGGACCCTCATAGCGCAGACCTGTGCCCAAAGCCTCAGCCAGACGTATGCCGAGGATGGCGTAGTGCATGTCGGCCACATGCAGTTCCAGCTCGCTGCCATAAGGATAGAGCAGCGAATCGATGTCGTGCACCTGCTCACTGAAGTTATCGTCCACACCTTTCACGATGACCATGGCCTGACGGCCGTTATAGACAGCCAGTGCCTGATCCTCCACACTCTCGGTGGCGACCTCTATCTGCGGCAGATTCCTGATCTTAGTCAGTATGGGGTCATCGGCAGGAGCCGTCTTGCCCTTGGCTGGAGTAATCTTCAACTGAGGATCGAAATTGGTAAACAGGTTACCCACCAGATCGCTGAACCCATTGAACACACTCAGCGTAACCACCAGTGCCATCGTGGCGACAGCGACGCCAAGGACGGAGATGCCACTGATGATATTGATGACATTGGTGCTCTTCTTAGAGAACAGGTAGCGCCGGGCTATAAAAAAAGAGACCTTCACTTCTTCAACAGTTCATCGATATGATCGATATAGTCCAGTGAATCGTCGATGAAGAAACGCAGTTCGGGCACGATGCGCAGCTGATAGCGCACACGCTGTCCCAGGGCATAGCGTATCTGCTGGTTGCTCTTCTCGATATTCTTCAACAGTTCCTCACCTTTCTCCGAAGGAAAGATGCTCAGATAGGCTGTGCAGATGCTGAGGTCGGGCGAAATCTTAGTCCGGGTGACCGACACCATGACGCCGTGCATCCCTCGTGTCTGTTCCTGGAAGATGACGCTCAACTCTTTCTGTAGCAGTCGTGCAATTTTGTTCTGTCTTGTCTCTTGCATATTATTCTATTTTTTCGGCGGTGGAACCGCCGAACACACTTTCTTTTTGGCGGGCGGGCGGTGGGGGCGCCGGGCACTCTTTCTTTTAGAAGATACTTGCCAGAAACAACCATGTGCTTCTGGCAAGCTTATTATCAATTATCAATTATCAATTGTCCATTCTCAATTGACTCTCTCCTTCACTTCCACGAGACGGGGAACGGTCTTCTTCACCTTCTTCATGACGGTCTTCTCTACATCGACCTCCTCATAGGTGGTCACCTTGAAGGTACCTTCACCGGTGATGATGACGCAACGGTTCTTGTCGTTCTCAGCGAACGGCTGAACAGTGTCGCCCTTAGAGTCGGTCTTCAGACGGCTGGCATCCAGTCCGTGCTCGTTGATGAGCTTGTTGGTGACGTCGGCAGCACGCTTCTCGGCATACATCTTGTTCAGGCGGGCATTACCCGTACCCTTGTCGGCATAGCCGGTGACGGTGAACTTAGCGTCGTCAGAGGTCTTCATCAGGTCGGCCACCTTCTTGATGGCGGCATCGGTACCCTCAGCGGCATTGGCGTCGCTCTCACGAATCTGGAAGAAGATTGTCTCTTCCATCTTCTTCTGCTCTTCCTTCACCACGGGCTTCTTCTCCTTGACGATGACAGTCTCGGGCTGCTCCTCCTCCACCTCGTCATAGACGGTGTCCATGCGGGTGATGTACTGTGCCTCGGCCTTCTTGTAGCCGAAACGCACGTTGAGACCAAGCATGGCCGTGAACATCCAGTCGTCAGAATCGTTGGTCTTCGAGTTGAAGCGGTCGTCCAGCGAGTTGGCATTCACCTCGAGCGAAACGCCGATGGGCTTCGACTGGTTGGTCTCCAGGCGCAGACCGGCACGCAGGTTGTGGTTCAGGCGGTTCTTGTCCCATGCCAGCGGTGTGGCAGTAGCAGGCAGGTTGAGAGCCTTCAGCTCGTCGTTGTCCCAAGCGTAGTTGAGACCCACACCACCCAGCAGGATGACGTTGAGGAAGTGGTTGGTCTTCTTGCTGAACAGGTTGGAGAGGTTGATCATCAGGTCGAGGTCGGGAGTCACATACTTCCACTTATAGTATTGTGCCGTCTGCTCGAAGCCGCTCTTCGACTGCCAGGCATTGACATGCAGTCGGGCACCCACGACGGGAGTGAAGTAATGGCCGAACGAAAGGGCAGCTGTCGGAGTGATCAGCTTGGTCATCTTAGCATCGGTAGAGGTCAGCTGAACGCCTCCCTGAGCTTCTACATAGGAATAGGATTTCCAGTCTTGTGCTGATGCACCACTGGCAATAAGCAGCGCAGCGGCTGCAGTCATTAGTAGTCTTTTGGTTTTCATTTACTCTAGAGTTTGTTTTTACTATAAATTCGAATTTTGACTGCAAAGATAATGATTTTGCCGAAATTGAACGAATGAAAGATTGAAAAAATGAAAAAAAAAGCCGTTTTATGAAGATATTTGGCAAAAAATCGCTACCTTTGTCGTGATTTTGAAGAAAAAACCAAAGCATTATGTCATCTGTAATAGAAATTAAGCGTGTAGAAAACAAACGCGACCTGGAGACTTTCATCCAGTTCAGGTACGATTTGTATCGTGGCAATGCCTACGATGCGCCCAACCTTCACAGCGACGAGATAAACACTCTCTCAAAGGACAAGAATTCGGCTTTCGATTTTTGTGATGCCGAATATTTCCTGGCACTTCGCGACGGCAAGGTGGTAGGCCGTGTGGCTGCTATCATCAACCACCGGTACAATCAGCAGTGGAACCGTCCTGCAGTACGTTTCGGGTGGATAGACTTCATCGATGACATCGAGGTGTCGAGCGCCCTGCTTAAGGCTGTCGAGGACTACGGCCGCGAGAAGGGCATGAAGGAGATCATAGGCCCGCTGGGATTCACCGACATGGACCCCGAGGGCATGCTGACCTACGGCTTCGACCAGCTGGGCACCATGGCCACGCTCTACAACTACGACTACTATCCGCGCCACATGGAGCAGATGGAAGGCTACGAGAAGGACAACGACTACGTGGAGTACAAGGTCTTTGTGCCCAAGGAAGGCATGCCCGAAAAGATGAAGCGCGTGGCCGAACTGACCATGCAGCGCTACAACCTCCACGTGAAGAAGCTGACCAAGCAGGACGTCTACGGTCCCCTGAAATACGGTCACCGCGTGTTCCGTGTCATCAACAAGACCTTCGGCCACCTCTATGGCTACTCGGAGATGTCAGAGAAGCAGATTGACGAATACGTGAACATGTACTTCAAGTTCGTAGACCTGGAGATGCTGTGCATCATCGAGGACTGGAACACCCCCGACCACGACGTCATAGGTGTGGGCCTCACCATACCATCCCTGACCCGTGCACTGCAGAAGTGCCGCAACGGCCGCCTGTGGCCTTTCGGCTGGTGGCATCTGTTCAGAGCCCTGAAGCTCAAGAAGACCGACATCGTAGACTGTCTGCTCATCGGCGTGCTGCCCGAATACCGCTCCAAGGGTGCCAATGCCCTGCTGTTCTACGACCTCATACCCATCTATCAGAAGTACGGATTCAAGTGGGGCGAGACGCACGTGGAGATGGAGACCAACGGCAAGGTGCAGAGTCAGTGGATGTACTTCGACCACGAACAGCACAAGCGCAGAAGATGCTATAAGAAACAACTCTAACACTGACCTATGAACACTGACAACAACATCAACTATAGTGACGAGAACATACGAACCCTGTCGGGCACCGAGCACATCCGACTGCGACCAGGTATGTACATCGGACGCCTGGGCGACGGCTCGCTGCCCGAGGACGGCATCTACGTACTGCTGAAGGAGGTGATAGACAACTCTATCGACGAATTCAAGATGAAGGCGGGCGACCGCATCGAGGTCAACGTCGACGACAACCTGCGGGTGTCGGTGCGCGACTACGGCCGCGGCATACCCCAGGGCAAGATGATCGATGCCGTCTCGGTACTGAACACAGGTGGTAAGTACGACTCCAAGGCCTTCAAGAAGAGCATCGGCCTGAACGGCGTGGGTGTCAAGGCCGTCAATGCGCTGAGCACCCACTTCGAGGTACACTCCTTCCGCGACGGCAAGGTGCGTCGCGCTGCCTTCGAGTGTGGCAAGCTGGTCAGCGACGTCACCGAGGACAGTCAGGAAGAGAACGGCACATACATCTATTTCGAACCCGACAACTCGCTCTTCCTCAATTATAAGTTCCACGATGATATCGTGGAGACCATGCTGCGCAACTACACCTACCTGAACACGGGGCTGGCCATCATGTACAACGGCCGCCGCATCCTCTCGCGCCGCGGCCTGGAGGACCTGCTCAAGGACCGCATGTCGGCCGACGCCCTCTACCCCATCATCCACCTGCAGGGCGAGGACATCGAGATAGCCTTCACACATGCCAACCAGTACGGCGAGGAGTACTACTCGTTTGTCAACGGTCAGCACACCACGCAGGGCGGCACCCACCAGAGTGCCTTCAAGGAGCACATAGCCAAGACCATCAAGGAGTTCTTCCAGAAGAACTTCGAGTATGGCGACATACGCGCCGGACTCGTGGCCGCCATCGCGCTCAACGTCGAGGAGCCTATGTTCGAGAGTCAGACGAAGATCAAGCTGGGCTCGCTGACCATGGCGCCAGTACCGGCCCAGGTAGATGCCGACCACCCCATGCCCCCCTCTATCAATAAATATGTGGGCGACTTCATCAAGCTGGAGGTGGACAACTACCTGCACAAGAACAGCGACGTGGCCGAGGTGATGCTGCAGAAGATACAGGAGAGCGAGAAGGAACGCAAGGCCATGGCCGGCGTTACCAAGCTGGCCCGCGAGCGTGCCAAGAAGGCCAACCTACACAACCGTAAGCTGCGTGACTGCCGCATCCACTTCAGCGACGTCAAGAACGACCGCAAGGAGGAGTCGTGCATCTTCATCACCGAGGGTGACTCGGCCAGCGGATCGATTACCAAGAGCCGCGATGTCAACACGCAGGCGGTGTTTTCTTTAAGGGGTAAACCCTTAAACACGTTTGGGCTCACCAAGAAGGTGGTCTACGAGAACGAGGAGTTCAACCTGCTGCAGGCAGCCCTCGACATTGAGGAGGGACTCGACACCCTCAGATATAATAAGGTGATAGTGGCTACCGATGCCGATGTCGACGGCATGCACATCCGCCTCTTGATCATCACCTTCTTCCTGCAGTTCTTCCCCGAACTGATACGCAAGGGCCACGTCTACGTCTTGCAGACGCCCCTGTTCCGAGTGTGCAACCGCCGCACGAAGATCAGGCAGAAGTCGGTATTGGCCGATGAGGACGAACGCATAGCCAAAATGAAATCGAGCGGCAAGACGCTGCCCAAGTCGGACTTCATCACCCGCTACTGCTACAGCGAGGATGAGCGCGTGAAGGCCATCAGCGACCTGGGCCCTGACCCGGAGATAACGCGATTCAAGGGTCTGGGTGAGATATCGCCCGAAGAATTTGCCGGTTTCATCGGTCCCGACATCCGTCTGGAGCAGGTGACGCTCCACAAGACCGACCAAGTGCAGAAGCTGCTGGAATACTACATGGGCAAGAACACCATGGAGCGCCAGAACTTCATCATCGATAACCTCGTCATCGAGGAAGACCGCCCCGAGGAAGAAGAAGAGTTCTGAATTTAGAATTTAGAGTTGTTGTCCAAAAGGCAACAACTCTTTATTCTTAATTTATTAACTCATTGTCTTTCGGTGCCAGAATCCAGAGCACGATGTAGGCGATAAGGCCGGTGCCCAAGCCGAAGAACAGCAGCAGGAATGCCACTCTGACCAGCAGCGGGTCAACATTGAAATACTCGGCGAGGCCTCCGCAGACGCCTCCCAACTTCTTGTCGCGTGTAGACAAATAAAATCTCTTCTGTGCCATGATCTATTCAAAATTATCGATGCAAAGGTACGAAAAGTTTAGAGAAATGCAAAAAGAAAAGGCATTTTTTCTTTTTCACACATCGGATGCCGCCACAAAAAAGCAGGCGGATTATTTGGCAGTTACACAGAAAGTTAGTAACTTTGCAGCCAAGAAGCAACAAACAATATGATATGGCAAGACAAATAGCAGAAACCCCAATACTCTTCGGTGAAGATGCCAAGCGTTTTGAAAACAACATGAAAAACGTTCAGCCGGCAACAGAAGAAGAGCGTTCACTGGCAGAAAAAGCCTACCAGTGGATGCGTAGTATGGCCACTTTTGCAATGTAACACGAGGCCATGCATTTAATTAGTCAACATGGCCAGTCAGCCTGTCGTTTTCTGACAGTGGACGCATATCGGGCTGCGGTTCCTTTTTATGAGAAGAATGGTTTTCAAATGCTTGTAAACGTCATTGATGAGGAAGCACACACCGTCCCTATGTATTATGATCTGATGCAGCTAAAATAATGTCGCCACAAAAAAGCAGGCGGATTATTTGGCAGTTACACAGAAAGTTAGTAACTTTGCAGCGCATTTAGCGAACTGCGCACGAAGGAGCCTGACCGCCGCCCCCAACAGAGACCGCCCCCCGTCGAGGCTCACCTATCTATTGAATACTATTACAACAACTCATTAAAACCTTTATTAAAATTATGTTCAAAACTTTACATTTCAAATCATTGATGGATTCACTATGCACTTGCGTAGAGTTTGTAACACTCTTGTCTAAAGGGGAAAATATGTATTGTTTTTCCATAACTAATGAGTACAACAAATAAAGTTTAAAAACAACGTACATATAATAGAATTATGAGCTACAATATATCATTAGGATTACTGAATAATACACCTTTATATAGAATCATGCCTTTATCACGTTTTGAAGAAATGATAAAGCATAGACAAAACACACTAGTAAAGCCTTTTTTGTGGAATGATCCTTGTGAATCAATCTGTAAGCACTCGATAGTAACAGAAAACAACATTGATTATCCATTGGATGTTTCTCACTGGTATGGCCAATGTTGGAGTATGTGTGAAGAAAGTGCTCTTATGTGGCAGGCTTTTGCACCACAAATAGACAACAGACGTTACGTTAAAATTATGGCAAGGAACGAAAAACTTACCCAAAACCTAAAAGAGGAAAGTCATTTACAAATAGCCGTCTCTGAGAAGATAAGATATTTCCTAGATGATAATAATGATCAGGAAGAAAAAGTCAAGGAACTTATAAATTGTCATAGATGGCCAAAGAATTTTTTGAACAAAGGGGCGAGCTACAGAGAGCTTCTTCCTTTATACCCTTTATTAACTAAACGAATCCTATTTAAACACGAAGAGGAATTTCGCTTACTGGTTTTTGACAAAGCCTCGAGTTCTGATTTGTTTAACTATTCGTTTGACGTAAATACCTTGGTTGAAGAAATTGTTTTAGACCCTTGGACCCCAGATGATGATGTAGAAAAAATAACAAACAAATTACGTTCCCTACTCATCAATGAAGACATAAACATAAAAAAATCAACATTATTCAGCAGAGATATCAGCAAGTTTTGCATTAAATTCAAAGTATAAAACTATCAAAACAACATTATTAACATTAAAACCTTTATTAAACATTATGAGACAAAAAACTCTACTTACAAGATTATTGCTCCTGTTACTGGTAGTGGTAGGGGGAGTAGGTACTGCGTGGGCAGATAATTCAACTTTTACAGTTACTTTTGATAGTAACAGTAGTGGCAATAACAACATTCACGTTATTGCAAGCAATTTCAACAATTCTACTTACACTTTCACTCATTCCGACATATCCTGGAATGTTTCATACACATGGCAAGGCTCATCAGGCTATTTTGGAACAGCTAAAGATGTAGCTCAATTGGGGTCAAAAACAACCCTGCTTCAGAAGTTGTTTTTTCCACGAAAGCGTTTGCTGGAAAGAAAATAGTAAGCGCATCTTTAACTGGATACTGCACTTCTAACACAGGTCCCAAATTAACCATCACTGCGGGCACAACAACTATGCTATCTAATCAATCGTTAGTGAAGACTACTTCAACTGAATATACTTCAAATACTAACAATGTAAATCTTGATGAAGACGAAGCTTTGACATTTACTATACAATCGTCAGCTAGTGCAGGAATATGCTTTTCACAGATTAAAGTTGTTTACACAGAATCTGATATTACTCCCGGAACCATAAAAGCCCCAAATATCAGTCCACTCTCCCAAGAATTAACTTATGGAGATGATGTTACAGTTACATTGACTCAAGATAAAGCCAGTAAGATTCTCTACACTACAGACGGAACTGATCCATCATTTGATCCATTAAACGGTTTACAATATGATGGGCCTTTCACTGTAACAATTACGAATGAGACTACTGTTAAAGCAGTTGCTTTCGATGCTTCGGCTAATGCCAGTGACGTCTCTTCCGTTACATACTCTGTTGCTACGCCTGCCGCTCCCTCTGTAACTCCTGCTCCGGGCGAAGTTGCCAAGAATTCTACTGTAACACTTTCTCATCCATTATATGAAGCAGGGCTTGGAATTATTCGTTATACTACCAATGGTCGTATTCCTGCTGGTGATAGCGACACGCAAAATTACGAGTATAGCGGTCCTATTACCATTGATAAGGACATGACCATTAAAGCTATCCTCATCACAAATGGCGGACATAAGGGTGAGATGCTGACTGCTGCTTATACATACACTCGTGAAGATGCTGGGTTAGCATATGAGACACCGTCCTATAATGTGCCAGTTAATAGCTCTTTCACCACACCATTACTGACAAATCCTAATGGCCTGACAGTAACATACTCTTCATCAAATACAGATATAGCCACAGTAGACGCATCTACAGGTGATGTAACTATTTGTGCAACTGAAGGAACTACTATAATTACTGCATCATCTGCAAAGACAGATGATTACAATGCTGGTGAAGCTTCATACACCATCTCTGTTTATGACCCTAACAGAAAAGGTTCCAAATGGAATCCTTATACCGTAGCAGAAGCCTTAGAAGTAATCAATGCTATGGAGAATGGAACAACAACTGACGATGAATTCTATGTTCGTGGTATTGTTGCAGAAGCAAATGATGTTAGTACTAGTAGTAGTAGACAACAATACGAAATAAGCGATGACGGAACTACAGAAAATGAACTGCGTGTTTACAAAGGCAAAGGCGAGGGTAACGTCGACATGACAAGCACAAACAAAGTGAATGTTGGTGATGTTGTCGTTGTGGTAGGAAACTTTATGAAGTATGTCAATAATTCTCAAACCGTTATCCCTGAAGTTGCTGAGGACAACTACATTTTTAGCATCGTTCGTAGAACAGCACCTGGTATCTCATATACGACATCGACTATTAGCACACATCCCAATGATGGTGATTTTACGGCTCAAGCAATCAATAACCCCAATTCATTATCTGGAATCATTTATACTTCCAGCAACTCTTCTGTTGCCAGTGTTAACGCCGAAACAGGTGCCGTCACTATTGGTTCTGAAGAAGGTTCTGCCGTAATAACAGCGACTTATCCTGGTCCGATTGACAGCGATTACAAGCGTGGAACTGCCACATATGCTATCAACGTTGCTCGTCAGGATGCTGGATTCTCATATTCTTCTACATCAGTAACTCTACAACTGGAGGAGACATTTGTGGCTCCTACATTCAACAATCCCAACGGAGTGACTGTAACATTTGCTTCTGACAACGATGATGTTGCCACTGTTGACGCTTCTACAGGTGAGATTACCTTTGTAGGGAAACTGGGTACAGCTGTCATTACGGTTTCGTCTACTCAGACAGATGAATACAATGCAGGTGAAGCTACGTTTACTATCAATGTTGAACGCAAGGATGCCACACTGACCGTCAGCGACATCAGCATGGATGTGACAACAGAAAAAGCACTGAATGAACTCTACACCACAACCTCTGATGGTGAAGTTACAATAACCAGTGGGAATACTTCTGTTGCTGACATCGAAGACGGCAAACTGGTTGCTCTGTCTCCTGGAAATGCTACTATCACCGTTAGTATCGCTCAGTCGGACACCTATAAGGCTATTACCGAGGAGTTCACCGTGACCGTAACTTCTAAAGATGCCGTAGCTCCTGTCGGTCCTGCCGGAGGTAATGGATATGCTCTTGTAACGGATGCTTCAACGTTGGCAGCTGGTGATAAGATAATTATTGTGAATAGTACCTCAAATGGTAGTGCATTAGCATTGTCGACTACACAAAACAATAATAATAGAGGCTATGCAAGCGTCACTATCTCGAATCAGGCTATTGTGACAATTAGCAACTCTGTTCAAGTAATTACGCTTGAAGGAGAAAGTGGTGCATGGTACTTTAATGTCGGCAATGGTTATCTTTATGCAGCTTCGTCTAGTAGCAATTATCTGAGAACGCAAGATAATAAAGATAACAATGCTAAAGCAACCATCATTATCAACAACAGCAACGTTGCTTCGATTACCTTCCAAGGAACAAACACACGCAACCAGTTAAAATACAACTCAAACGATAAGATTTTCTCTTGCTACTCAAGTGGTCAGAGTTCTGTCTACATCTATCGCCTCAACGAGGCTACTGAGTTCGACATCACCATCGGAAAGAACGGATGGAAGACATTGGTTGCTTCTCAAAACTTCGCTGTACCTGAGGGCGTAACTGCATATAAGGTGACAAGCAGCACCGAAAGCTCTGTACATCTTGAGGAAATAACTGGCGTAAAGAAGAACGTTCCTGTTGTACTGAAAGGAACGGCCAACAAGACCTACACCGTAAGCGTTGCTGACGAGGCAAATTGCGATGACAACTCTGACAACCTACTTCAAATCAGCACCAACACGACTGGTAATGGTGTGTATGTACTGGCTACTAAGGAAGGTAAGACTGGTTGGTACAAGTGGGCAGGTGGTTCACTGGGAGCTGGCCGTGTTTATCTGCCTGCAACAACTGGTGCTGGTGCTCGTGAGTTCCTGAGCCTCGACTTCGATGACAACACCACGACTGGAATCTCTACAATGCATAATTCAGAATTCATAATGAATAATGAGGTATACAATCTAAATGGTCAGCGTGTAGACAACTTGAAGAAGGGTGGTCTCTACATCATGAATGGCAAAAAAGTTGTCATTAAGTGAGAGATGTGAAGTATTAAGTTTAGAAACATTAACACTACTGTCCCGTTAAAGTGGACTAATCGCTCTTTGAAATAATTGAAATTCAGTCTATCAGGCGTTTTTTTGAAATGAAACGGACTTGATTTTGTAACTTTGCAGCCAAATATAATTGACTGCTATGTTCCAGGACAAA
>JAFUSV010000045.1 GCA_017467565.1 Prevotella sp.
GACGTGCTGTTCCACGAGGCGATGCTGCAGCGACAGAAGGGACACCACACGGCGGCCTATGACTTGCTGTGCCGCTGCGTGGAGCTGAACCCGCAGGCTGCCGAGGCTTACTTCTTCCAGGCGCAATACCTGATGGAGATGAAGGAGAAGACGAAGGCGCTGGAAGCCTACAAGCGGGCTGTGGAACTGAACCCCGACAATATGACGCTGCTCGAAGCGCTGTCGCATGGCTATATAGCCAACGACCAGTTTGCCGATGCCATCGACGTGGTGGAGCACATGTGCAGCCTGAACAAGGGACGGCAGGATCTGCTGGAACTGCTCTATCAGCTCTACCTGAAGAATAGTGACTACGAGAAGGCCATCGGCGTGGTGGACCGCATAGAGCTGATAGACGGCAAGACCGAACGCTCGTCGCTGGCCAAGAGCGGACTCTACCTGCAGCTGAACGAGCACCAGAAGGCCCTGGACGAGGTGCGCCAGCTGGCAGAGCAGCACCCCAACGACATGAACTACCGCACGCTGTATGCCAACACGCTGATGATGAACGACGAACAGGACGAGGCCTACCGCCTGTTGCAGACGGTGCTGGAGGAGGAACCTGAGAACAGCAGGGCACAGCAGGCTCTGCGCAACTACTACATCGCTGTGGGCGACTCGGCATCGACCGACTCCGTGACCCGTCGCATCCTGCTCAACCCCAAGGCGTCGCTCGATGAGCGCGTCTACCTGTTGCGCTCTATAATGACTGAGACCGAGGATGCCGGTGGTGACAGTACCCGCGTGCTGTCGCTCTTCGACGAGATGATGGCTCAGCCCGCTCCCGATCCCGACATTGCTGAGTTCAGGGCTGCCTATATGGACCTGAAGAAGATGCCTCGCACACAGGTGGCTGCCGCCTTTGAACGTGTGCTCGAGCTGGCACCCGACCGCGCCTCGTCGCGCCTGCAGCTGGTGCAGATAGCGTGGGAGGCCAACGACGATGAGCGTATCATCGAGCTGTGCAAGGCTGCCCGACAGTATAACCCCGACGAGATGGCCTTCTACTACTATCAGGGCATGGCCTACTACCGGCAGAAGGATACCGACCACGCGCTGGAGGCTTTCCAGAACGGCATCAGCGTCATCGATGACGACAGCTCGCCCGAGATAGTCAGCGACTTCTATGCAGTGATGGGCGACCTGCTGCACGAGAAGAAACGCGATGTCGAAGCCTTTGCCGCCTACGACTCGTGCCTGCAATGGAAGCCCGACAACGTAGGCTGCCTGAACAACTATGCCTACTACCTCTCGCTGAAAGGCATGCGACTGGAGGAGGCTGAGCAGATGAGCTACAAGACGGTGAAAGCCGAACCCGAGAACCCCACCTACCTGGACACCTATGCCTGGATACTGTTCATAGAGGAGCGCTATGCCGAGGCCAAGGTCTACATCGACCAGGCCATGAAGAGCGACGAAGACCTGGGGGCTGTGGTCACTGAGCATGCCGGCGACATCTATGCCATGAACGGCGACGTGGAGCGGGCCGTGGAGCTGTGGCAGCAGGCACTGGCTCAGGACCCTACGAACAAGGTGCTTATCAAGAAAATCAAACAGAAGAAATATATTAAAGGGAAATGAAGATGAACAGAACAAAAATATACTGCCTCTGGCTGCTGATGCTGGGAACGGTGCTGCTGACGGCCTGTCATACCTCGAACGTGGTGACAACAAATAGCGGCGACGCCTCGTTTGTGGCCAGCGACTATCTGCAGACCGTGAACAAACAGGCAACAAAGGCGCAGTTCATCACCTCGAAGCTGAAGTTCACCGCCAGCCTGGGCAGCCAGAAGATATCGGTGGGCGGCTCGCTGAAGATGAAGCGCGACGACGTCATACGCATACAACTGGTGGCGCTGGGCATCATGGAAGCCGGACGCCTGGAGTTCACCCGCGACTACGTGCTCATCATGGACCGCATTAACAAGCGCTACGTGAAGGCCAAGTACGACGACATCGACTACCTGAAGTCCAACGGCATCAACTTCTACACCCTGCAGGCCCTCTTCTGGAACGAGCTGTTCCAGCCCGGCAGACAGAAACCCTCGATAGACGACTTCACGGCAGTGCCCTCTGCCGGCGATGCTGTCCTCGTGGGCTACGACAAGGGTAACCTCAACTACCAGTGGGGCACCATACGCAGCACGGGCCAGATACTCTCGGCCAGTGCCCGCCACCAGAGCAAGGGAGCCACCGACGCACAGATGGACTGGGACTACAGCAACTTCAAGAAGTTTGGCAAGCAGCAGTTCCCCAACGACATGCAGGTGAGCCTGCGGGCCAAGGGCAAGAGCCTGAAGATAGAGCTGGCACTCAGTTCGCTCGACAACGATAAGGACTGGGAGCCGCGCACTGACATCTCGTCAAAATATAAAGCGGTAGATGCAGAGGATATCTTCCGCCTGCTGATGAAACTTTAAAATAACTCTCTACTCTCATGAGACGCCTGTTCCTGATATTACTGATGCTGAGCTGCTGCATGGCGATGCCTGCACAAAGGCAGAAGGCGAAAGCCAAGCCTAAGACACAGCAGGTCAGCAAGAAAACGACGACCAAGCGGTCATCGACAAAGAAAAAGACGACGACGGCCAAGAAACCGACGGAGCGACAGCAGTTGGAAGCGCAGAGAAAGCGCCTCCAGGAGCAGCGTGCCAACAGTCAGAGGCGACAGAAAGAACTGGAGGGACAGGTGAAGAAGGGACTGGTGGACGTACAGATACTGAGTGGAGAGATAGAGGACAAGCTGCAGGCCATCGACACCATCCGTCAGAGCATCGCCCTGCTGGACACCAACATCGTCATGCTGGGCGTGGAGCTGGACAAGCTGCAGGCTCAGCTGGAGGACTGCAAGCAACACTACATGCAGTCGGTACGCTACATGTACCGCAACCGTAAGTCGCAGAACAGGATGATGTTCGTCTTCAGCGCCAAGAACTTCAACCAGATGTTCCGCCGCATGCGCTTTGCCGACGAATACTCTAACTTCCAGCGTACGCAGGGCGAAGCTGTGAAGCAGATGACAGAGAAGGTGCAGCAGAAGAAAGACGAGCTGAGCGCAGCCAAGAAGGAGAAATCGTCCTTGCTGAGGCGCAACGAGTCGGAGCACCAGCTGATGGAGAAGAAGAAGGCCGACCAGAAACAACTGGTGGCCAGCCTGCAGAAGGAACAGAAGACCGTACAGAAACTGATATCACAGCAGCAACAGCAGGAGAAAGAGCTGGATGCCCGCATAGAAAAGGTGATACAGGAAGAGATAGCCCGCGCCAAGGCTGAGGCCAAGCGTAAGGCCGAGGAGGAGCGGAAACGGCTGGAGGCCAAGCAGCGTGCCGAGGAGAAACGCCGCGAACAGGCACAGACCCGTGCCAATGCTGACAGTAAGGGCGGCAAACAGTCGACCTCTAAACGCGGCAGGACGGGCACCAAGGCTTCAAGGGGCAAGTCCTCGAACAGCCGGGAAACGTCACAGGTGAGCAGACCCAAGGCCGACGTCTTCGAGATGCCCGCTGCCGACAGGGCCCTCAGTGGCAGCTTCGAGTCGAACAAGGGACGCCTGCCGATGCCTATCACCGGTGCCTACAACATCGTACGCGGACTGGGCACATATACGGTGAATGGACTGAAGAACGTCGTGCTGTCGAGCAACGGCATCTACCTGCAGGGCAAGCCCGGGGCACAGGCACGGTGCGTCTTTGACGGCGTGGTGACCACGGTGGTGCAGCGAGGCAACAGCTACATCGTCACCGTGCGCCACGGAAAGTACATCTCCGTCTATTGCAACCTGGCATCCGTGAAGGTTGCTACCCAGCAACAGGTGAAGACCAACCAGATACTTGGCAACATCGGTGCCGATAATATCTTGCAGTTCCAGCTGCGCAACTGGACCAGCATCCTCAATCCGAAGGTCTGGCTGGGCCGATAAAAATAGTGTAAAGTTATGCAAATAAACAGTCATCTTTCTCGCCTGATTGGCGATGTGGCAGCCCAATGGGGCGACCGTGAAGCACTTATTTACAAGGACTTCGGCGGTAAGCAGTGGAAATCGTATTCGTGGAACGAGTTTTCGCAGAAGGTGAAACTGGTGTCCAACGCGCTGCTGAACATGGGCGTGGGTGTGCAGGAGAACCTGGGCGTCTTCTCGCAGAACTCCGTGCAGTACCTGTTCACTGACTTCGGGGCATGGGGCATCCGTGCCGTCACCATTCCTTTCTATGCCACCAGCAGCGAGCAGCAGATACAGTTCATGATTGACGATGCCCATATCCGCTTCCTCTTCGTGGGCGAGCAGGAGCAGTACGACAAGGCGCGCCGCGTCTTTGCCACCTGTCATACACTGGAGCGTATCATCGTCTTTGACTCTGCTGTGCAGATAGAGTCAGGCGACCCCACGGCCATGCACTTCGATGACTTCCTGCGTCTGGGCGAGGGACTGCCGCGCCAGCCGGAGGTGGAGAACCTGCAGCAGGCGGCTACGATGGATGACATCGCCAACATCCTCTATACCAGCGGTACCACGGGCGACTCCAAGGGCGTCATACTCACCGCCGGACAGTATCATGCCGCGATGGAGGCCAACCATAAGTGCGTGCCTGTCACCGACCAGGACCGTGTGCTCAACTTCCTGCCCTTCACCCATATCTTTGAAAAGGGCTGGAAGATACTCTGCATCACCTGTGGTGCACGGCTCATCGTCAATACCTATCCGCTGGAGGTGCAGCAGTCTATGCGCGAGCAGCATCCTACGTGTATGTCCAGCGTGCCCCGCTTCTGGGAGAAGGTGTACATGGGTGTACAGGAGAAGATAGAGTCATCGGGAGCCCTGCAGCGCCGCCTGTTCCGTCATGCCCTGGCTGTCGGCAAGAAGCACAATATCGACTATCTCGCTGCCGGTAAGCGGCCGCCTATGGGACTACACATGGAGTACAAGATGCTCGACAAGACCGTCTTCTCGCTGGTGCGCAAGGAGCTGGGACTGGAGAACGCCCATTTCTTTCCTACGGCAGGAGCCACCGTCAGCCCCCATGTCGAGGAGTTTGTCCACTCGCTGGGCATCTTCATGGACGTAGGCTATGGGCTGACAGAATCGCTGGCCACTGTCAGTTGCCTGCATATAGGCAAGCCTTTCCGTGTGGGCAGCGTCGGTTTCCCCATCGACGGCATCAGCATCAAGATCAGCGACGAGGGTGAGATACTGCTGAAAGGCCCCACTATCACCCGTGGCTACTATAACCGCGACAACCTGACGCGGCAGGCGTTCACCGAGGACGGCTACTTCCGTACGGGCGACTCCGGCTATATCGAGGATGGACAGCTGTTTCTCAAGGAACGTATCAAGGATCTCTACAAGACCTCTAACGGTAAGTATATCGCCCCGCAGATGATAGAATCGAAGCTCTTGGTCGACAAATACATCGACCAGGTGGCCATCATCGCCGATCAGCGTAAGTTCGTCTCGGCACTCATCATACCCGTCTACAGCCTCCTGGAAGACTATGCCCGTCGCCACGACATCGCCTTCGAGTCGCGCAAGGACCTCTGTGAGAACCCCAAGATTCACGAGATGATGATGGAGCGCATAGACACCCTGCAGCAGCAGTTGGCCCACTACGAGCAGATCAAGCGCTTCACCCTGCTGCCACAGCCCTTCTCCATGGACCGTGGTGAGCTGACCAACACGCTGAAGATGAAGCGTCGCGTCATCATCGAGAACTACAAGCGCGAGATAGACAAGATGTACGCTGAGTAGGGCTGCGGTCGAAAAAACTCAGAATAAATTTGGTTTTTTACGTGCTTATTCGTACCTTTGCACCATGATTACGCAAGACCAATTGAAAGATGTGCTCGAGAGAGCCGACAAACTGCAGCACTACCTGCGCATTGACGAGAAGCAGGTGGAGTACGAAGAAGAAGAGCTCCGCACACAGGCTCCTGATTTCTGGGAGGACCCCAAGCGCGCTGAGGAGCAGATGAAGAAGGTGAAGTCCATCAAGCGATGGATAGACGGCTATCAGGATGTCAGGACGAAAGCTGACGAACTGCAGCTGGCCTTCGACTTCTATAAAGACGAGATGGTGACCGAGCAGGAGGTGGATGCCGACTATGAGGCTGCCATGCAAGCCATTGAGCAGCTGGAACTGATGAACATGCTGCGCCAGAAGGAAGACCCGATGGACTGTGTGCTGAAGATCAACAGCGGTGCCGGCGGTACCGAGGCTCAGGACTGGGCGCAGATGCTGATGCGCATGTATATGCGTTGGGCCGATGCCCACGGATACAAGGTGACCATCTCCAATATCCTGGAGGGCGACGACGCCGGCATCAAGAGCGTCACCATGCAGATAGAGGGTGGCGACTATGCCTACGGCTACCTGAAGAGCGAGAACGGCGTGCACCGTCTGGTACGTGTCAGTCCCTACAATGCCCAGGGCAAGCGCATGACTTCGTTTGCATCGGTCTTCGTCACACCGCTGGTCGACGATACCATCGAGGTATATGTAGACCCCGCCAAACTGTCGTGGGACACGTTCCGAAGCAGTGGTGCCGGTGGTCAGAACGTCAATAAGGTGGAGTCGGGCGTACGCCTGCGCTACTGGTACACCGATCCTGACACGGGCGAAGAAGAGGAGATACTCATTGAGAATACCGAGACGCGCGACCAGCCTAAGAACAAGGAACGCGCATTGAAGCTGCTGAAGTCGCAACTCTACGACCGTGCCATGAAGAAGCGACTGGAGGCACAGGCCAAGATTGAGGCTGGCAAGAAGAAGATAGAGTGGGGCAGCCAGATACGTTCATACGTCTTCGATGACAAGCGTGTCAAGGACCACCGCACCAACTATCAGACCAGCGATGTCGACGGCGTCATGAACGGTAAGATAGACGGATTTATCAAGGCCTACTTGATGGAATTCCCAACTAACGACGAAGATTAATCAATAAACTAAAAATCATAAAAGACCATGAGTAAAAAAGAAATCAAACATCAGAATGCCAAACAGAAGGCATACGAGGAGAAACAGGAAAAACAGGGACGTAAGGTCGTGGCTTGGATCTTCGGAGCACTCATAGCGCTCGCCATCTTCTACGTCATCTTCACCATCTCACTGGTCAACTGATGAGCGGCATGGAGATAGAGCGGAAGTTCCTGGTGCGTGGTGACGACTACAAGCGTCAGGCACGTTCCAGCAGCCGCATCAAGCAAGGGTATATAGCCAGCGGACATGGACGCACCGTCAGGGTACGGCTGCGTGACGATAAGGCTTACCTCACTATCAAGGGACCTTCGCTCGACGGCGGACTGAGCCGCTATGAGTTTGAAAAGGAGATAACGGTCGACGAGGCCCTCAGCCTCTTACGCCTTTGTGAACCAGGCATCATCGACAAGACCCGCTATCTCGTGGACTGTGGCAACCATACCTTCGAGGTCGACGAGTTCTATGGCGACAACGAGGGGCTGGTGATGGCCGAGGTGGAGTTGAGTGCACCCGACGAACCCTACGAAAAGCCCGATTTCATCGGTGGTGAGGTCACGGGCGACCATCGCTTCTACAACTCTCACCTACGGCAGAATCCTTACAAGAAATGGAAAGACGAGCTATAGCTCCTTTCCATTTCTTACTTTTTTCACCCCGTAGCTCTTCTTGATCGCTACGCCGATGAGCGTACCGAGGGTGGCACCCGTGGCGTTGGCCAGCAGGTCGAGCCATTCGCCGGCACGGTTGGTGGTGAGGTATTCCTGTATGAGCTCTATCACACCGCTGGCGATGACAAAGGGTAGCCAGCCGAGGAAGAAGGTGTGCATCGTGGCCTGGTAGCGGTGATTGCGCAGGTACTCCCACCAGAAGACGGCACATGTGCCACCGTACATCACGATATGTGTCCATTTGTCAATGAAGGCCACGCCGTCGAGTGGTGTCTTGGGTGGGCGGAAGAAGATGGAGAGGTAGCATATCAGCACCAGACAGATGCAGGTCAGGGGGTATTGTCGCAGAAGTTTAAGAATTCTTTTCATCGTTAGTCGTGCAGTTTTGACGGCGCAAAAGTACAAAATAATTATCAATTAAAACCCTGACAGACAGAATTATTTCAAATCCTTGTCTTTTTTATGATTATTTTTGTACTTTTGCACACAGAAAAGACTTAGACAGATAAATTATGGCACAGACAGAAAGAGCGAATTTTGGCAGCAAACTGGGTATTGTCCTGGCTACGGCAGGATCGGCCGTCGGCCTGGGCAACGTGTGGCGTTTCCCGACGATGGCAGGTGAGAATGGCGGTGCTGCCTTTATATTGATATATATAGGATGTGTGGTGTTGCTGGGTATTCCCTGCATGCTCAACGAGTTTATCATCGGTCGCAGGGCTCAGGCCAATGCGGCGCGGGCCTATTCTCAGTTGGCAGGTGGCACGCCCTGGCGTTTCATAGGCTACTTCGGCGTGTTCACAGGATTCCTGATTGCCAGTTACTATGCCGTTGTCTCTGGCTGGTGCCTGCAGTATGTCTATGCCTCGGTGGCCGGCGAGCTGACGGGCGACAAGGACTACGTGCTGAAGTATTTCACTGACTTCAGCACTAATCCGTGGAAACCGGCGCTGTGGGTCGTCGTGTTCTTCCTCATCACCCATTTCGTTGTCGTGAAAGGTGTGGAGAAAGGCATTGAGCGGGCCTCAAAACTGATGATGCCTACACTCTTCATACTGCTCATCATCATTGCCGTGGCTGCCTGTATGCTGCCAGGCTCGTCAAAAGGCATCAGTTTCCTGCTGAGTCCCGACTTCTCTAAGGTGGACAGCGAAACCTTCCTGGGCGCACTGGGACAGTCGTTCTATTCGCTCAGCCTGGGCATGGGATGCCTGTGTACGTATGCCAGCTACTTCAAGCGCGACACCCATCTGACGAAGTCGGCTGTCCAGATAGTCAGCCTGGACACCATGGTGGCTATACTGGCAGGTCTGATGATATTCCCGGCCGTCTTCTCCGTAGGCGGTCAGCCCGATGCCGGTGCATCGTTGGTGTTTATCACGCTGCCTAATGTGTTCAGTCAGGCCTTTGCCGGCATCCCGGTGTTAGGTCAGGCCATCGCATTCCTGTTCTATATCCTGTTGTCATTGGCCGCCCTGACATCGCTGATATCGCTGCACGAGGTGAGTACGGCCTTCTTCCACGAGGAGCTTAACGTGTCGCGCAGGAAGGGTGCTTCGCTGGTGACGGTTCTCTGCACGGTGATTGGTGTGCTGTGCTCGTTGTCGTTCTGTTGCTCGGGCCTGGAGGTGTTCGGCACCAAGCTGTTTGATGTGTTCGACTTCATGACGGGTCAGATATTCCTGCCCGTAGGCGGATTCCTCACTTGTCTGTTTGTGGGATGGTATGTGCCCAGCCGTGTATTGCGCGATGAGCTGACCAATGGCGGCACCCTGCGTGGACGCTTCTTCGGTGTCTATCTGTTCTGTGTGCGCTATGTCTGTCCGCTCTGCATCCTGCTCATCTTCCTCCATCAGTTTGGTGTGATATGATATTCCGGGAGTGGTTCTATCTGAATAAGTCCGACCGGCAGATAGCCCTGGCTCTTCTGACGATAGCAGTGGTGGCCTTCGGCATCATCTTCCTCTTTGACGGGAGGGAAAAAGATGACAGCCACATGGCACAGCACGATTCACTCCCAGCCCCTTCTCGTTCCTCGTTTACCTCTTCTCGCTCCTCGTCAAGGCAGACGTATTATCAGCAGCCGGCACGCACGGTACGGTTGAGCCCCTTTGATCCCAATACGGCCGATAGCACGCAACTGCTGGAGCTGGGGTTGCAGCCCTGGCAGGTACGCAACATCTATAAGTATCGGGCAGCAGGAGGCATCTATCGGCAGAAAGAGGATTTCGCCCGTCTCTATGGTCTCACCGTCAAGCAATATCGTGAGTTGGAGCCTTATATCCGCATCTCTGCCGACTACCTGCCGGCATCAACGGTCGTGAAGGCTGATGAAGAAACGCGTGAGGAGCGTGATACTGCCGCCTTTATACCGCGCTATCCTGTCAAGATACAGGCGGGAGAGCATGTCAATATCAATGCGATGGATACCACGACCTATCGCAGCGTGCCGGGCATAGGCAGTTACTATGCGCGTAAGATAGCAGAGTATGGCCGGCGGCTGGGTGGTTACGTCAGTGTGGATCAGCTCGACGAGATAGATGATTTCCCTGCCGCTGCCAAGCAGTACTTTGAGGTGGAAGCGTCCGACGTCAGGAAAATCAACGTCAACCAGCTGTCGCTCAACGAGCTGAAGCGTCATCCCTATATCAACTACTACCAAGCCAAGGCTATCGTAGACTACCGTCGGCTGTACGGCCCTCTGAAGGATATCGACGTGCTGCGTCTCCAGAAGGATTTCAGCGATGAGGCCATAGCACGTCTGCGCCCCTATGTCTGCTACTGAGCGGCGATAGTATTTTTTAGTGCATTCCTTTGGAATTACCAAAAAAATGTTGTACTTTTGCAAAGTTGAAACTTAAACTATAGATAATCATTATGAGTATGAAGAGATTTTGTATAGCTGCTGCCATGTTGTTGCTCTGCGGCATAACAGGTGTGCAGGCTCAGGTGATGAAAGCTGCCGACTTGGAGAAATATGCCAAGGAGCGCTATGGCGAGAAGTGGCCCTCAAGCATGGCATCGTGGGGAATGAGGATGACGACTGGTGATGAGTCCATATAAACAAAAAACCGCCCCTTGCATAGGCGGTTTTTTTATTTTTTGGTCGGGATGAGGCGACTCGAACGCCCGACCCCTACGTCCCGAACGTAGTGCGCTACCAACTGCGCTACATCCCGATGGTTTCGAAAAACCGGCTGCAAAGGTAGTCATTTTAATTGATAATTGATGATTGATAATTGATAATTTGTGGAATGATTAACATTTTTTATGGTATAAAGAAACTGTTGTGCTTGTTTTTATGCCTGTATGGCTGGCAGCTTGCTACGGCTCAGCAACGCATCGTCGTCGAGGCGGGTAATGCCGAAAGTCTGTTGGAGGCCATCAGCGAGGCCAACCGTCTGCATGACACTCCGCAGCAGGAGTGGCTCTACATTGTGATACCCAGCGGGACGTACGACTTGGGTGAGCGCGTGCTGACCACGCTGACTGCCAATCATGTGGCGCTGGTGGGCGAGGGGATGGACAGCACCATCATCCGAAACCAGCCACCAGTAGAGCAGGAAGGCATAGCGACGACTGCTACCCTGCGCATCACAGGCACCGACAACTACCTGCAGGATCTGACACTCCTCAA
>JAFUSV010000046.1 GCA_017467565.1 Prevotella sp.
AATCCTGTTTACGCTGCTTGCGCTCATGATGGCAACCGTGTCGAACGCTGCAGAGACCGACAACACGAAAGTTTATCCGCCCATTACCCCAGCCTGGATATTCGGCCACATCGTGTGGGAAGATGAGAAGAACACTCAGACAGCCATTGAAGGTCTGGTAGACGAGTACTTGAGCCGCGACATTCCTGTTCATGCTACAATCATTGACAGTCCGTGGAGCACGGCCTACAACAACTTCATCTGGGACACCAACCGCTATCCGCAGTACGACGCGATGATCAACGGTTTCAATGCCAAAGGCGTGAAAGTGATGCTCTGGCTCACCAGTTGCGTGAACCTGACGAGCACGGGCTGTCCGCAAGACAAGTGCGAGGAGTACGACTATGTGAAGGCACAGAACTACGGTGTGAACAACTCCGAACCCAGCGAGTGGTGGAAAGGTAAGGGTATACAGATTGACTTCACCAATCCTGAAGCCACCCAGTGGTGGTACGGACAGCTCGACAAGGTGTGGCGCGAGGGCATCTATGGCTGGAAGGTGGACCAGGGCGAAGTGTATTTCGGCGACCAGGTGACCACCAGCATCGGCACGATGACCAACGAGCAGTTCCGCAAGTACTACTACAACGCAATGGAAGACTACATCAAGAGCAAGACCCAGGCCGGAGCGAACATCGGTCGTCCCTATTCCCACCAGCGTGGCTACCACAGCGACCCGGCCAAGATGTCGATGGGCTGGTGTGGCGACTTCGGCGGCGACTGGAACGGACTGAAATTGCAGATAGACAACATCTATCGTTCGGCACAGGCCGGCTATGGAGCCGTGGGCACCGAGATTGCCGGCTTCATGGGTGCCAAGGCCAATAAGACGCTGTTCATACGCTATGCCCAGTTTGGTGCCACCACTGCCTGTATGATCAATGGCGGTGAGAACGGGGCTTTCACCAACCACTTGCCTTGGTGGCACGGCGACGACGTGACAGCCATCTACCGCGATGCGGTGAAGCTGCACACCAGTCTTGTGCCTTATCTGTTCAGCACCGTTGTGGAGGCTCACGAGCAGGGCGGCAGTCTGATGAAGGATGTCAATCTGACCGACGAGAGTCACCGTCTGGGCAACGACCTCTTTACAAAGGCCATCACGTCGGATGCCGTCCTTACCAGCGTCACTTTGCCTACCGATGGTGAGTGGATTGACTGGTTTACTGGTGAGGCCTATGAAGCTGGAAAGACTTACATGCTGAAATATCCCTTGGAGCGTTTCCCGCTGTTTGTCCGCAAGGGAGCCATACTACCCATGGATATGGGAACCGAAAAGACCACCCTGCGCTTCTATCCCGCAGCCACTGGCAGCGAGGCAACTCTCCATCTGCCTCAGGGCGACGGTATCGAGTATGACGTCTGTCAAGTCGCATACGACCCCGTACAGGCAGTGTTCACTATTGCTGATGCCCATGCCCGCACCTACGTTCTGGAGATGTGTGGCGTGAAGGCAGTCAGTAGCGTTGAGGGAACTCAGTCCTGGAGCCTGAATAGTGAGACAGGCGTACTGAGTATAGAGGTGTCCTCTACCACATCGGCCACCATCCGCTTCCAGGGTCTTGAACTGGCTGAGTTGCCCAAAGGCAGCGACTATCAGGGCGACGACAGCATGATACCTTCGCGCTATTATTCAGAACCGTCGGAGGGAAAATTCTATCTCTACAATGTGGCTTACGGGAGGTTCCTGGAACGTCTGAACAACAACTATCCCGGACTGACCGACACGCCTGCCGAGGTGACGCTGACCAAGAGTGGCGACGGCTATACCATCATGTTCGGCGACGGAAAATACCTGAAGACGGGCTACTACAAGAACCAATATCTGTGGACTGACGGTACGGCCAACCTTACGGAAGGGGTATGGACATTTGCTCCGATTGAAAACAGCAATAAGAACACATATCGCTTGCAGCGCATCGCTGAGGATACATGGAACGGCACGACCGGCATCTTCTATGTTAACGGCACCAATGCCTCCACGACTCCGACAGCCGAATGCCTGTGGGCACTTGTAGATCCTGCCGATTATGCAACGATTTCCTTAGAGAAGGCCATCCCGGCCTCCTTTCGCAGTTCCCTGCCCACCGAGGCAGGTGACTACTATATCTACGATGTGCTGACGCAGACCTTCCTGAACACCGCCACCCGTACACTGACCGAAGAACCTGCAGCACCGACCACGCTGACCCCCAACCGGCGGGAAGTTTCTGTTGTCAGGAGTATCTGGCAAATATCTGAAAATAGGTGTCTACAAGGGACAGTATCTCTGGAGCGACGGCGACGAGACCAGCACGAAGTGGAGCATCGAGGCCGGTGAGGATACTGAAGACGACAAACTGTTTTACATCTACTCCGACGAGTTCACCGAAGGGAATGCTGAAGTGAAGGGCAAGACCATGTACATCACCGGCACCAATGCCAGCAGCACGAAGCCCTTGATAGCTCAGTGGATCCTCGTTACCGAAGACGACTACCAGCGCTATCTCAGTGGCGAGACCACCAGCATCGGCGAAACTGCCGGCAGCAAAGTTCCAACCACCGATGGCGGGACCAACATCTACGATCTGCAGGGTCGCAAGGTGACGGGCATTGGCAAGCACGGCATCTATGTAATACAAGGAAAGAAAGTAGTATTCTGAAATAATTAGCATTATTCTACGTTATTATAATAGCCAAATACAAAGTTGACAGCTAAGTTATGAAACGAGTATTCATCAGTCTTTCATTATTCATAGGTTACGTTTCTGTAGGAACAGCTCAGACGTTCCTCCACTATACAACCACCGAACAGCTGCCTTGGCAGCAGTCGGCCAAAGTATCGCTACAGGCCAAGGCCAAAGAACAGCCGATTCTCGAACTGACTAGCCAGGAGCAGGGGCATGAGTTCCGTGCATGGGGCACGTGCTTCAATGAACTGGATCTTGATGCTCTGGAATTGTTGAAGCCCGAAGAACAGGAGAAGATTATGCACGACATCTTCGCGCCCGACGGCGACCTGCGATTCACTCGAGGACGCCTGACAATGAATGCTAACGACTACAGCCGTGCATGGTATTCGTGCGACACAGTGGCGGGCGACTTCCAGCTGAAGTACTTCAATATCGAGCACGACAAGGAGAACGTCATCCAACTCATCAAAATGGCCCAGAAGTGGCAGCCCGCGATGAACTTCTGGGTGTCGCCGTGGAGTCCGCCAGCTTGGATGAAGATCAACCAGGACTACTGCGTTGCCAGTTCGCCTTATAACAAACAGCCGAAGGAAAAGGACTATCTGCTCTTCGATGATGGAGGCGTGCCCGACCCCAACGAGATGCAGTTTCTGGGAGAGCGCAAGGGGCTGTTCCCCCGGAAGCTGGCCTCGCAGAACTACTTCATTCAGGACCCACGCTACCTGCAGGCCTATGCGAATATGTTCTGCAAGTTCATCGACCTATATGCTGAGGAGAACATCACCATCGACATGCTGATGTACCAGAACGAGGCCTACAGCTATACGCCCTACCCGGGATGCGCGTGGACGGCAGAGGGCACCATTAAGTTTAACAAGGAATACCTGGCGCCGACCCTGAAAGAGAAACATCCCGCTGTGAAACTCTACGTGGGTACGTTCAACACCAACCGGCAGGACTACGTGCAGCGCATCGTCAACGGACTGCAAGGCTGCGTGGAGGGACTAGGCTTTCAATGGGAAGGCCGCGAGAATCTTGACTACATGCGCGAGCATCACCCCGACCTGCACATGATCAGCTCCGAGAGCGAGTGCGGCAACGGTCAGATGGACTGGCGCGCTGGCGAGCACACCTTCTACCTGCTACACGAGTACATCGGTCGCGGCTGCGATGAGTACTACAACTGGAACTTCATCCTTTGCAACCAGGGCCGCAGTGCCTGGGGTTGGAAGCAGAACGCCCTCGTGCAGGTAATCACCTCCCCTACAGGGGGCGGTCGGGAGGGGGCTACCTATCGCTACACCCCTGAGTATTACGCCTACAAGCACTTCTCCCACTTCGTTGAGCCGGGCAGCACCCTCCTCGCTTTCTATCCGATAAAAGACGGTCTGCAGGCCATTGTTTTCCAGCGGCCA
>JAFUSV010000047.1 GCA_017467565.1 Prevotella sp.
ATACGGATGTTAGGAACACCTCCGTCGACATGAGCCAGACGTGTGCCCAGCTCGGCCATCTTGTTGACCTCGTCAACGCGCTTGCCTGCCAGGAAGTTCAGGCCGTCAAGGTTCTCGTCATCGCTGGGGAAGAGCAGTTTCTTCTCGGGCTCCTCGATGGAGATGACGGTCTCGAAGATGGTACGCTCGCCATCCTGAATCCATTGGCCCATGGAGTGCAGGTCGGTGGTGAAGTCGACGCTGGCAGGGAAGATGCCCTTCTTGTCCTTACCCTCAGACTCACCGTAGAGCTGCTTCCACCATTCGCTCATGAAGTGGAGCTTGGGCTGGTAGTTGACCATGATCTCTATCTTCTTGCCACTCTGGTACAGACCGTTGCGCACGGCAGCATACTGGGCTGCAAGGTTCTGCTCGAAGGGCACGTTCTCGCCGCACAGCTTCTCCATCTCCTGGGCACCCTCTACGAGAGCCTTGATGTCGAAACCGGCACAGGCGATAGGCAGCAGACCGACAGGTGTCAGCACGGAGAAGCGTCCGCCCACGTTATCGGGGATGATGAAGCTCTTGTAGCCTTCCTTGTCGGCACAGGTACGGGCAGCACCCTTCTTGGCATCGGTGACGGCCACGATGACTTTCTTGGCTTCCTCCTTGCCGCGCTGAGCCTCACATTGCTTCTTCAGCAGACGGAAGGTGAGGGCTGTCTCGGTGGTAGTACCCGACTTGGAGATGTTGATGACGCCGAACTTCTTGTCCTTCAGATACTCGGTGAGCTCAAAGAGATAGTCCTCGCCGATATTGTTGCCGGCAAAGAGAATGACGGGATTCTTCTTGTCCTGGATGAGCCAGCTGAACGAGTTGCCCAGAGCCTCGATGACGGCACGTGCACCCAGGTAGCTGCCGCCGATACCTGCCACGACGACTGCCTCGCAGTTTTCGCGCAGCACATTGGCACACGCCTGTATCTCAGCGATGAAATCGGGCGTGATGGATGACGGCAGATGCAGCCAGCCTAGAAAATCATTACCAGGGCAGGTACCCTTTTCAAGTGCTACCTGTGCCTCTTTTACCTGTGGCTCGAAAGCCTTCACGGCACCCTCTTTCAGAAAGCACGATGCCTTTGTGATGTCAAGACTAATATTCTTCATTGTTGATGTTGTTAAGATGATTCTGTTTTTTGCTGCGGCAAAACTGCCGCACATTATTTTTTTAGCGGAAGGAGTCCGTCAGGAGCTTGATTTCTATCTTTGGCGTGATGCGCTCGTACAATATATTATATACTGCATCGAGGATGGGCATGTTGACATGCCAGTGGCGGTTGATCTCTTTCATACACTTGGTGCCGAAGTAGCCCTCGGCTATCATCTCCATCTCCATCTGCGCCGACTTCACGGAGTAGCCTTTGCCTATCATGGTGCCGAAGACGCGGTTGCGCGAGAAGTTGGAGTAGCCCGTCACCAGGAGGTCGCCCAGATAGACCGAGTCGTAGACATTGCGCTCTATGGGGTGGACGCTCTGCAGGAAGCGCGACATCTCCTGTACGGCATTGGCCATGAGCACGGCCTGGAAGTTATCACCGAACTTCAGTCCGTTGCAGATGCCGGCAGCTATGGCGTAGACGTTCTTCAACACCGACGAGTACTCGATGCCGATGACATCGGATGATGTCTTGGTCTTGATAAACTGGCTGTTGAGTACGTTGGCAAAGCCCTGAGCCTTGTCCAGGTCGCTGCAGCCTACGGTCAGATAGCTGAGTCGTTCGAGTGCTACCTCCTCAGCATGCGAAGGACCTCCGAGGCAAGCCAGGTTGTCGTGTGGCACATCGAACACCTGGTGGAAATACTCCGAGCAGATGAGGTTCTCGTCGGGTACGATACCCTTGATGGCCGTGACGATAAACTTATCCTTGATGCGTACCTTCAGTTTGCGCAGGTGATTTTTCAGGTAGGGTGACGGAACGACGAACACCAGCGTGTCGTACTCATTGACGATGCGGTTGATGTCGCTGTCAAAATGTATCTCGCTGGTGTCGAAGTGTATGCTGGTCAGATAGCTGGGGTTGTGGCCTATGCGCTGAAAGTCCTTGATCTGGTCGTCACGCCGCATATACCATCCGATGTGATGAGTATGTCCCACCACAATCTTGGCTATGGCCGTTGCCCAGCTACCACCGCCGATGATTGCTATTTTGCCGCATCTATCCATGCCTGTACTTCCTCAACCGAAGGCTTTTCGTAGTTCAGCTTGAACTTCTTGTTGATGTCGCCAATCTTCTGTTGCAGGCCCTGGGCCTTCTCGTCCTTGATGTCCTGTATCAGGTAGAAGCCTGCCTTGCGCAGCACGTGGGCCCAGTCCTCGCTCACACCGATGGCTGCCCACTCCTGGAGCGTACTCTGCGGAGCTTTCTTCTCGGGCTTCATCTGGGGGAAGAACAGCACCTCCTGGATGTAGGTCTTGCCAGTCATCAGCATGACCAAACGGTCGATGCCGATGCCGATGCCGCTGGTGGGCGGCATACCGTACTGCAGGGCACGCAGGAAGTCCTGGTCGATGATCATGGCCTCGTCGTCGCCCTTGTCGGCCAGTCGCATCTGCTCCTTGAAGCGTTCCTCCTGGTCGATGGGGTCGTTGAGCTCGGAGTAGGCGTTGGCCAGCTCCTTACCGTTGACCATCAGCTCGAAGCGCTCGGTCAGTCCGGGCTTTGAACGGTGCATCTTAGTCAGGGGCGACATCTCCACGGGGTAGTCGGTGATGAACGTAGGCTGGATAAATGTACCCTCGCAGAACTCGCCGAAGAGCTCGTCGATGAGTTTGCCCTTGCCCATGGTCTCGTCGACCTCCATGCCCTTCTGCAGGCAGAACTGGCGGAT
>JAFUSV010000048.1 GCA_017467565.1 Prevotella sp.
GATGTTGAATTTCAGCGAGTTGGGCACGTCCTTGTCGAGATAGAGCCACGGATTGGCTTCGCGGACGACGGCATCAGGCATGGTACGGTAGGCCATGGCCTGGTTTGACGACTCCATGACCTGATGCTCCTGTGTAGCCGTGGTGTACTGAACGGCACCCAGCGCACTGAACTCCAGCTCGCGCAGGGGCTTCCACTTCAGTTCGCCCTGGAACTTCAGGTCTATCTTGTCGATGTCGATATAGTTATTGTCCAGCTCGTGATTGATATTGAAGCTGGTATAGTTGCGGGTATAATACTCATCGGGATCGAGTGTACGCGACGAGTTGATGGCGAAGCTGTAGGGGTTGATGTCGAAGTCGCGCTTCACCTGGCCGTTCACCACATCGGTCGACTGGCTCAGCGTGCCGGGTGCATGCTGTTTGCGGTAGCTGCCCATGGAGATGAGGTTCAGCGACAGGTGATCGCTCATCTTGATGTTGGTATTCATATTGGCCGTATAGCGCTCCACATTGCTCTGCTTGTACCAGCCGGGATCGAACATGGCACTCAGCGAGCCGTAGAAGTTGACGCTCTCCGTACCAGCCGAGATACTGGCCGAATGGTTGTGCTGTATGCCGTTCGAGAAGAGCTCGTCAAACCAGTCGGTATTGCGGAACTCCGCCTGACGCAGATACTCGTTGCGGGCCTGCTCGGTATTCATCAGTGCAAACTTGCCCGTTGCCTTGTCGTAGTCGTTCATCAGGTGGTACATACGTCCGTAGACGCCGCTCTCGGCAGCACGGTAGGAGTCGCTGAAGTTGAGCCATCCCTTCTCTTCCAACTCGCGGTAGACGTCCATCTGCTCCTGCGAGTTCATGATGTTGAAGTTGCGATAGCTGGGCTTCAGTCGCATGGTGTACTCACCGGTATAGCTGACACGGCTCTTGCCTGCCGAACCTTTCTTGGTGGTGACGACTATCACGCCACTCATGGCACGCGCACCATAGATAGAGGTGGCGCTACCATCCTTCAGTATCTGGAACGACTCGATGTCGTCGGGGTTCAGTCCGGCTATGGCTGAGGAGATGAGTGTCTCGGCATCGCCACTGCTGAGGTCGTCGGCTGAGATGTCGCTGACATCGTCGATGATGACGCCATCGACCACCCACAGGGGCTTCGACGAGCCATAGATAGAGGTGGCACCACGCACACGGATACGGGGAGCCGTACCGAAGGTTCCCGTGAGATTCTGTACAGACACACCGGCAGCACGACCTTCCAACGAACGCGAGATGTCGGCCAGACCGTCTATCTTCGTATCCTCAGCACTGAGTCTGGTGGTGGCTCCCGTAAACAGGCGCTTGTCCATCTTCTGCATACCGGTCACGACGACCTCCTCCACCTGCAGTGACTTGTCGGGCACCAGGCGGATGCGCTTCTGACGCTCCAACTGACTGACGGGCATGGTCACAGACTGATAGCCTACGAAGGAGATGGTCACCTGGTCGCCACGGGCAGAGGCAGGCAGGACAAACTCTCCGTCGACATTGGTAGCCACGCCCGAGCCGTTGCTCTTCAGCAGCAGCGAGGCGCCTATCATCGGTTCGCCCGTCTCGTCGACGATGACACCTGTCACAGGTGTATCGTCCTTAACAGCCTGGTCGCCCTTGCCATGATTGATGTAGATGTACTTATCCTTGACCAGCACATTGAGCCCATGGTTGGCCACTATCTTGCGCACGACGTCAACGGCAGGCGTATCGCTGACGTTCAGCGTCACACGGAAGTTTACGTCTTCATAGCTGTACTGGACAACGGCTCCCGACTTCTTTTCCACCTCGCGCAAAGCATCAGTAGCATTCACATTACTGAATGCTACACTGATGAGTTTGTCGGTCTGAGCCTGTGCCACTACCGCGAGAAGCAGTGCTATCAGCAGACATTTGGTTCTTGGCATAGATATCTGATTATTATTTGAAATTTGAAGTTTGAAGTTTGACGTTTGAGGCTTGAAGATTAAAATTCAAACTTCAAACCTCAAACTTTAAACTTTACTTCACCACGATCTTCTTGCCGCCACGGATGAAGATACCCTTAAGGGGAGCTGCGACCTTGCGACCCTGCAGGTCGTAGATGCGGGTGTCGGAGGCTGTGGCAGAATAGGTGACACCTTTGACGCCCAACTGCCCCGACTCACTGTCATACTTGTGGGGGTCTTTTTCTGTTTCTTTATATTCCTGTTCTGTCGTCTCCACAAAAACAGCATAGTAGATGTCCATACCCTTGACCGTAACGGTAAACTCGCGATCGGTGCTGACAGTGTTACCATCAGCGTCGGTCCAGTGGTCGAACTTACGATAGATGGTACCCGAACTGGTGCTCTCAGAATCGCCCCAGGCACTAAAGGTAACCTGATCACCTACCTGCGTATAGAGTTTGTCGGCATAGACATTACCCCAAAGCTCCTGACCTACTGCACGACGACAGACAGCACCTTGCGTAAAGACAGCGAAGATGTAGTCAGTAGGAGACTCCATCTTACCCAAGGCCTCCTCTGCCAAGGCATAAGCTTCCGATGAGGAGCTGGCACCACCGCCATATACCGTGGGGTCATAGACACCTGTGAACAAACCGTCGGCATTGACCTTTATCTGCTTGTCATCAACATTGTTGAACACCTTGTCGCCATTGTCACGCGCAAAGCCGGCAAAAAGATAGCCGTCGGCAGGCTCCGCCCAGACATAGGCTGTACTGATAGCCATATTGGCATGACGTTTGAACTCAGATGTATCATCAAATTGCTTTTCATCTTCCGTAGACCAGTCAACATACACTTTACCAGCTCCGGTGGGATAGGCAGCTGCTTTTACCCAGATAACCTGTTCCTCGTTGGCAAACGATGTCATGGTGCCCAACAGCATCACGGCTACGGCAAACATTCTTTTGAGTGTAGAATTCTTCTTCATAATCATTATGTTTTTAGTTATACATTCTTATTTGGTTATTCGCTTGATTCGCATAAACAGACGGACCGACAGGCTCGCCACTATCAGGATATGGGGCAGGTCCAGCTGGGGAATGTAGCACATCAGCCCCACAAACACCAGCAGCACCAGCAGGAAGCAGCGGCATACCCACACACGACAACCCGGCAGCAGCACCCAGAGTAACAGGGGCAACGGAGTGAAAGCTCAGAGATAACAGTACCACCATTTGCCATCCTGGGTGGAGAACAGCACCAGCCACGTGAGGAACAGGCTCACGATGGTGTGACATACCAACAGAACTGCGTCGACCGTACGAGGCAACTTACGCCAACCCTTGGTCCACTCGAAATAGCTGACCAACAGGACAAAGAGCAGTAAAAGGGTGAATACCGTGAGCGGTGATAACCAACAATTGCTTGCCCTGGTATTCACCTTCTCCTGAACAATCTTTGTACCGGGGTCTTTAATCAATCGACGATTTTCGCTGCCTACGGTTGCCTTCTCCCAGGCTACGGGCAGCAGTTGTGGTATTAGTTTATGTGCAAGGGGCTCGGTCTCGTCACCTTCGGGCCCCATGATGGTCTGCCAGAAAAAACGGCTCCAAGGATAGTTCTCGGAGGCTGATATCATCAGGTCACGGAACGAGCCGTCGAGTTCTGCGGGCAGATCGCTGTACTTGATGCAGGTGGCCAGGGCACGGTTCACCACGCTGACTATCATCGAAGTGCACTGATTGTGCATGTAGCCATAGTCGTGGGTGAAGCCCTTGGCTATCTCATCATCGACTATTCTCCACAGTTCCAGTTTCTCCTCGGGTGTCATGTTGAGCACGTACTCCGTTATGCCACGTCCCTGCTGTCTGTAGTATTCCAGATAGTCGGGGGTAGGTGCCGGTGCAAAGCCTCCCAACGAGTTGCCTCGGAAGAAGTTGACGATACCTTCAGTGTCGGTAGATGTCTCGAACGTGAAGCAATAGTCCATCTGCTGCGAGGGACATTGCAGGCGCAAGGCACAGTGACCGAAGATGGAGTAGACCTCGGCATCGGGAGTGATGCTGAGCAGACTGGCACGGATATAGTCATCTTTCATCATGGCCGCCGTGTCCACAGCAGAAGCGGACTGCTGCTCTCCCCATGCCGTCACGGGGAGGAGCAGTCCTATCATCAACCATATATAAGATGCAAACCTTGCCATTTCTATTTTTATTTGATTACCTCTTTACCTTTCTATTATTAATAATGTATATGCCCTTGCCGGGTTGAAGCACGCGGCGTCCCTGCAGGTCGTACCACTGTCCTGACTGTACACCCGTCTCCATGTGCTCTATACATGTAGCGCTGCCGTCCACTTTGAAGAGACGCAGGTTGTCGAAGTAGAAGTCCTGATAGTTGGCCGTACCGGTGTAGGTCACTCTGAGTTCCATGTCCTCACCGTCATCCTTGGTGAAGGGGATGACATTCTCTACCCAGCCACCGCCGTAGACGCCACCGCCATAGACGCCCACACCTACCAGCTCGCCTACCTTCGTGCCGTTGACCTGCACCTCAGGACGCACGGCATCGCTGGCCATGTAGGTCACCGACAGCACATACTGGCCTGCGGGCAGTCCGCTGAGGGTCTGAGCCATATAGGCCGTCTTGCCATTGGCAGCACGGTAGTAGTCGGCCGTCACGCCATAAACATTTTTGTCTGCCGTATTGGTCTTGGGGTCGTTCCAAGCCGTCTTGTCGGTACGTATGTCCATGTTGAGCTTCTTCCATGCTGTGGCGACGTTGGTGCCCGTGGCATTGCCGGCCACTATCTTCTCGGTATAGTTCACGGCACCCTTCACGCCTTCGCAGTAGGCATTCGACACGTAGTAGTCCAGGCACAGCTGGGTCAGGCGCGAGGCCTTGTCCTTGGCATCATCAGCCGATGTCAGTTCGCTGCCGATGATGGCCTGTATGGCGTCGTAGATATCCTGGCTGCCATAGGGATAGGCCTCCGGGGTATAGGCTTCGGCCGACTTTGCGGCCTTCGCGTACTTCTCGTAGTCCTCCTTGCCTGTCACAAATACATTGGCAGCACCGTTGATGGCATCAGCATCGTCGGACTTGAGGGCAGCCTCCAGGGTCGAGCGCTCGTTGCCAGTCACGATGTCATAGTCCTTCATACTGAGCAAAGCCTGGGCGTCGGCCTTCACGTCGGCCAGCATCACGGCCTGCAGCGAAGCCTCATCCTGAGCGTAGAACAGGCGGACATCGTCCAGTCGAAATGCCACTGAGGCATTTATCTTCACCGTCAGGTCGCCGGCGCTCTTGGCCTCATAGACTTGCGGATGGACTCTCAGATAGAGAATGTCCGAACCTCCCTGCATCAGTTTGCTGCTCCCGCCTACGGTCAGGAAGGCCTTGCCGTTCAGCTTGGCATCCATGGCATAGTAGCCGGCAGGCAGATGGCTGACCGTCTGCGTCACGGCATTACTGCCCGAGCTGGTGAATTCGAGAATCTTCTTGCCGTCGATGAAGGGCAGCGACTCGCTATTGGTGGGCTCACCCACGACGCCTGAGGCCGAGCCCCACGTCCAAGGAGCCACCTTGCCCGTCTCAAACGAGCCGTTCTCCAAATAGATATCGGTGAGGTTCACGGCCTTGGCTGTGGCCAAAAGCGCCGTACTCATAGCTGCATAGAGGGTATTTACCTGTGCTGCGACCTCCTCCTGGGTCGTAGGATTGGCGACGAAGTCCTGTGCCGATGCGATGGCTGTAGTGAGCATGCCATCGTTCAGCTGGGCATTCAGCAGCGTAGCCTTGTCGATGACATTCAGCAAGGCCGAAGTCACTACGCCGCCCTGATACTCTAACTTCACGTCGTCTACTACGACGAAGTAGCTGCTGCCATAGCTGATCTGGAAACGGCCCTTCGTTGCCTGAGTCAGTTCTATGTCGATGATTTCCTGATCCCAGGCATTGCTGGCAAACTGCAGGCTCTTTCTCTGGGCAGGAATCAGGTCGTCCTCTGTTCCGCCTGTCGGCATGAAGCCAGTCTTGTCGTTATTCACCTGCTGCGTGGGGCCGGGATTGGTGGTCTGTCCGTTACGGGCATAGAGATTCACCGTCAAGCGATAGGTGCCTGCCGGCAGTGTTATCTCTTCGGTTTGCCGGTAGACAAGACCTGCAGCACCCGTGAAGCACAGGCCTTTCGTGCCCGTGATGCCCTCGGCAGGGCCAGGCTCACCGGCCGTAGCATACTGTCCCGACTGAATATTGATGCCATAAGTCACCACGCCGCCATTGGCATTCTTCATCTGCTCCACCAGTTTCCAACCAGCGGATTCATAGTCGGTACCCTTGGCTGTGTTCCAGTGCGACCACAGTTCTGTCTTGTTGACATCGACATTCTTCTGATTGTCATGATACACGACTACTGGCAGCGCCTCGCACTCCTCGAATCCTGCGTTACGAATGTATTGAGCGGTGACGTCAGCCATCTGCGCCTTGATGCCCAAAGTAGACACCACGGCTGCTGCTATAAGTAATAATCTCTTGCCCATCATAATGTAATGATTGTAATAGCTATTAATTGTCGGTTATTTGTCTATTTAACGCAATACCCTGCCCTTTTATACCATTAAAAAAGGTTAAAGCAGCATATTTCCCCACTCAAAGCACCATTTTCTCCAACGCCAGGTACGCTCTTCTCCAACTCCAAACAGCCACTTTTCCTATCGGTTGACTTTAGTCGACCAATCGGTTGACTTAAGTCATCCAATTAGTTGACTATAGTCATCTGATCAGTTGACTGTAGTCAACCAATAAGCAACCTGCCTGTTTAGAGTCGAAGACCTGGCCTTTTAACCACAGAAAAAAGGCCAGGTGAAGCCGCATACCATGCGATTTCACCTGGCCAACTATAAATTATCAATCGTCTATTATCAATTATCAATTAGAAAAATCCTTTCCAAGGATTTTTCCATACTCTTTTGGTGACTTCAGCAAGCGCTCAGCCTCCTTCAGCTGCTTGTCGTAGTTCAGGCCGGCAGCTATCGAGCCTCGCTGATAGTAATAGGCCGACACAATGTCCAGTTCTATGATCTCTTGTATCGTCTTGCGATGCTTGTCCAGGTCGGCAGACACGTCGTGCTTCAGCTTAGCCTCCAAGGCATCGAAGGCATCCTTGGCCTCGTCATAGTAGCCTTCGAACTTCGCCGTCTTCACCAACTCGTCGAAATTCTTCTTCGACATCAGGTCGTACTTGAAGCCACTCTTCACCACCCTGTCCTTAAACTCCTGCCAGTCCTGCTCCGTCAGGTGGAACTCCGTAGCCGGAGCTATCGTCGGATGATGGGCAATATAGTCTACTACGTAGTCGAACATCACCTCCGTCGAGTCGGCTCCACCCACCGACAGGTAGTACACAATGTTGGGCATCGTGTCGTTCTTCAGCTCCACGTCGGGCTTGATGCCGCCGCCATCGCGCACCTCGCGTCCCCCTCGGGTATAGAACACGTGTGTCAGCGAGTCGGGTATGCGCTCCTTGTAGCCGCCACCCTCGCCACGCGAATAGTTGATGGCCTGTATGCAGCGGCCCGAGGGTATGTAGTACTTCGACGTCGTGACCTTCACCGTCGCATTGTACGGCAACTCCAAGGGCACTTGCACCAGTCCCTTACCGTATGTACGCGTACCTAATATAATCGCGCGATCCAGATCCTGCAGTGCCCCACTGGTAATCTCGCTGGCCGAGGCCGTCTCGTCGTTCACCAGCACCACTATCGGCATCAGCGTGTCTACAGGCTCCAGCCGCGTCTTGTACGTACGGTTGCCCTGCTTCACCTTGCCTCGGTTCTCCACGACCACCTGTCCCTGCGGCACCCACAGGTTCACAATGTCCACCGCCTCAGCCTCCGAACCACCGCCGTTGCTGCGCAAGTCGAACACCAGCGCCTTGGCTCCCTGCTGCTTCAGCTCTACGAAAGCACGGCGCACCTCCTTCGAGCAGCCCTCGGTAAACGAGTTCAGGTTGATGTAGCCGATGCTGTCAGGACGCATGCCGTAATAGGGCAGCTCGGGCAACTTGATGTTACGGCGCGTAATCTTGAACTTCATCTCCTTGCCTGTCGACGGGCGCAGCACCTTCAGCACGAAGCTCGTGCCGGCATCGCCACGCAGATGACTGCTCACATAGTCCACTTTCTTGTCGGTCATCAGCGAGTCGTCTATCGTCAGGATGATGTCACCCTTCTTCACGCCAGCCTCAGCAGCGGGCATACCCTCGTAAGGCTCGTCGATGACCACACGCTTCAGGGCTGTATGGTATTTCACCAAGGCCCCGATGCCGGCATACTTACCCGTGAGCATCATCTCCAGTTGCTTCGTCTCCTCCTCAGGATAGTACTCCGTATAGGGGTCCAGCGAGCACAACATGCCCTTGATGGCGGCCGTCATCGTCTGTCCGGGGTTCAGCGTGTCCACATAGAAGAGGTCCAGATTACTATATACATTATTAAATATATCCAGATTCTTCCCTACCTCCAGGTTATGGTTACTCTGCACCTGGGCCGACACGCTCAGAGGCAAAAGGCTCAGGAGATAAAGAGATAAAAAGATGAAAAACTTCTTCATATTTGTCATTTCCTTCATGTCAATGTTACTTTTATCGGCTACAAAATTACACCATTATTGCAAGAAAACCACCATTTTCAGCGATTATTTTCGAAAAATGCATCTTTTTTTGAAATTTTTCCCAAAAAAGTTTGCGTATTTCAGAAAAACGCATTACCTTTGCACCCGCAATCGAAAGAAAGCCTGCTTCAGTAGCTCAGTTGGTTAGAGCACCTGACTGTTAATCAGGGGGTCGTTGGTTCAAGCCCATCCTGAAGCGCCTTAAAAATCAAGGAGTTACGAGAAATCGCAACTCCTTTTTCTTTTCCATCTGAACAAATTTTGGTTATCTATTTACGTTTTTTTAAGTATCA
>JAFUSV010000049.1 GCA_017467565.1 Prevotella sp.
GAAGGCTGGTTTTGCTCTACAAAACTCTTAGATTTCCCATTTTTTGCTATTGCACTTTTTTGTACCGTTCAATTTTGGTGGTATCGTATTTCTGTCTGTGTTTCAGTTGTTTACAAAATACCAAAACACTTCCACATGAATACCGTCGTCAGACAGTATTATGAGCAGAATACCGATGTGGTCATCGTCGATACCGGTGACAGCTATGAAGGGCTGTGCAGCTATTTCGGCGGCACCTATATCTCCTATACCAAGGAGCGTCCCATCTCCATGAACCCCTTCAAGGTGACGGAGGTGGAGTACCAGACGAACTTCGGTGAGAAGAAGAACTTCCTCACCTCGCTGATCTTCCTGATCTTCAAGGGTGCTCAGGAACCCACGAAGATAGAGCAGTATATCATCGAGCGTACCATCATCGAGTATTACCGTGAGTATTTCTCACCCTTTCAGGGCTTCAGCCAGGAAGAGAAGGAGGAGCTGCACCAGAGTCTGGTCATCGCGGCCAGGAGCAATGGCGAATATGAGAAGTACGAGGAAGAGCTGCAGACGCGTAACGGCACCGGCTCCTATGATGTGACGGAGGAGGAGCGCCAGCGTTATGAGCGCAACAGCCGTCTCAGCGAGAAACTCCAGGCGAAGATTGATGACGAAGCCAGTACGGAGGGTGAGAAGGCGGCTGCCAAGAACCAGCTGCAGCGTCTGACACCGGAGATAGTCGAGGGTAAGTTCATGGAGAAGATCGAGCGTGAGATTTCCAAGCGTGAGCAGCAGCGCAAGAGCCTGAGAGTTCAGGAGCTGTCGTTTAACAGCTATTATGAGTTTGCCCGTCAGCGCATCCCCCAGATTATCCGTGAGGACAGTATTGAGTTCCCCATCAATGACTTTGCGGCCATCCTGAAGCCCTTCTACCGTGGCGGTGCACTGGAGTACACCCTGAACAACGACATGGACGGCTCGCTGTTTGACGAGCAGTTCATCGTCTTTGAGATTGACAAGGTGAAGGATGACCCGGTGCTCTTTCCGATCATCGTGCTCATCATCATGGACGTGTTCACCCAGAAGATGCGTATCAAGAACAAGGTGCGCAAGTGCCTGGTCATCGAGGAAGCATGGAAGGCTATCGCCACGCCTGTCATGGCGGAGTACATCAAGTACCTCTATAAGACGGCGCGTAAGCACTGGGCCATGGTGGGTGTCGTGACGCAGGAGATCCAGGATATCACCTCTTCGCCCATCGTCAAGGAGGCCATTATCAACAACTCCGATGTCTTCATGCTGCTTGACCAGAGCAAGTTCAAGGATAAGTTTGATGATATCAAGGCGACGCTGGCCCTGACGGATATCGACTGCAAGAAGATCTTCACCATCAACCGTCTCGACAATAAGGTGGGGCGTTCGCCCTTTAAGGAGGTCTTCATCAAGCGTGGCACGGAGGGAGATGTCTTCGGCATCGAGGAACCCCGTGAGTGCTATATGAGCTATACGACGGAGAAAGCCGAGAAGGAAGCCCTGAAGCTGTACCGTCGGGAACTCTGCTGTACCCATCAGCAGGCCATCGAGGCCTTTGTGCGTGACTGGGAGCGGAGTGGTATCGGCAAGTCGCTGGAGTTCGCACAGTTGGTGAATAAGCAGGGCAGGGTCTTGAACCTGCCTCCTAAAAAGCTGATTCATGCGTAGGATTCTTTTTGCTTTCATATTCCAGATGCTGGCCGTCCCCCTCTTCGCGGGGGGATGGTACAGTGTCAATATCGACCTGAAGACCACGGCGGCGATGACGGCAGCCTATGCGGCAGAGACGGCCACTGAGCTGATGAATGACGAGGACGTGCAGAAAATCCTCGACCACTATACCAGTGCCGAAGTGGCTACGGCTGGCATCTTCGCCTCGAAGTGGCTTGACCGCAAGGCCCTCCAGAATGCAGGGCTCTTCGGTGATGCCGAGGAGAACTTCTACTATAAGCGTATCTATAAGATGGTCAGCGCACAGATCATGCCCAAGTTGCTGGATGTGGGCGCACTGGCCATCAAGAACCCGGAGAAGGCCATTTACTGGGGACCCTATCTGTTTCGTACCTGCGAGCAGGTGAAACAGCTCTGCATGACCTTCGAGACAGTGGTGGCCAACGGGAAAGTGTCGTTTCAGGACGTCGCTTTCCTGGCCATCAACGATAATCTGAAAGGCCTGTTCGACCTCACCAGACTGGGGGAGGTGGACTGGGTTGCCGTGTGGGATCATTTGGCTGACTTCGGTGACGGGCTCACCAAGGAGGATTTGGAAGATGACCTCGACGGACTCATGACGGCAGGCGGTGCCATCGTCTCGGGTGGCGGCGCCGTCCTCGACTCTGTCTGGACGAATGCCAGCAAGGTTGGGGGCGTGTTCCACTCGAAGCCCGGAGAGATCCTCCAGCTCTACCATGACTTCAAGGATATGTACGAGACGCTCTCTGACCCCTCGAATATCAAGGACCTGGTCATGCAGCAGATTCTTTCTACCGACAGTACGGGCGTAGCCAACCTCTTCACCCTTGACGGCTATAATATCACCAGCTATGTCAGTGACTATCTTCAGGAGATGCAGGGTCGCTTCTATACCCAGCGGTGGTATATCTACTGGCGTGACTCAGGCAGTGAGCAGGTGTGCAGCTATGCTCCTCCGACGGACAGCGAGAGCATCATGTACGGCGGTGAGTGGTATCGTGTCGGCACCTCGGATGAACACTATCAGTATTCGTCTGCCGACTATGAGAACTCACTGCGTAACTCGGAGAGCTATGCCGGCTGGAGCCGTGCGCGTTGTCAGGAGCTGAACAGCCATGATGACAAGTATCACTATCAGTTCTATAACTACATGAGCTCTTCGCGTATCTACAAGAAGAATTCTGGCCGTACGACGGCCTTCTCCTACGCCCATTATATTGATGTCTATAAGACGTGGAATGTCTATGAGGAAGTCTATGAGGAGGTCTTTGACAGCCAGTATGACGATGAGAATGCCATGCAGGCGAGGTTCAATGCGAAGCTCGCGGAGCTGAACGACAATGAGGAGGGCCGTGTCTATCGTATCGGCAAGGACAGCAAGAACTACTACCAGGCTGCTGATGAGGTGCGTATGCGCGGTTGCTCGACCGTCAGCTTCACAGTGGAGTGCCATGACCATGCCAATCTGGGTGAGGGTAACTTCTCCTGGAAGGAGAACGGCAACCAGCGCCATGCCCTTGACGAGGACTCCAAGCGCTATGCCATGGAGACCACCCTTTCCGGCGGTGCCGACACCTCGGAACTCGACGAGGGTATCTCGACATGGGGCAGTGAGGTGACGCGGCTGCAGGAACAGATCCGTGCACTTCAGCAGCAGAACGACGACCTGCTGGCGCAGATCAGCCGTGCCAGCGTGGAGGAAGCCGCTGCCTTGCGTGCACAGTATAATGCCAACCGCAATGAGATCAGCCGTCTGGAGGCTGAGAAGAGCCGTGCCCAGGGAGAGCTCAACAAATATCTCAATGCCCGTCAGGAACTGATAGACGACTATGCCGACGAGCGCGACGGGACCTATCGCATCCCTGCCGTCATGCATGAGATAGAGACCGCCTACCATATCATCTGGACGGATGCTGGCAGCTGGCAGGGCTGGAGTTTCGTGCGTCATGGTAATGTGCCGAATATCAGTGGTGAGGTGGAGTTCCGTGCCGACCTTTCCAAGGAGCGTGGTGAGAGCCATTTCCTCGGCATCCGCTACCATCGTGCCATCCTGGCCGTCCATTGGACGCTGAGTGCCAACTACTCCAGTTCACAGATAGCGGATATCATGGAGCTGGATCCTGAGCTGAGCGATGAGGAGAAGGCCGCCAAGGTCAACGACAGGATGCGTGAGCTCAGGGAAGAGTTCCCAAATTGTTCCGTTGAAGCGAACTATGCCTATAGCAATCCGGCTGAGACGGAGGGTGACGAGGATGCTATTCATCTCCTGTGGACCTGTGACCGTCTGGCCATAGCCCGTGATGTGGACTACCGTCTCTCGAAGATCTATGCCCAGCTGGTGCTCATAGAGAAGTTCATGCGCAGCCGTGAGACGTTGCTCGACTACCTGAAGCGCGACCTTGGTGTGGCGGTTCTTGGCGGTACGGACAGGATCAGGATCGGTGGCCGCAGTTTCCGCCATTGGCGCAATGTCGCTTCTGCCGTGGCCCGTGGTGATTATATCGTAGATGATGATGAAGAGTAAGAAGATAATCCTGTTGCTGCTGATGCTCGTGCCCATGCTGGCACGGGCACAGTATAGCTTTGACTTCCTGTCCGTCGAAGCCCTTATTGATGACCATAAGCGCATCCGTAGTGTCCTCATGGCCCGTAGTGGTGTGGAGCAGGCCAATGAGCTGCTGCACCAGTACAGCCGCGAGGCCAATGTCGATTACGACTCGCTGAACGTGAAGCTCGACAAATACACCAAGTGTTTCGACGTTATTGATGTCATCTACAACGGAGGCGTGACGGTCCTGAACGTCAAGAACACCTATGATGATGTCTCCTATAAGATCGGACAGCTCGAGTCCCTGATAGAGACGTTCATCAACGAGCGTACCCTGCGCGGGGATATCGTCTCTTCCGACACGCTCATCATCAATGCCTGTCAGCGGGCCGTTGAGCAGGTTGGCGATGACGGCACACAGCTGGTGAACAGCCTTGTTGAGCTGGCTGGTTACGCCACGGGCGTGGAGCATATTACTACGGAGGGTCTGCTGACGGTGATGGGGCACATCAATGAGTCCCTTGACAGGATCCGTCAGTGTATAGACCATACCTATTATGTCATCTGGAAGTACGTCACCATCCGTACCCATTATTTCAAGCGGACGCTCTATCAGTCGAAGACCCTCCGTGAGATGGCCAACGATGCCTTTTCCCGGTGGAAACGTGTAACAGAAGAAGTTGGATATTGACGATGAAGAAGGAACAGTTAATCATTTGTATGCTGACAGCCATGCTGCCGCTTCAGGCGCTCGCACAGAGCGTCACCTATAATCATGACGAGTCCGTGATGAACCAGTTCACCATCGGGGAGACGGGTGCTGGCAGTTTCACGCCGGACTGGTATTATGATGTCTTGCACAAGAACTACCGCAATGGAGCCATGATGACCAACAAGCAGTTCTTCCGTAGTCAGATGAACCTCACGCTCTATCAGGAGGTGCCTCATTCAGAGGCCATCGACTCAGCCCTGAATGAGCGTCTGCGTGTCGAGGGATTGAATATTGCCGACCGTACACCGGGCATTACCGACCTGGCCTATCAGGTGGAGAAGGGAAAGATAGAGGGCAAGCTCGCCGTCCTGAAGCAGAATATCGAGCGTATCACATTGGAGGGGGGCAGTGCCGGTCAGTACCGCACCTGGCTGGAGCGTTACAATGCTATCAACTGCGGCCTGCAGGCCGTCCGTGATGCCTACATGCCGATGGGCAAGCGTAAGGAGCAGTATCTCGCCATCTATAAGGACATACTCCTGAAGAATACCGAAGTATGCGAGCTGATCCTCGCCCTGCGTCATATGAAATCCGCCAAGGAGGCTATGGCTACTGCCCGTGCACCACACCGTGCCAACATCGTTACCATTGCTCGTTCAGCACATGGCCGGTGGAAAGTTGCCATGGCAGCTGGTGGCGGGATAGGAGAGTGAGACAGTGCCGTTAGGCTCGAGTTCAATCTCTGTTTGACTTATCAGGCATGGCTTGATGATGTCCTTGCTGATGCTCAAAACATCAACTGAAGCTTATAAGAAAATATCCGTTTTATAAAGTCTGTTTTATAAAGGCAGGTGTTTTCTATAAGCTATGGTTAACAAAATGGAGTTGTTTGCTAAAACTTGATTCATTTTACGAATGACCCCAGTGATGATAGTTTTTCACGTGGGAAAGTTACGAAACAGTTAATAACAGGAATAAAATTTTGCGGGAAGAGCTGTTTGCGTTTTTAGTCGTACTTTCGCGGCAAAAAAGCGAAATGGGAGTTTCAGGTTTGTTTTTGCAGGCAGGTGCGATGCCGGAAGTTGTCGACAGTATCGTCAACAATATCGGTATTGACATGTTCGACGAGGAGATTGACGATGTCATCTTCCAGACGAACGAGTTCCTGACCGATGCAACGTTCATAGGAGCAAGCGGGCCTTTCTGGTGGATACTGGAGATGTGTATGGCCCTGGGGGCGATGTTTGCCATCATCATGGCGGCGGGCATGGCGTATAAGATGATGACGAAGGGCGAGCCGTTCGACGTGCTGAAGGTGCTGCGTGTGCTGGCCATTGCCATCGTGATGTTCTGGTGGTATCCGCACGGAGGCAACGGGGCATCGGTATTGGGTGTTCTGGCCTATGTGCCGAACTGTATCGGCTCTTATACCCATGACCTCTATGAGATAGAGGCGGCGCAGGTGCAGCAGAAGTTCGACAACCTCCATGAGCCGCTGAAGCAGCGTCAGGATAGTATCGACCACTATATGGCGATAGCTAAGGTGACGGTGGACGGCATGCAGAAGGCCGGTGTCTCGGATATCACGCAGTATGTGGGTTATCAGACACTCACGGACTCGGAGAAGAAGGCCTGTAAGTTCTACTTGCAGAGCACCTATACGGGACTGATGATAGGACTGGACAAGATCATCATGCTGTTGGCCTTGGTCGTGTTCCGTATCGGCTGGTGGGGAACGATATTCTGTCAGCAGATCCTGCTGGGCATGCTGACCATCTTCGGTCCTATCCAATGGGCATTCTCTCTCCTGCCGAAATGGGAGGGAGCCTGGGCGAAGTGGATCACGAGGTATCTCACCGTGCATTTCTACGGAGCGATGCTCTACTTCGTGGGATTCTATGTGCTGCTGCTCTTCGACATCGTGCTGAGCATCCAGTATGAGAACCTGCAGGCGATTCTTGACGGAGGGTTCTCCGGGTATCTGCAGAACTCGTTCATGACGGCAGGCTACCTGTTGGTGGCAAGTCTGGTGGCGCTGAAGTGTCTGAACCTCGTGCCGGACCTGGCAGCATGGATGATACCTGAGGGTGATACGGCCTTCTCGACCCGTAATTTCGGTGAGGGCGTGGCCAGTCAGGCCAAGACCAGTGCCATGTCAGTAATGCGATAGATTTAAATAAGAAATAATATGGTAATAAAGAATCTGGAGAATAAGATTAAGCTGGTGCTGATAGTCAGCTGTATGTTCATGGCTGGCTGCATCATCATCTCGATGGGCGCCATCTTCACCGCCAAGGGTATGGTGGACGATGCCCACAAGAAAGTGTATGTGTTGGACGGCAACGTGCCCATCCTCGTGCAGCGCACGACGATGGACGAGACCCTTGACGTGGAAGCGAAGAGCCATGTGGAGCTGTTCCACCATCTCTTCTTTACCCTTGCGCCTGACGACAAGTATATCAACTATACGATGGAGAAGGCCATGTACCTGGTCGATGAGACGGGACTGGCCCAGTTCAATGCGTTGAAGGAAAAAGGTTTGTACGCTCTCGTAACTCGCTAATAATCAATGATGATAGTTTAATTAGAAGTCTTTACGTAACAAAGATGAAACAAAAATATCCTAAAAAATACAAAACGCAACAAATGCTATTTTCAGTTGCCA
>JAFUSV010000050.1 GCA_017467565.1 Prevotella sp.
CAATCCCGTAAATCATTGGTAATCAGCACCCATAATAGTTATTAACTTAACTATTTCCGATTTTAACAAAATCTGCACCCCTTAGAGGGGTGTCCGTGCTGCCTGGAGCGTCTTTTTGCACCCGATTTTTTCTGCCTACCTTCGCCCAGTCAAGTCTCAGGCAGGACAGCATCGGATGCGCTTGTTTTGTCTGGAGGCAGTAATAACCAAACGCAAGAACTATGTCATCAATCAACGCAAATGCTACTGTTACCCTGACTGTCAACGGCAAACAGGCTCAGGACATGCTCGACGGCCTGAAGAAGAAATCCCAAGACCTGGAAAAGGCCATCGAGAATGCTGCCAAGGCAGGGAATAAGGCGCAACTGACCCGGCTGCAAAAGGAGTTGCGCCAGACAAACCGACAGATCTCTCAGATTGAGAGTGCGACTGTCGGTGTGGAAAAGGTATTAAAGAATCTGGACAAGGCTACGCCGAAGGAACTGAACAAGACGCTTTCAACCCTGCGTCAGCAACTGAACGGGATTGAAAGAGGTACCGAGGCGTGGAACCGACAGTGCGAGGCCATCAAGCGTGTAAAAGTGGAACTGGCCCGTGTCAATGCTGACCTCGCAACCGGAGAAAGCTTCTGGGACCGCTTTAACCGCAAGATGAACGAATGGCAGACGACGCTCATGGGTATGGCTGCTGCCGTTACCGGTCTGATCATGGCCGGACGCTCTGCGGTGAAAGCGTTCGCGGACATGGACGCTGAGATGGCGAATGTCCGTAAGTTCACAGGCATGACCAAGGAACAGGTGGAGGACCTGAACGAGGACTTCAAGAAGATGGATACCCGAACAAGCCGGGAACAGCTGAACGTCCTCGCTGAGGAAGCGGGTAAGTTGGGAAAAACATCGAAGGAGGACATCCTTGGCTTCGTTAAGGCTGCTGACCAGATTAACGTCGCGCTCGATGAGCTGGGCGACGGGGCAACGCTGACGCTCTCGAAACTGACGACGATTTTCGGCGACGAAGAGCGTTTGGGGACGGAAAAGGCTCTGCTGTCCGTCGGTTCTGTGATAAACGAGCTGTCCCAGAACTGTACGGCTTCGGCTCCTTACCTTGCCAACTTCGCAAAGCGTATGGCAGGCGTCGGAGCACAGGCAGAGATGACCATCCCCCAAATCATGGGTCTGGCCGCTGTGCTGGACTCTCAGGGCCAGGCCGTGGAAATGTCGGCGACCGCCGTTTCCAAGCTGATTATGGATATGTTCAAACAGCAGGATCAGGTCATCAAGGCTACGGGCATGAATGCGGAGAAGTTCAAGGAGGCGCTTTCGCGTGGTACCAACGAGGGACTGCTGATGTTGCTGGACACGTTGCACCAGCTGGGCAACATCGATGTGCTGGCTCCTGTCTTCAAGGACATGGGCGAGAACGGTGCCCGGGCCGCTCAGGTGATATCGGCTCTGGCTGGTAACCTGGACATGGTGAGGTGGGAACAGAAGGAAGCGGCCAAGGCTTTTGAGGAAGCGACTTCTGTCACGAAGGAGTATAACGTGCAGAATACGACAGTGCAGGCCGGACTTGACAAGGCGAAGAAACGCGTCAAGGAGATGGCAGTGGAACTGGGTGAGAAACTGATGCCTATCATGAGGCATGTGCTGTCATCGACGACCATTCTGTTAAAGGTGCTGTCGGCCATCGTGGACTTCTGCATCAAGTACAAGACGGCCATCCTCACTGTGACTGTGGCCATTGCCGGGTATTGGGCTGCTGTGAAGCTGCAGTACTTGTGGTCGCTACGCTTCGTGGCTGTAGCGAAACTGAAGGCTGCTGCATTGGCCGTCGAGGATGCCTTGCTGGCAGCTAGCATCCTCAAGCATAAGGTGCTGCGCGGTGAGATAACGGCAACGGCTGCAGCTCAGACGTACTTCAACAAGGTGCTGAAGATGAACCCGATGGGTGCCGTCATCGCGGCAACGACTTTGCTGATAGGACTGTACGTGAAGTTTGCAACCACTACTAACAGTGCGGCAAGGGCACAACAGCGGTTGAAGGAAATCCAGGAGGCGGCTGACCGCTCCGTGGCTGATGAGATAGCTCAGATAAACATGTTGCGCAAGACCATCGAGGACAACACGGTTTCCATCGGAAATAGAAGGGATGCCATAGAGAAACTGCAGGAGATAGTCCCGGACTATCACGCTAGTCTGTCGGAAGAAGGGGTGCTCATCGGGCATAACTCGCAGGTGCTCGACATCTATGTGAAGCAGCTGAAGAACATGGCCATGATCAAGGAGGCTATTTCAAGGCAGACTGACCTCGAATTCAGATATAAGGAATTCTCGGACGAGACACCTGACAACATCATGAATGCTTACTTCAATGAGCAGGTAAACGGTATGAGTGAAAACGAGGCGATTGCGGCAGCTAGTGCTTCACCGACGGGATACAGGACATGGAAGAAACAGATGAAGGCTCTGGACGAGGAGAAGGAACAGCTGAACAATATCATTGAATCAAGGACAGCTGAGAATCAGGAACTGTCTGACCAGGCCAAGAAACTGATGGAGGAAGGCCGGAAAGGTAACGGCGGCGGTAATACTCCGACTATTCCGACGGATGATGATAAGTCAAAGCAGGACAGGTTCAAGGCAGAAAAGGACTGGAAGGCCAAGGAAGAGGCCTTGAACAAAATCGCCTATGCCACAGGGCAGAAGAACTACGAGCAGTACCAGCAGCGTATTGTTGCCATCGAATCGGAGTACCAGCAGAAGATCTTAGACCGGGCCGACCTGTCTGAACAGGAACGGCTCGATGCTCAGGCTGCTTTCTATGAGGCACAGAGAAAGCAGGCCGACCAGGAGCAGAAGGTGTCTGTAGAACAGGAAAACCAGTCCTACAATGAGATGATAGCACTGCAGAAACAGCGCTTCATCGACGGAGAGGTGGAACAGGAGGTGTACCAACAGACCTTGGAGATTCTGGAGCTGGAGCACCTGAAGCGGATGGTGTCACTCTATAAGGAGGGCACCAGTGAGTATCTGCAGGCGCAGAAGGCTTATCAGGACAAGTTGATTGCTGACCAGAAGAAACGGCAGCAGGAGGCTGAAGCTGCCGAGAAGAAACACCAGGATCAGCTGAAGAAACTGAAGGAGGAATACTTCGGTGATAACAAGGGGGAACGCATGGGCAAGTACATGTCTGACCTGGAAGGACTGAAGCAGGTGTACCAGATGGAGGTACAGGCAGCTGGCGATAATGCCAAGGAGAAACTGCGCATCGAGGAAGCCTTTCAGAAGGCGAAAAAGGCGCTTCGCAAGAAATACGGCATCGATGAGATGGAAGATAACAAGAACTTCCTCGAAGAATGGACGGCTGACATGCAGGAATGGCTACAGTCGGACATGGGAAAGGCGGTAACCGGCTCCATCGAGGTCATCAGTTCTGGCATGAGCAGCATCTTCCAGCAGCTGACAACGCTCATTCAGGCTGAGACGGATATTCAGGTGTCGGCCATTGAGAAACGGTATAAATCCGAAATCTCAAATGCCGAGGGGAATAACTACATCGTGAAGAAACTGGAGAAGCAGAAGGAGGCCGATGTTGCCAAGGTGAAGAACGAGGCGAACAAGAAGATGTACACGATGCAGGTCATGCAGGCGGTCGCACAGACGGCGACGGCGGCCATCAATGCGTACAGCTCGGCGGCTGCGGTGCCTGTGGTCGGATATATCCTGGCACCAATAGCAGCAGCAACGGCTGTAGCTGCAGGGATGCTGCAGGTGCAGGCCATCAAGAAGCAGCAGGAGGCAAGTGCGGCACAGGGCTATGCCTCTGGTGGATTTACGCCTGAAGGTGGGAAGTATGAGGTGGCTGGCGTCGTGCATAAAGGGGAATGGGTGGCCTCACAGGAGTTGCTGCAGTCGCCCGTGGCCCGCCCGATGATTGAGGCTCTGGACTATGCGCAACGAACGAACACAGTGGGTTCGTTACGCTCGGACGATGTGTCAAGGGCAATCGTGGCTCCAAGCGTTTACGCACAGTCCGCTCAACCATCGCCGACAGTCATCGTGCAACAGGCAACTGATGCACAGACGGAGATAGCCGCGACTCACGCCGCCATGAAGGAGTATGCAGAGGTCATAAGGCAACTGAAGGACCGCCTGAATGAGCCATTCGTGACTATCAACACCGTAACGGGTGACACGGGCATCAAGCAGGCTCAGGATGAGTATGAGCAGCTGATGCGGAACAAGACACCAAAATCAAGGAGGAAATAAGCTATGGAGATTACTATCAATGGCCAGCTGGCCGTGTTGAAGAAGAACACGTCATTTGAGTATATCAGCGAGAACAGCCTGTTTACTGGGTCGGACAGTTACACGCTGACCATCACCTTCCCATTGAAGGACTGCCCGCAGAACATCCGTATTTTCGGGCATATACACAGGCAGGACGTGGAGAAGAACAAGGTGGTCTTCGACTGTGAGATACGTGACAAGACGTTCTACAAGGCGGGCATCATCACCGTCACCAACATATCGGAGGTGGAGGTGAAGACGCAGTTCCTGGAGGGACGCAGTGAGCAGAACTTCGACGATTCGTTTGATGATGTGTTCCTGAACCAGCTGAACCTGGGCTATGCGCCGGCAGAGAAAAGGGTGCCAGCGAACAATCCTCCTTATACGCTGTGGGGATTTGACGCTGACAACCCTACATACGTCGCGCTCCCGTGGGTGAACAACACTTCGGGCAACTTGCAGAATGCGGTGACGTGTGACATCAACGCCAGTTATTCGTGGACGAGGACGAACTTTGAAATTACCTTCCAGCCGTATCTCCTATATATCCTGAACAAGATCTGTGAGGTGATGGGATATACAGGGGATTTCACGGCCATCAGGAACACGAACTACCGCTATCTGCTGATATGTAATACACTGCCCTCGACATGGGGAGCACATAACTTTGCCATCGCCCTGCCGCACTGGTCGCTGACGGAGTTCTTCGAGCAGCTGGAGTATTTCCTGGCAGGGGAGTTCATCATCAACCATAAGGCGAAAACGATTGTGTTCCGCTTCAATGATGACGTGTCGCTCAGTACGGCTGAGGTGATGATTGACAAGGTGGTGAACAAATATTCCGTCGACGTGAGCAAGGAAACGAAATCTGAATATATCGGCTACAAGAATCTAATGTACGCCGAGAATGACAATCGTCTATGGGCTTTCCGCGACTGTCAGTGGTACATCGACGAGCATAAGGATGAAGCGATTGTGTATGACCACTTCTATGACCTGGTTGCGTATGCCCAGACGCTGGAACTGTCGGGCTATGAGCGTTATGACAGCCCGAGGGGTGGCTATTCTGAAGCTTATACAAGGGGATACAGGCCTAATTCTAACGGAAATAAGTTGTTCTATGCGCGGGACATTGACACGTACTTCATCATGTGGTGCTACAAGGCGGTGTTCCTGAGGTCTGACCATATAGAGTCGACGGGCAAGACATATAACTGGTACCAGTACTATAACCGCCTGGAACCCATCAACCAGTTCGGGAAGTTCGTCGTGGACAAGGAGGCAGAGGATATAGAGCTGCATTTCGTTCCTGCCTGGATTGATGATACGGATGAGGAACTGGGGCCATGCCTGTTCCTGGAATGTGGGGAGATGGGCAGCGCCGTCTCATGGACGGGCGAGACGGACGAGGGTGGTAACACCACCGGAGGTGTGAACACTAACAGTAGTGGCAACTTTGGCTGGAGCCGTCGCTCTACGTCAGGTGCTGTCAGTACAGGGGTTCCGAGAAACCGCAGTGAGATGGACGAGACGGACTATAACGATGGTGCGCTGGCACAGGGATACACGGCCAAGGCGATAGCCAAGGGGGAGATAGACAAGAGCGATGCGTACTTTGACTGCATCTATATGGGGTACTGGGACCAGACCATCAGACAGTTCGGGTATCTGCCGCATCCGACCATCGACACAATAGAGGCGAAGGCTCCCTTCAACTTCAACTATGCGCCGTATAGCATGAGGTTGAAGGATATCGACATCGCACAGTCAGGACTGGTGAAGAACATCGACCCGAAGAAGAAATACAAGTTCTCCTTCATGGCCGATGAGATACCTGATCCCCGGGCAATCTTCTTTATCGAAGGCAGAAAGTACGTCTGTGAAAAGATAACTGCGACCTTCCATGAGGATACAGGGAAGTCGCAGTTATTGACGGGGGATTTCTACCTGGTAGAGGAATAGCTATCTGAGGCCCTTGAGTTTCATGGTGACGTTCTTCTCGACGTTGGCCTTCAGAATCTTGCCGTAGATCTGCGTCGTGGTGATGTTCTTGTGGCCGAGCATACGCTTCAGGTTCTCAATGGGCATGTCGTAGCTGAGAATCAGCGTGGCGAAGGAGTGACGGGCGATGTGGCAGGTGACCTTCTTATTGATGCCAAGGCGCTCCCTGAGGATGTCGAGGTAGTCATTGATCTTCTGATTGCTGATGACGGGCAGCTTGTAGTTGTACTTCTTCAGAACGTCCATGGCCGGGGGAAGGATGGGAGTGAAGAAGTTGGAACCGGTCTTCAGACGTGAACCGTCGATGTAGGTGTAGTCGGTGTGCGCTTCGGTCATGGTGCCATAGTTAAAGACGGCCATGTCACAGTAGGCAAGGCCGGTGTAGGCCATGAACACGAAGAGGTCACGCGCACGGTCGATACGGCCGCTGCACTCGGCCTGGCGTATCTTCACCAGTTCGTCCTCCACAAGGGGAACACGCTCCTTGTTGCTCCCCTTGGGGAAGCGGACGTACTCGTAGGGGTCGGAGGATATCATCTCCAGGCGCCACAGGATCTTGGTGTACTTGCGGACTTTCTTGTGGTAGCCGTTGATGGTGTAGTCACTCTTGTTGTTCTGACGGCGGAGCCAGGCATCAAAGGCGATGACATTGGCCTTGGTGAGGTCGGCAAAGGTGTTGAGGATGCCGGACTCCTCAACGGCATTGAAGACTACCTTGTGGTCCTTGACGGAATTCTTGGCGAGGCCTTCCTTCTCAAGGTGCTCACGGCAGAACTCAACGAAACTCTGGCGCAGGTCGTTGCCGTTGTGGAGGACGTTCTCTTCAGGCTTGCTGGGGGCCTTGGCCTGGAAGACGTGCTTGTTGAAGTTCTCAATGGTCATGTCCTCGCCAAGCATCTTCATGGCATTGATGATCTGCTCATAATGCTTAACCTTGGCCTGGATGTTCCTGCTCTGTGCGGCTACCTCCCATGACTCTTCTTCAGAGGAGCCTACAGTTTCCCACTTGCGCTCATCCCTGTTGAGATAGACGCAAATCTCAATTTTCCCTGTTCCTGTCTTCGCGGCCTGGTTCTTGCGGTCGAAGACTACCTTCACGTTCTGTTTCATACCTTTAACTTTTTTTAATGCAGTCAGATGGCCAGAATCGGGGAAAATCGGGGAATCCTCAAGAAAAGTAGCCGAAAATTAGTCGATTGTGGTATCACAAACTCCTAATTTGGTAACACATTTCTTGGAGGCGGTAACGCAACTGGTAACACAAAATGTTCCAAGTAGTTCCAATCAGTTCCACGTACTTCCAAATGGACTGCGTTGTTCAACAATAAATTTACGCAACTGAACTGTCGGAAAATTAGTTAGTTAGCGGATTATATGCCGCTATTAAAAGCAAAATCGACGGACTTGGTTAGTTCGTCGATCTTTTAGCTTTGTACACCCGCAGGGGTTCGAACCCTGGACACCCTGATTAAGAGTCAGGTGCTCTACCAACTGAGCTACGGGTGCATCCTTTTTCGTTTTGCGGGTGCAAAGGTACTCACATTTTTTGTAACTGCCAAACTTTTTGGTCTTTTTTTTCAAAAAAGGCAGAATATTTTACCATTCTGCCTGTCTTTTGGTCTACCTGGATGCGTGAAAACCTTCGATATTGTCGTATTTGCGCTTCATCATGCGCTGATAGATATTCTTCAGCCAGTAGGGACTGAGCAGCGTCATGATGAGTCCGAAGAGAGCCAGGACGGCATAAGCCGTCTCTTCCTCGAAGAACAGGATGAGCATGGCGACAAGTACCAACGGCACAAACATGGCCACCAGTTCGATGATGAGCTGCAGGCCGTTCTCTACGTTACCCTTGCCCGTGATCTTCTGTTCCAGCGGCAAGGTCTGCTTGTTGTAGACCGCCAGTTGGAAGAGCGTGAAGTACAGGGGGCCGCTGGACATGAACATGAAAGCCAGCATCATGAGCAGGGAGAACTTGCCCTCGAAGACGGCAGGCAGCATGATGAGGAACGGCAGTACGAGTATGCCCACATGGAAGATGTACTTAGCCTTGAGCAGCGCGAGGATATTCTCCCGATGCACCATCAGCAGGTCGATGTAGTTACCTTCAGGTCCCATGATCTTGATGAGGGCTGTCATACCGTATATGGCAAAGCAATAATAGCACCAGAAGTTGAGCATCATGGGAGAATCGTAGATGTCGGTATAGGCTATCAGTGCTGACAGCACCACGATGAGTGCCAAGCTCATCACCACACGTGAGCGTATGGCTTTATTGCGCATGATGGACTTGATCTCGAGCTTGAGGTATTCGCCCGTCTGTCCGAAACGTTCCAGGAAGGTCAGCCGTGACACATGGTGAATAGCCGCGGGCTTCTTCTCGGCCCTCGATATTTCCTCGTAGACAAAACGGAACTGCGTGGCCCTGTTGATGAAGAAGAACACCAGGAGGAGAGCCAGGCAGAGCAGCGTGAACCACCAGGTGGAGCAGAGTGCCAGCAGGAAGTCAGAGAAGCTGTCGAACAAAGCCGTGTCGTCCAGGAACAATGGCAATGCCAGTATGAGGTAGACGACAGCGGGCAGCACCCACCACAGAATAGAACGTGCGACAAGAGTCCTGACCAAAAGATACCACTGACTGTTGCACATGACCAGCAGCATGCCACTGGTGAGGACTGCCAATGCCTCGAGCAGCGTAGCCTCGCCTGAGAAGGTGATATAGGCATAGGGCACAAAGAGGAACATCCACAGCCAGTTGTAGCCCGATGACAACGACGACACGAGGAAGGACTCAATGACCGCATTGCGAGGAACAGGCAACAGCAGATAGGGTTTCACCAGCATGACAGGCGTCTGCTGGACAACAAAGCGCACAAAGAAGTCAAAGAGCAGGAAAACGGGCAGCACCAAGAGCATGACGGCCGGCTCGCTCTCCTCGTTGGCCAGCACAGCCAGAGCGATGGAGATGAAGATGAAGTACACGGCCATGACACCTGCCCCGATGAACATCATCACCTTGGCGATGACACTCTGCTCGAAGGCAGGGCTACGCCGATAGCTGATACTGTTGTTGTGGCGTAGCTGACGGAATAACTGATATCTGTTCATCAGCGCAGGTCAATCACTTCGGCTGACGGGAACTCCCTGGAATTGAACCGGAAGACGGAGTCGTCGAGTTTCGTAGCCTTGAAATTCTTAATGGTAAACGTCGTCCACTTGGTGCCCTGTCTCATTTTCACCACCGAGGGGATATAGCTCTTGTTATCGACGGTGATAAAGAGTTCCTGCACCTTGCGCTTGGCATCGCTTGCAGTAAGATGGACGATGAAGGTAGAGCCCGACTTGGTCATGGTGTAGCTGAATCCCTTCTTGTACATGCCAATGAAGTTGTAGGGGTTGAGTGCCTGAAGCTGTGCCTCGGTAGGCGTGGTCACGTTCACCTCGTTGTTCTTGGCCATATAGGTCCAGAGAGTCTTGCCGTCGAACCACATGGTAGCGGCAGCCGTGGTAGCCATAAACTTCTGCCCCTTGACCGAGATGGAGCCGTTGGCATCGCCATACTGTGCGCTCGTCATGATGAAGTCGGCCGTCACGCCACTCTTGGCACTGATCTTGGCGGCACACTTGTCGAGTACCGACTTGGCCGTCTGGCCATATGAGCATACACAGCCACAGACGATGAGTGCCAATGCTATTACAATTCTTTTCATATCCTATGTTCCTTATTGAGTGAATTAACGTAATTGATTCAACAGCGCGTCGAGGCTCAGCTCGTCCTGGATGAGCACCTCGCGCGGCTTAGAGCCATGAGCCTGTCCTACGATACCGGCTTTCTCCAGCTGGTCCATCAGTCGGCCGGCACGGTTGTAGCCGATGGAGAACTTACGCTGTATCAGGCTGGTAGAGCCCTGCTGTGTACTGATGATGAGTCGTGCTGCATCCTCGAACATGGGGTCAAGGTGCGACAGGTCGGCATCGTTGCCGCCACCCATGTCGTCACCGTCGGCCACGGCAGGCTCAGGCAGTTCGAAGGGTTCCAGATAGCCCTGCTGGTCGGCAATGAAGCGGTTGATCTCGTCGACTTCAGGCGTATCGACAAAGGCACATTGCACACGGATGGGGTCGTTGCCCGACAGATAGAGCATATCGCCGCGTCCTATGAGCTGCTGCGCTCCCATACGGTCGAGGATGGTCTTCGAGTCGATGCCCTGCGACACCTTGAAGGCGATACGTGCAGGGAAGTTGGCCTTGATGGTACCGGTGATGATGTTCGTCGTAGGACGCTGCGTAGCGATAATCATGTGGATGCCCACGGCGCGTGCCTTCTGGGCTATACGTGCTATAGGCAGCTCTATCTCCTTGCCAGCCGTCATGATCAGGTCGCCATACTCATCGATGACCACGACGATGTAGGGCATGAACTTATGTCCGTGCTCCGGATTCAGCTGACGGGCTATAAACTTGCGGTTATAGTCCTTGATGTTACGTTCGCCGGCCTTCATCAGCAGTTCGTAGCGGGCATCCATCTCCACGCAGAGGCTCTGCAGCGTGCGTATGACCTTTGTCGTGTCGGTGATGATAGGCGAGGCATTCTCGTCGGGCACCTTGGCCAGGAAGTGATTGGCTATCTTGGCATAGATGCTGAACTCCACCATCTTCGGGTCGACGAGCACAATCTTCAGCTCGGCGGGGTGCTTCTTATATAATAAAGAGGTAAGGATGGCATTGAGTCCGACAGACTTACCCTGACCCGTGGCACCGGCTACGAGCAGGTGGGGAGCCTTGGCGAGGTCGAACATGAACACCTCGTTGGTGATGGTCTTACCCATGGCGCAGGGCAGGTCCATCGTCGTCTCCTGGAACTTCTTCGAGTTGAGCACGCTCTGCATGGAGACGATGCACTTTTTCTCGTTAGGCACCTCGATACCGATGGTACCCTTGCCAGGTATAGGCGCTATGATACGTATGCCGAGTGCCTTGAGGCTCAGCGCGATGTCGTCCTCCAGATTGCGTATCTTCGAGATGCGTACACCCTGTGCCGGCGTTATCTCATAGAGGGTGATGGTAGGTCCGACGGTAGCCTTGATAGAGCTGATCTCAATACCAAAGTTGCGCAGCACCTCGACGATGCGGTTCTTGTTGGCCGTCTGCTCCTGCATGTCGATATAGGGTTTGCCGTCGTCCTCATAACTTTTCAGCAGGTCGAGTGTCGGGTACTTATAGTTCTCCAGGTCGCGCTTGGGGTCGTAGGGTTCCATCTCCTTGCCGCCCACATTCACCAGCACGCCGTCGCCCGCCTTCTCCTCCTCGGCACCTTTCTCTACGGTCAAGTCCACATCGGCCGGAGCTTCTTCGCGCTTGATGGGCGAAGCCTCGGTGGCAGCCACATGCGTGGCAGGCACATTGAGGTCATCGCCGGTAAACTCTACCGTCTGCGTCTCAGGATTATCGAACACCGTGGGGTCAGCGAGTCGCTCGCCAGCATCAGCACCCTCGGTCTCCTCGCTCTCGGAAGTGTCGTTGATACTGAAGGTCACCCGGTCAGTGAAGAATTTGACGGGATTGAGCAACCTGCGTATGAAATAGATGGTCTCCGAACTGACATACGTCAGGAACAGGATGGCAATGATGATCAGCAGGGCTGTGAGGCCCGGTGCTCCGACAAATCCCTCGATAAAGCGTCCTACACTCTGGCCGTGGTCGCCGCCGAGACAGAAATGCAGGTCGTCGAACCAGGGCGTGACGTACTTGGCCAGGGCGATGGAGAACCAAATCATCACCAGCGTCAGGCACATGAACCATTTGGCCAGATTCGTCTTGTAGGCCTTCATCAGGTTGAGCGAGACGATGAAGATAAACAGGGGTATGAGGAATGCAGGCAGGCCGAAGCATCTCTTGATAAAGAAGTGCGACACGTAGGCTCCCACCGAACCACAGAGGTTCTGGAACTCGTGTGCCGTATTGGCCATTTCGCCTACACGAGGATATTCTATCATGGTCTGGTCAGCCTGTCCTGTAGAGAAAAATGAGATAAAGGACAGCACCATACATGCAGCAACGGCAAAGAGGAGCATGCCGATGAAGAAGCGGAGCCGCTCGTTGTAGAAGATATCTACCATGCGGTTCATGCCTATCGCCTCCATCAGCGTCTTATTGCTCTGCTTGCCCTGAGCAGTCGTTTTCTTCCGGTTTTTGGACATAATTATTGCTTAATTCGTTAATTCTTCTGCAAAAGTAACGGAAAAAAATCAGATAGCGCCATAAAATCACATTTTTTTTGTATTTTTGCACCTCGAAAACGAATTATGATGCGAAAAACGATTTATAACAAGTACGAAAAGGGGCTGATAGCCAAACTTCCGCGCGCAGTCTTCGAGGGCAGGACGATAGTCATACTGACACCCGGAGAGACGGAGAAAGCCGTCAGATACCTGCTGTCGCAACCCGTGCTGGGATTCGACACCGAGACCAAGCCCTCGTTCAAGCGAGGACAGGTTCACAAGGTAGCACTGCTGCAGGTAGCCACCGAGGACACCTGTTTCCTGTTCCGGCTGAAGCACACTGGCCTGACGCCGGCCCTCATCCGCCTGCTCGAAGACACGACGACCACCAAGGTAGGACTGTCGTGGCACGACGACGTGCACGCACTGCACGCCCTGGGCGACTTCACTCCCGGCAGCTTCATCGAACTGCAGAAGCTGGTCAACGAGCTGGGCATCGAGGACATGAGTCTGCAGAAACTGTATGCCAACCTGTTCGGGCAGAAGATCAGCAAGCGCGAGCAGCTGAGCAACTGGGATGCCGACGTGCTGAACGACAAGCAGAAGGCATACGCTGCCACCGACGCCTGGGCCTGCGTCAAAATCTATAAAGAGGTGATACGCCTGAAGGAGACCCACGAATACGAACTTATCATACAAAACGAGGAGGAGACCACACCATGAAACAAGTGTATCTGAAATACGGCAAGGAGGAGAGTCTGCTACGCTTTCACCCCTGGATATTCTCAGGAGCCATTCACCATAAGGACGAGTCGGTCATTGACGGTGATACGGTACGAGTGCTGACAGGCAAGGGCGATTTTATAGCCATCGGCCACTACCAGGAGGGTTCCATTGCCGTCCGTGTGCTGTCGTTCGACGACACCGAGCTCGACGATGCCTTCTGGACGGCACGCCTGCAGTCGGCCCTGTCCATGCGCATCGCCATCGGCATAGCCGACAATCCACACAACAACACCTACCGGCTGGTACACGGCGAAGGCGACAACCTGCCTGGCCTCATCATTGACGTCTACGGCAAGACGGCCGTGATGCAGGCACACAGCATAGGCATGCACCAGAGCCGGCAGCAGATAGCCGAGGCACTGGTGCGGGTGATGGGCAGCCGACTGGAGAACATCTACTACAAGAGCGAGACTACCCTACCCTTCATGGAACTGGAGAACGGGTTCCTTTACGGAGGGAGCGACGACAGCATAGCCGTGGAGAACGGCCTGCGCTTCTACGTTGACTGGCTGCGCGGCCAGAAGACGGGATTCTTCGTCGACCAGCGCGACAACCGCTCGCTGCTGGAACGCTATGCCAAGGGCAAGCGCGTGCTCAACATGTTCTGCTACACGGGCGGATTCTCGTTCTACGCCATGCGTGGCGGTGCCCGGTTGGTACATTCGGTAGACAGCTCGGAGAAAGCCATCGAACTGACGCGCCGCAACGTGGAGCTCAACTTCCCCGGCGACGAGCGCCACGAGGCTTTCTGCGAAGATGCGTTCAAGTTCCTTGAAGGCACCAAGTCTCTCACTCAGCAGGGCGAGACAGGCAGGGGTCCCTACGACCTTATCATCCTCGACCCGCCGGCCTTTGCCAAGCACCGAGGAGCCCTGCACAATGCGCTGAAAGGCTACACCCGACTGAACAACAAGGCATTCGAGACCATAGCCCCGGGCGGCATCCTCTTTACGTTCTCCTGTTCGCAGGTGGTCACGAAGGACCATTTCCGCAATGCCGTCTTCACGGCAGCGGCACAGGCCCGCCGCAAGGTGCGCATCCTGCACCAACTGCACCAGCCTGCCGACCACCCCGTCAACATCTACCATCCCGAAGGCGAATACCTGAAAGGACTGGTGCTCTACGTTGAGTGAAAAGTGAAAAGTGAAGAGTGAAGAGTGAAAAGTGAAAAGTGAAGAGTGAAAAGTGAAGAGTGAAGAGTG
>JAFUSV010000051.1 GCA_017467565.1 Prevotella sp.
ACCCCTGCCCCTCCCCTACAAGGGAGGGGAGTGGCTACCGCCTTGCCCGCCGCAGGGACTCCGTGAGGCACTCCCCTCCCTTCAAGGGGAGGGGCAGGGGTGGGGTCTGTAACTTTATTCATTTGTACCAAGTTATTTTTTTCATTACTAAGCTATTCTATGCCTATCAGCTTGTGGGTCTGCAGGGAGAGCCGCCACTGCGGGTGGCTCTTGATGTACTCTACGCAGGCTGCCGTGATGGCTGCATTGCGCCGAGCGTCACCCGTGTCGCAGGGCTGCAGGTAGAGGAGGGGGGCGTGGAGTGTGGAGTGTGGAGTGTGAAGTGAGGATAGTATTTCTGGTGTGGCCTCGTCAAAGACTATTTTCAGTTCATCGCACGCCTTGCCGACACACTCCCCACTCCACCCTTCACGAACTCCACTCCACGACGTGAGATTCTTCGGCGACACCGTCAGCCAGTCAAGATTGCGCGGTGCGGGGCGTGTGCCGTTGCTCTCCATCGCCACCTCGTAGCCATGCTGATGCAGCAGGTCTACGAAGGCTTCGTCCACCTGCAAGGTGGGCTCTCCGCCGGTGAGGACGATGAGGGGCCTCACCCCTACCCCCTCCGAAATGTGAAGTGAGGATACCTTCTCAAGGATTTCCTCGGCGGTCATCTCGGTGTAGGAGTCGAACTCGGTGTCGCAGAAGGGACAGCGCAGGTTGCAGCCCGCAAAGCGTACGAAGACGGCAGCCCGTCCCGTATTGCGTCCTTCGCCCTGCAGCGAATAGAATATATCGTTCACTCTAAAAGTCCTCATAGCGGCAGCAAATTCTTCACTTTTCACTCTTCACTCTTCACTTTTCACTTTTGCCCTATCGGGCGAGCCTGCTCACGCTCGGTTGTGCTGATGCAAGCATCGCACAACTCTCGCTTAATCGCAGCCTTCACTCTTCACTCTCATACGCAGCCCAGTTGCCCTCACTCTCCTGCACCGTAGCCTTGTAGCAGGTGTCTATCTGCTCCACGCACCAACGGGCAATGTTCTCGGCCGTAGGGTTGAAGGGCAGCACGTCGTTCAGGTTCTGATGGTCCAGCTTCCCCTTGATTTTCCTTTTTATCTCCGTGAAGTCCACCACCATGCCGTTTCTGTTCAGCTCCTTCGCCTTACAGAAGATGGTGATGATCCAATTGTGACCGTGCAGCTGACTACACTTACTCTCATAATCCAAGACCAGATGATGACTGGCCGATACCTCAATCTTTTTCTGAATGTAATACATATTTCCGTTTTAGACAACGAGATCGCTACCCAGCCTGCTGGCCAAGGTGTCGCGAAGCTCTTTGGTTTCCTTATGTTCTTTCAATAGTTGCATCATGCGCTCTACGTTGCTGCCCACCTGCTGCAGCTGCCGCTGAATCTCCTTCAGACGGCCTTCCAGGATGTCGAGCCTATAGTCCATAACCAGATGGAGCACGCGCTGACGCAGTCGTTCTATGTGTTTCTGATGTAATACCGTCGCGTCCTTCTCGTCATTGTCAAACTGGAAGCGTCCGCCCAGCTGATGACGGTCTATGACCAGGCTGGTGGCCAGCTGGCTTACCTGGATGTCGGGATGACTGCAGAAGTAGGTCTCGGCCCGGAAGCCCTCGTCGCCGCAGCGTGCCACGGCCTCAGCCAGTATCTGATTGTACAGGGGCTGCGAGAAGATGATGCCGTCCTGTGACAGGTCGTAGTCTATGTACTGTGCCACCGTGAAGCTGATCATCCCGCCGTCCTCGGTCTCTATCTGGTCGAAGATGACCTCCTCGCCATAGCGTACTATCTCACGCACCAGCAGCTGCTCCACCTTCGATATGGCGGTGCTGACGGGAGGCGTGGGTATGTGCACCTCTGTCGTCGTCTCGGGTTTCCTGTTCTCCTCACGCTCACGCTCCTTTTCCTTCTCCTCGATGTCGGCACGGATGTACTTGTTCATCTCGGCTATGAGCGTCTGCTCCTTCATGTTGATGCGATGGGCAAAGTCGGTCAGGTAGGTAGAGCGGAGTATCTGGTCGGGGATGACCGAGATGCTCTTGACGATGCTGCCTATAGCCTCGCTGCGCTTCACGGGGTCTTCGGTATTCTCTACCGTCAGCCTCGCCTTGAAGGTGATGAAGTCCGTCTGCTGCTCGGTGATGTATTTCTTCAGCTCCTCCGTGGAATGTTTGCGGGCAAACGAGTCGGGGTCGTCGCCGTCGGGCAGCAGCAGCACCTTGATGTTCATGCCCTCGGCCAACAGCATGTCGGTGCCGCGCATCGCGGCATGGATGCCTGCCTCGTCGCCGTCGTAGAGCAGCGTGATGTTGTTGGTGAAGCGGTGGAGCATACGTATCTGGTAGACCGACAGAGCCGTACCACTGTTGGCCACCACGTTCTCTACGCCGGCCTGGTGCATGGCTATCACGTCGGTATAGCCCTCCACCATGAAGACGCGGTCTTCCTTGACGATAGCCTTCTTGGCCTGATAGATGCCGTAGAGCTCGCGTTCCTTATGATATATATCGGAGTCGGGCGAGTTGACGTACTTCTGCGCCACACCCTTCGTCCGGCTGTCGAGCACTCGGCCACCGAAGGCCACCACCTTGCCCGAGACGTTGAACCAGGGGAAGATGGCACGACCGGAGTAGCGGTCGTACATGCCGCGCTCGTTCTCGATGCACAGTCCCGTCTTCACCAGGTACTGGGGCTTGTAGCCTTTCTGCGTGGCAGCCGTGGCCAGGGCATCGCGCTTCTGGGGCGAATAGCCCAACTGGAACTTCTCTATGATATCGTCGCGAATGCCGCGGCTGCGGAAGTACTGACGGCCTATAGCCACCCCGTCAGGGTCGTTCTTCAGCACATCGTGGAACCAGTCCTTGGCCCACTCGTTGACGATGAACATCGACTCGCGCTCACTCTGCTCCTGGCGCTCCTCGTCGGTCAGTTCCTTCTCTACAATCTCTATGCTGTACTTCTTGGCCAGCCAGCGCAGGGCCTCGGGATAGGTGATCTGCTCGTGCTCCATCAGGAACTTGGCGGGTGTGCCACCCTTGCCGCAGACAAAGCAGTGACAGATATTCTTGGTAGGCGACACCATGAACGACGGGTTGCGGTCGTCGTGGAACGGGCACAGCCCTTTGTAGTTCACGCCCGCCTTCTTCAGCGTCACGAACTCTCCCACCACGTCGACTATCTTAGCCGCGTCATTGATCCTGTCTACTGTCGCCCTGTCTATCATTCTATTACAAATTTGCGTGCAAAGGTACACATTTTCCTGCAAACAGCAAAATTTTTACTGGCAGGAGTTGAGACGAACCTCCTTTCCACGGCAGAAACGGTGCACGATGTGGCGGTCGTCGCCTATGTAGATATAGCGTTCCAGCCGCTGCATCAGCGTGTAGTCGTCGGGATAGAGGTCGCCGTCGTCTATGACAAGGGCGTCAAAGTCATAGCCCGGCTCGAAGCTGCCGACGCGCCCGAAGAGGCTGCCTCCACCCTTGGTCGCCATCCAGAATGCCTCCGACAGCGACAGGAAGGGCATCTCGTCGCCCCGTTGCTGGTAGTGCATCTTGCTCACCTGTATGGCATAGACCATGGTACGGAAGAGGCTCAGGTCGTGGCCGCCACTGATATCGCTGCCCAGTCCCACGGTGAGACCCTCGTTGAGGAAGGTCCGCACGGGAGCCATGCCCGACGAGACGTTGAAGTTGGACGTAGGACAGTGGGCCACCATCACCCCACCCTCGCGCATCAGCTGACGCTCCTGCTCATCGCTCCACACGCAGTGAGCCATCACCGTGGGCACCTGACCAAACAGCCCGTAGCGGCGATAGGCATCGCCATAGCCACGGCTGAGGGGTTCCAGCTGGCGCACCAGCGCTATCTCCGACAGGTTTTCCGACAGGTGCGACTGCACTGCCAGGTGATGTCGGCGGGCCACGTCGGCACAGGCCGTCAGCAGCTCGGGGGTGCACGACGGGATGAAGCGAGGCGTGACGATGGGCCGTACCAGGCCCTCACGGTCACTATATGCCGACATGATCTGCTCCATGCCCTGCAGATAGTCTTCGACAGACTCCGACAGGGCCTCGGGACAGTTGCGGTTCATGGCCACCTTGCCCACAAGTGCACCCATGCCACTCTGGCTGAAGATGTCCATCAGCCGCAGGGTGCCTGCAGTGTGGATGGTGGCAAAGACGGCGGCACGCATGGTGCCCACACGCCACAGATGGTTGACAAACCGACGGTAGATGCGGTCGGCATAGTCCACATCGCTGAAGCGTGTCTCCTCGGGGAAGGTGTAGTTCTCAAGCCAGGGCAACAGCGGCAGGTCCATGGCGATGCCCTGGTTGTGGTACTGCGGAGCATGCACGTGGACATCGTTCATGGCGGGTATGAGCAGCCGGTTGCCAAAGTCTACTACCTCAGCATCACCAAGCTGACCTACTGCACTACTGAGGCCGTCCAGGCTGGAAGCCACGCCTATGACGCGACCGTCACCGACGGCAATGTAGCCGTTTTCCACGACTTCAAACCGTGTCCGCTCCTTGGTATAGACTATATGCCCTTTGTATATTTTCATCATCATCATTTTCCTGTTAGAACATCATTTCAGATAGTCAGCCAGCGGCGAACCTATCTGCCGCAGACCCTTGGCCATCGACTGTGCATTCATCTGGGCACCTATCTTCGAGGCATGCGTGTGGTCCTTCTTAAAATAGCGGCCGGCCTTGCCCTTTATCTTCGCTATCTTGGCCTTTGCCTTCTCCTTGTCCTTGGGCAGACGCTTGGCAAACTTCTTGTCGAGGAAGTCGGCAGAGATGTTGTGCATATCGACAAAGGCCACACCCGTCTCGGCGACTACCTCGCGATACCACTTGCCGTAGCTGCCGTCACGACGCTCAATGCGGCCATCGGGCCACTCGTTGCGCGGGGTCAGCGAGACGAGGATGGGCGTAGCACCCTTTTCGCGTACATCATCTATCATCTTCTTCAGATACCAACCGAAGGAATAGACCACCTCGTAGGTGTCGTTGTCAAGGTGATAGACATGGAGGGTATCCTTCGACTCGGCTATCACGCCACGGGCTTTCTTGTCGGTGATGGGACAGATGTCGTTGTGACCAAACTGGATGGTCACATAGTCGCCAGGCTGCAGGGAGTTGTAGACCTTCTCCCACAGACCCTCACGGATAAACGAGCGGGTGCTGCGTCCGGCACGGGCTGCATTGACCAGCGTCACCTTAGTGGTGTCGAACACGGTGGCTGCCTGTGATGCCCAGCCCCACATGCCGTCATCGTCCTTGTCGGCATTCTTCACCGTAGAGTCGCCTGTGAAGAACACCACGGGACGCCCCTCCTGACGCTGAACAGCATAGCTTGCACCCGGCACATTGACCATCATGGACTTGAGCGATGCCAGCTTTCTGTCCTGACTGGCCATGATACCCTCGGCAGCAGAGCGGGCATTGAGCTCGGCACCAAACTTCGACGTATGGATCTTGTCGCCCAGGAAGTGGTACTCACGCTTCCACTGACTGTAGCTGTCCAGCTTCTGACCACTGATCTCGTTGAGGTCGATGTAGGGTACGTTCTCGCGACCGGCTATCTCCACGAGCCAGCCCGACTGCGGCTTGCGCACCACCTTACCCTGCTCGTCGTAGGCATTGCGGGGGGTGAGCGACATCAGGATGGGATGGGCACCACGCTCACGTATCTCGCTGATGTAACGATGCAGGTAGCCGCCATAGCTGTAGACGGTGTCTGTACGCTGCGTACGCTCATTGAAGCCCACATAGCAGGTGTCGAGGTCTGTACCAGGTATGACGGCACGGGCACGTTTCTTGTCGAAGAACTCACCATTGTCATTGTGACCTATGCTGACGATGACCCAGTCACCGGGCTTCAGCGCATCGCGCACTGCGGGCCACAAGTCGGTATAGAATGTGCGGGTGGACATGCCGCCCAGGGCCTGGTTCTCCACCGTTATCTGGTTCTCGTCGAAGTATTGGTTGGCAAAGTAGCCCCAGCCCCACTGGCCGTTGCTGCCGTTGCCCTTGGTGCCGTTGCGCATGGTGCTGTTGCCGATGAGGAAGAGCACAGGATTGGCCCCCTTACGACTGGAGCCGGGCGACGGGCGCGACATCAGGGCCTTGGCTATAGAGTCAGGCGTATTGTCCACCACCTTGTTGACATCTTCTATAGGATCGGGCAGGTTGTCGAAGTTCTGAGCCCCTACAGTCAGGGTAAGCACTGACAGTGCGATAGTAGATAGTAGTTGTTTCATCGTTTTGATTCTTTATTTATGTTTCAGCCTGCAAAGTTACAACTTTTTTCCTTAATTAAGGTTTCATACGCACAAAAAGTGATGATTTGTGCACTTTTCACACTTTTTCTTTTGTAAATCAAACAAAAAACAGTACCTTTGCACCGCAAAAAATAGAGCAAACAGTAATTATATCATATATAGTATTTTATGGCATTAAAGATTGTTGTTCTGGCCAAGCAAGTGCCAGACACCCGAAATGTGGGTAAGGATGCTATGACAGCCGAAGGCACTGTTAACCGTGCTGCCCTACCCGCCATCTTCAACCCTGAAGATTTGAATGCCTTGGAGCAGGCCCTTCGTCTGAAGGAGCAGAATCCAGGCTCTACAGTAGGAATCCTCACGATGGGTCCTCCACGTGCAGGTGAAATCATCCGTCAAGGTCTTTATCGTGGTGCAGATACCGGCTGGTTGCTCACCGACCGCCTCTTTGCCGGTGCCGACACGCTGGCCACCTCGTACGCTCTGGCCACAGCCATCAAGAAGATTGGCGACGTGGACATCGTCATCGGCGGGCGTCAGGCCATCGATGGCGACACCGCCCAGGTGGGTCCACAGGTGGCTCAGAAACTGGGCCTCAACCAGGTGACGTACGCCGAGGAGGTACTCAGTGTGAATGATGGTTTTGCCACCATTAAAAGAGTCATCGACGGTGGCGTGGAGACCGTCAAGGCTCCCCTGCCCGTAGTCATCACGTTCAATGGCAGCGCAGCTCCCTGCCGCCCCGAGAACGCCAAGCTGGTGATGAAGTACAAGCGTGCCACTTGCCCGATGGAGCGTCCGGCTGAAGGCACACCTTACGACTATCTGTACGAAGAGCGTCCGTACCTGACACTCAACCAGTGGAGCGTCGCTGATGTTGACGGCGATGCCAACCAGTGCGGTCTGGCCGGCTCACCCACCAAGGTGAAAGGCATCAAGAACATTGTGTTCCAGGCCAAGGAGTCGAAGACGCTGTCGGCCAGCGATGCTGACATCGAGGGAATGATCAAGGAATTGTTGGACGAGAAAATCATTGGATAAATTTACTATTTGACGATTTATTATTTACAATTTATTTACAATTGGACTATTGGCCTATTTGCTGTGCCACAGTTCACCTCGTAAAGAATCAATAAATAACTAAATCGGCAAATAAATAGTAAATCGTAAATAGTGAAATCGTAAATCAATAAATATGAACAACGTTTTTGTATATTGCGAAATAGAAGGCACCCTGGTACAGGAAGTATCACAGGAGTTGCTGACCAAAGGCCGCAAACTGGCCAATGAACTGGGTGTCGAGCTCCACGCCGTGGTGGCAGGCACCGGTATCAAGGGCAAGGTGGAGGAGCAGATTCTCCCTTACGGTGTCGACAAGCTCTTTGTCTTCGATGGCGAAGGTCTCTTCCCCTACACCTCGGCTCCACATACTGACATTCTCGTCAACCTCTTCAAGGAGGAGCAGCCACAGATATGCCTGATGGGGGCTACCGTCATCGGACGTGACCTCGGTCCACGTGTATCGTCATCGCTGACCAGCGGCCTTACCGCCGACTGCACTGAGTTGGAGATTGGCCCGTACGACGACCTGAAGACCAAGCAGCACTACGACAACCTGCTCTATCAGATTCGTCCCGCCTTCGGTGGTAACATCGTGGCTACCATCGTGAACCCCGACCATCGCCCCCAGATGGCTACCGTCCGCAGCGGCGTCATGCAGAAGGCTCTCTACGAGGGCGACTGCAAGAAAGAGGTCGTCTACCCGGAGGTTGCCAAGTACGTCTCGCCCGAGGCTTACGTCGTGAAGGTGCTCGACCACCACGTGGAGGCTGCCAAGCACAACCTGAAGGGTGCACCCATCGTGGTGGCTGGTGGCTACGGCATGGGCTCGAAGGAGAACTTCGACATGCTCTTCCAGCTGGCCAAGGTATTGCATGGTGAGGTGGGCGGAAGCCGCGCTGCCGTCGATGCAGGCTGGCTCGACCACGACCGTCAGATTGGTCAGACGGGTGTCACCGTCCATCCTAAGGTGTACATCGCCTGCGGTATCTCTGGTCAGATTCAGCACATCGCCGGCATGCAGGACTCAGGCATCATCATCTCTATCAACAATGATCCCGATGCTCCCATCAACCGAATTGCTGACTACGTCATCAACGGTACTGTGGAGGAAGTAGTGCCCAAGCTCATCAAATATTACAAACAAAATTCGAAATAAACCCATGGCTAATTACTATACAGACCATCCTGAAATAGGTTTTTATCTTCAGCATCCTCTCATGAAGAGGATTGTTGAGCTGAAGGAGCGCAACTTCGCTGATGCCAAAAAATATGACTACGCTCCCGTCGACCTGGGCGATGCCATCGAGAACTACAAGCAGATTCTCGACATCACAGGCGACATTGCAGCTAATATCATCGCTCCGAACTCGGAGAGCGTCGACCTGGAAGGGCCGCACCTCGAGAACGGCCGCATGATCTATGCCTCGAAGACCTTCGAGAACCTCGATGCCACCCGCAAGGCTGGCCTGTGGGGCGTCTCGATGCCCCGTCGCTACGGCGGTCTAAACCTGCCCAACGCCGTATTCTCCATGCTCAGCGAACTCATTGCTGCTGCCGATGCCGGTTTCCAGAACATCTGGAGCCTTCAGAGCTGTATCGACACGCTCTATGAGTTTGGCTCTGAGGAGCAGCGCCAGAAATATATTCCCCGTGTCTGTGCCGGCGAAGGCATGTCAATGGACCTCACCGAGCCCGATGCCGGCTCTGACCTGCAGCGCGTCATGCTGAAGGCCACCTACGACGAGAAGGAGCAGTGCTGGCGCCTGAATGGTGTGAAGCGTTTCATCACCAACGGTGACTCTGACATCCACCTCGTGCTGGCCCGCTCTGAAGAGGGCACCAAGGACGGCCGCGGCCTGTCGATGTTCATCTACGACAAGCGTCAGGGCGGTGTCGACGTGCGCCACATTGAGCACAAGCTGGGTATTCATGGCTCTCCCACCTGCGAGCTGACCTACAAGAATGCCAAGGCCGAACTGTGCGGAAGCACCCGCCTCGGTCTGATTAAGTACGTGATGGCCCTGATGAACGGTGCCCGTCTGGGTATCGCTGCCCAGTCGGTAGGTCTCTCTCAGGAGGCTTACAACGAGGG
>JAFUSV010000052.1 GCA_017467565.1 Prevotella sp.
CATGGTGCTCTACGTCGCCCACGGCTACAAGTGGTCGCGCGAGATAGCCGACTTCGTGCGCTGGAGCGAGCAGTACAACCTCTGGTGCAAGATGCTCTACTTCGGTCAGCAGCTGGAACGCGAGCTGCGCGAGGAGGTGGAAATACAGCGGCAGTCTGGCCCGCAGAACCTGCTGGACCTGCTGCCCGACGAGTTCACCCGCGAGGAGTACCGCCAGATGCGACAGCAGCAGGGCAAGACGGGCGACGGCGACAGCACGCTGCGCGTATGGCAGAACCGTGGGTACATCGCCTACGACGAGGTGACTGGCCGCTATTGCAAGACATCCGAATACAAAAAGAAAATCGGAGGGAAGATTTAGAGAGTGAAAAGTAAAAAATTTGCTACCTATATGATTACTATCACGAACACCCAAGAATGCTTTGTGCAGCTCTGGCGAAAGCTGGAGCGCACAAGGTGCCTCCTCGGAGGCCAGTGCCGCCGCTTCTGCATACGCAACGTCCTGAAATCGTGGATGGGGCCCGAAGCTACCGACAACCTTATCTGGGACGTCTGCCGCGAGGCCACCCTCTCACTCGACGAGAATAACCCCCTCTGCGGGTGGGACGAGCTGCCACCGCCCTCGCTCCATCCCCTCCGTCACCGCGAATGGCTCCGTGCCCTCGTCGCCCTCCGCCTCGGCATCGGCATGCGCAAGGTCGACCTTCATGCCCTCGACCGCGCCTACACCGTCGCCTTCCCCCACAGCACACCGATTAATAAAAGTAAAAAGGTAAAAAAGTAAAAACCGTGTGCTGCGGTTTTGCCGCAGCAAAAACAGAACGATTATGAAAACAAAGAACATGAAATTTCGCGGACAGCGCAACAACAATCCCCTGAACATCAAGTACGTGAAGACCACCATTTGGGTAGGTCAGGTCAGGGACATCGAACGAAGCGATAAGGTCTTCGTAGAGTTTACGGACATGAAGTACGGCATCCGTGCCGCCATCAAGCTCATCAGGAACTACATCCGCTCGGGCTACAACACCATCAACAAGATTATCTCGCGGTGGTGTCCCGACAGCACGCAGTATGTCTACCAGCAGCATGTGGGCAAGCGCGTGAAGGCTGTCTCCCCCAACGTCGACCGCTGGACGGTCATCAGCCGCGACGACAAGGACATCATCCGCGAGATGGTCAAGGCCATGGCGGTGATGGAGTGCCAGTACCGCATCGATGATGCTGAGTTCGACGAAGCATGGGAACTCGTATAGCACCCCTCCCGACCTCTACGAAGAGAGGGGGTTAAAAGGACAAAAATCTTCAATAATCTGACGCCAATCCTTTGCAGAAAAGCCCATTATTGTCAGATTTTTGAAGATTTTTGTCCCTTCCGCTGAAAGATGTGACTTGAGAATTATAGTTACCCTTGGGGATAGGGGGAGGTTTCATCTCATGCACGATACCGTGCCCAGTGTAGTAACGATAGTAGTGAGGATGGTGATGATGATTTCAATCACCCGTTTCCATGCAAATCTTTTTCATGTTGTTTGAAGTTTGAGTTTCCCGCAGACCCTCCACATCTCCGTGTAAGGGCTATGTATTGTCCGCAGGCACTCCCCTCCCATGTAGGGGAGGGGTAGGGGTGGGTCAGTATCTTTTCCACCCCTTGTGTGTCTGATGTGGAGAAAAGGAAGTCAGTCACCCCACCCCTGCCCCTCCCCTACATGGGAGGGGAGCTGCTGCCGCCTGGAGGGTGATGGAAGTTGCTGCCCTGCCTCTTTGTAAGCCCCCTCCCTCGGAGGGGATGAAGAGAAGGACATAAAACAAAAATCTTCAATAATCTGACGCCAATCCTTTGCAGAAAAGCCCATTATTGTCAGATTTTTGAAGATTTTTGTCCTTTCCGCTGAAAGATGTGAATTGAGAATTAGTATTTGAGTGTAATCGTTTCTTCCTTGAATTTACCGAAGCCGTCAGGGTAGGCCATACCGCCCTCATTGCTCAATGGGAGCTTGTACTTCAGCAGGATGTCGCCCGGGTCTTTCTTCAAATACTTGTAGAGATGGTAGCTGTACTCGCGTGCTCTGTAGTCGTTGATCTTGGTTTTTATATTGCTGGCCTTTTCCACATAGTAGATGCCCGACTGTACGTCCACTTGCTCATGCTTAGGATTATAGAATTCGAACTTGGTGGTAACCTCATACTTGCCGCTGGAGGTGATGCTGTTTTTCAGTGAGGTGTAGCGCTCTACGATCTCCGTTGTCGGCTTACCTTCTGGTGTGTAATACACAATGTTGTAAATACCCCAGTCGTCCCAACAATCGTTGATGTAAGCGGCATTGCGCAGGGTGAAGGGCAGGTGCCATTTGTAGTGATACCAAAAGTTGGTGATGTCGAGGTCTGTGTCCTGATAGACGTAGTCGTAGGTCTTGGTCTCTTCGTCGTAATCTAAGAAGTACTCGATGTTGGGTTTCGGGTCGTACACCACTCTGGTCTTGTAGGCCTTGTAGAGGGTGATGTCGTCGTCGCCGTTAGGGCCTTTCACACCTGGTATGACATAGATGGGCCTCCGGGCGTAGTTCTTGTATGTGAACTCGTAGCGGGTGTTCTTCTTCATCTTGCTCTTGCTGGTGAACGATTTGTCGTAGAGCACCTCGGTGGGCTTGTCGAGATCCTGGTCGTCGCTCTCATAAACGCACAGCACGGGCTTGCGAGTCTTAGTCCATAAGGATGAAGCGTTCAGACCGAGGCTGGTGTATTGGTAGGCTATGTTATGTCTGTAATAATCGCCTACGCCGTCTTTGTCGGGTGTGGCGATAAACTTTGAGTCGAACTTCACGCGGGGGTTGTAGTTCCACACCACGCCGTCCCACCATCTGAACGGCGTCTCAAGGAAGCTGATGTCACCGAAGAGACCGCCCGTGAGGATCTTGCCGCCCACCACACCATTGCCGGTGATGCTGCAGAACTCGTCGGCCGACCCCAGGGTGTAGTCGCCTACAGTGACAGGCGTGATGTTGAGGTTGAAATCGACGGTCATTTTCAGGAAAGCTCCTACGCCGACTGCCTCATCGCCGACTTTCTTGCCAAGGCCTAAGAACGCCTCTGCGCCGCCACCGACGTGGAAGTTGCCAAAGGCATTAAAGGCAAACTGGTTGGAGGGGGGACTGGTCTTCTCGCTCTTGTCCACCACCTTTTTACCATTGACAATATCGGTGGTAGTTTTGCTGCTGGAGAACCACCAGACAGCCTCCACGTCGCCATAAAGGCCGAAATCGAATTCGAAGACAGGTTTCAGGCGGATAATGACACCGAAGGGGAGGTTGGGTATGGGAATCTCTATGACTAATTGAAAATCTTTTTTCTTTGGATCGAGTTCCTTATTAACTTGGGGGAACATTTCCGGTTTGCGTAGCCATTCTGCCACTTTGGCTGCAGTGCTCTGTTTGTCCTTGTCGGTCGCGGCTTTCTTGAGATCAACACCCATGATGGACGATAGCTTGATGCCGTCGCTTGAGGTGGTGCAGGTATATTCACGCTTTTTCTTCAGCTTGACAATCTTGCGCATGTGGGTCTTGTTGACACTGGAGATAGTAATGTTAAGCGTATTTACCTTACCGCTTACGGCCATGATGGCCTGGCCTAAGATGTCGTCACTGGTAATATTGTAGATCTGTTTTTCATTGATCTCTGTTACATCTTTGTCTACATCCTCATCGTAGACGTCTTCAAGATCGGTGCGGGTAAGCCTGTTCTGCCGTTGCCCGCTCTGGATGGCGCGGAACATGGCCCAGTCGCGGTAGACGGTATCCACCTCGCCGTCACCGTCGCCACCGCGGGTGGCGCGTGACTCCACCACCGTGTCGACAGTCTGCTCGCCGGGCTTGCTGGTGAAGATGTCGGTATCCATGTCCAGGTCGAACTCCTCGTAGCAGTCGCTAATCTGGGCCCCAGTGGTGACCACCTTGATGAGTCCGTTGGTCTTCTCGACGGACAGCACGCGACCCATGAGTCCCATGGGGAACATCTCGCAGCAGTTGCTGACTACCTGGCCGCCCAGCTGTGGCAACCACTCGGCGGGCGTGTTGTCGAGGAAGTAGAGGATGGTGTCGGCCTCCACCTGTGCGACGTACTTCTGTATCTCGTCGGTGAGCGAGCGTGTGTTCTCCTTATACTCGTACTTGAGCGTGTAGTAATCGTTCTCCACGGTCTCCACGTCTTCGTAGCCCTTCTGTTCCTCGGTCTCTACCCATTCCTCCATGGAGAGGGTACAGGCTGAAAGCAGCAGGACAAAGAAGAAAAACCTCCCCCCGCCCCTCCAAAGGGAGGGGAGCACCGAGAAACGCAGTGGAGAGCGTTGAGTGAGAAGGTGACGTAACTGTTTCATATTCCGTATCTTTTAATTATGAATTATGCATTATGAATTATGCATTATGCATTATGCATTATGAATTATGCATTAAAGCGTCAGCGCGAAGAGGTTGGAGAGCGAGCCGTGGGCCTCACCGTCGTAGAGGATGGTCTGGGTGAACGTCTCGTAGCGCAGCTCCTGACGATGGTAGACGCGGAAGGTGACGGTCTCCTCGATGCCGTCGGGATCGTAGTAGGCCATGTCGCTGCCTATGCGGAAGCGTACGTACTGGCGCCCTTTCCACTCCATGAGCTCTCCGGCACCGCGCATCTCATCGTCGACGAAGGCTCCCAGCATCATCGTCTCGGGGTTGAAGGGCTGGCCGTGGACGGTGACGGCGGCATAGACCATCATCTCGTAGGGGTACTCGCGCGCCATGCTTTCCCAGCGCTTCATGACGTTGACGTGGCAGCTGTCCTCCAAGTGGCGCTGCACGCTGACGGCACGTACCGTCGACCATCCCTCGCTCATGCCGGTGAACACGTTGTTGCTGACGGTCAGCACACTGTCGGCACTCGATGTCCACAGCACGTCGCTGACGGTCACCGAGTCGGGGGTGAACACGGGACGGAGCTCCAGACGGTCACCCACCATGATGTAGAGGGTGTCGCGCTGCAGCGTCATCTGTGTGGCTACGACATCGGTCTGCTCGTCCATCTCCATCAGGCCGCAGGAGGCGAGGGAAAGGAGGAATGGCAAGAAGGTTATTATTTTCAATTTCATACTCTATATTTTTTCTCTTTTACGCAGATTCCTTTCTTTTACCATGAATTTCTCGGATTTCACGAATTTTGGATGTTATAACGGACAAAAATCTTCAAAAATCTGACATAAATATCTTTTTAATATTTTAATATTTTAATGTTTTAATTCTCCATCATCCGTGTAATCCGTGTAATCCGTTGTCGTTAAAAAAATTCGTTTAATTCGTTTAATTCGTGGTTAAAATTAAATCCCTGTGCAATCTGTGGTCGTTATTTATCGTTTAGCTGGCGCCTTGATGGTGACGATGTTCGAGGGTCGGCTCTCACGGCCGTCCTCCATCTGTATCTGCACGTAGTAGTGGGCTGTCTGTCCGGGGCGCAGCAGGTAGTCGGTGAAGTCGCGCTCGCCAGGCTCGGCAGAGAGCAGGAACTGGAAGCGCTCGTCGTCGGGACCCTGGCGCCACACGCAGAAGTACCAGTCCTTGCCTTCGGGCAACTGGTTCACTTCCCATGCCAGTCGCGTCATGTGCTTGTCCTCCTCGTAGCCGCCATAGAGCGTGATGGGGGTGTCGAAGACGGCGTCGCCCGTGAAGCGCGTGATGTACTGCAGGCTGAGTCCGCTGCTGATGCCCGAGTAGTTGAACGACTCTATGGCATAGACATACTCCTCGCGACTGTTCACCTTGGGCACGTCGAAGAGGTCGATGTAGTTGTTGTGGGCCTTCACCGAGTCGGCATCGCAGCGACGCAGCACCGTCCACTCCTTGTCGCTCATCAGTCGGCGGTAGACATTGTGGTAGGCCATCTGCGCGTCGGAGCCGGCTATCCATCGCATGAAGATGCCGCTGCCGCTGACATTGGTGGAGTCGATATGTGCCACGGTGGGCGGCACGGCCGAGGGACGCACGACCTGTAGCACGTCGGAGAACTCGCCGATGTTGGTAGAGTAGTCTATCGCGCGTACCTTATAATATATATACTTCTGGTTGACGTCGACGGCCACGGTGTCTACGAAGACGGTGTCACGACCTGCCACGATGCCGCCCTTGCGGGCCATGAACGTGTGGGTGGTGTCGTTGGCGAAGACCACCTCGTAGTAGTCGATGTCATCGTTCTCCACGGGTTGCCACGTGAGGGTGATGAGACCGAGGGGGAGGTCGAGGGAGTCTTTCGGTTCCAGACGGCATTCGGCCTTCAGTCCCTTGGGTGCCTCGGGCGCCTTCATGTCGCTGACGCGCAGAATCTGGGGTATGGAGTAGCTGACGTTGTGGGCCGTGTCGTAGGCAGCAATGGCCAGCTGACCTGTCTGGAGGTTGGTCACGTCGACGGTGACGACGGTGTCGGTGGGTGCCAGAGGCTTGTCAACCAGCGGACGCCACTTACCCTCGGTGATGCGCTCGTGGTAGTACACAGGCACGGCGCCCACGTAGTCGGCCTCCATCGTGTCCTTGCGGAAGTGGATGGTGGCGAAGATCTCCTTCGAGGGGTCGTCGGCATTGCGGCGGTCTATCTCTATCCATGTCAGCCTGGGTGGCACGGGCGGCCTCATGTCGCTGATGGTGACGGCATGGACGGGCGAAGGCTCGGTCAGCTCGCCGAAGGGGTCGTGGGCTATCACGCGGTACTCGTAGGTGCCCGGCTCATCAACATTGTCGCCGTAGATGCAGTCGGCTCCCGGCACGATGTTCATGATGACGTAGGGCAGCTTGTTCAGCCGCTTCCACTCCCTGGTGCCCTGCACGCGGCGTTCTATCTCGTAGCTGGAGTAGAGGCGGTCGGTCCAGCTGAGGTGGATGCCGTTAGGGTAGGAGATGGAGTCGGTGAGCGTCACGTCGAAAGGCTCGGGCTTGAAGCGCTCGTTCTTCACGGAATCCTTCATACCGGCACGGATGATGACCTTGCCTGTCGTGTCGATCACTGCCGGGCTGATGTAATAGGTGTAGCTGCGGCCACGCTTGGCGGTGCGGTCGGTGAAGCGCACGGCCATGCGGGTGGCCAGGTCCTGGCGCCACTCACTGGCCAGCAGTCCCAGGCCGTAGCGCAGCTGCTGGCTCTGACTGCTTTCGTAGAGCGCACCCATGCTGCCGGGCTCGTCCTTCGTCACATCGTTCTTGGCCATGTTCTCATCGTAGAGGGCACCCATGACCAATGCTGCCAGCGAGTCGCTCTCGGCATAGTGGCTGCGGAACTCCTCCAGCGTGGCGGGTTTGAGGCCTGTCACTAATGTCTCGGTCATTCTGGTCTCTTCGTCCACGCGAGAGATGTTGACACCCACGCGGTTGAGGTAGCGCCATGCCACATAGTCATCCGCGGCCCAGCGCAGCACCACGCTGTCGCCGTAGGTGCGCACCAGCACGTTGATGTTGGCAGCAAAATCCTTGCGCTGGCGCGCGCGCATCTCTTCGAAGAAGGCCGCCGTGTCGCGTATCTCGCCAGGGAGAAAACGCTTACGGACAATAGTGTCGTCATCGGCATACATGCCGGCAGTACCTGCCATGCTTCTGCTGCTGTTCATCGCCATGCCGGCCAGCGCTCCTATCAGTGCCAGCATGGTGAGAAGTCCAGGTATGTTGATTCTCTGTTTCATAGCTGTAACAGTTATTTATTCTTTTTGTATTTCACCAACGGTTCATCGATGTCGAACGTGTATATCCACGTGCCAGGCAGTGAGTTGTTGATGGTGTACGAACTATTATTAAAGTCGTAGGCATTCACGCGGTAGGCACTGAAGTTGGCTTTGGTCATGCGCCTCAGCAATTCATCAGTCAAATCGAACCAATCACAGCTATGTGCGTTGCCCCAATTCACGTTGTCACCTAAGATATTCTCCTTGCCTAAGAATCCGCTGTACACCCATTCGGCATTTTCCTCATGGCCACGGGATTGCTTGTTCTTAAAGTCGGCATCCCAAAAGCCCTTCAGCGTGCCCCAGAGTGTCATCTTCTTTTGCGAACCAGAGTTTTGGATGATGCTGCCCCACAAAATCGGGAACTGATAGTTGGGGATCATAATCGAGGCATCATTGCGAGACACTGAGCAGTAGGAACCTACACGTGCATTATACCAATTCTGTATTTTATCACATTCTTGGTTATACGAACTATTGCTATAAGCGTCTATATTGTCCATCTCCTTGGTATTGCCCCACACTGCCCGACAGATATTGGTTGCAAGGTAGTAAGGTGTGTAAAGGTCGGAAATGACTTTGCGCGCTTTCTGATAGTCATCCGAGTTGGGTTCATACTCATGGATACGCGACAGACCAGTAGGCAGGAATGGGTACGAGGACGCGTCTTCAAGTGCCGGCAGCGGGTATTCGCTGATTCTGCTCCATTGTGCTCTGTCATAGATGGACAGCGCTTTGATCTTGTCGTAGTCATCGTAGCAGTTGTACACCTCTTCGCCTGTGCCTAACTTGCCTTCATAGACACCGCCCTTGTCAATGTAGATCAATGACTGGGCCGTGAGTACGTTCACATCGACACGGTCAGCCGTGAACTGCCAGCCTCCGGGGAAGCCGTAGTTGGCCAGATAGGCAATGTAGAGATAGGGGTCGTAAAGACGGTATAAGGTGCCATCCAGCTTTCCTTTATTCCTCGACATTTGATAGTCTGACATCAATACTTTTTGCTCTGACGTCTTCTTCTTCATCTTCGACTTGACATCATTTTTGAAGGAGACATTGTTCAGACGGATGCCCATAAAGGGCCTCTCGTATCCAAAGCCCATATAATTTGTCAGCCAGTCGGAACCATTGTGATATACCTGCAGATTCAACAGCTCGGTAGTGCTGTATACAAACCTTCCTTTTGTATAACCCTTAGCAATGCGGTATTCCAGCACCAAATTGTATACTTCCAACTTCTTGGCACCTTCAAGTGGAGTTTCTACAGTCAAGTTGCAGGTATTGTTGGTTGTCACCCATTTGGCGGGGGATGATGCTATTGCTCTTCCTCTTTTATAGAGATACCACATCAAATCGCCCTTTTTGAACGACGTTTTCGACAGGTCGGTGGTCAGGGCAATGACAGGACGCGTTACGTCGTGTTCATGGGCAATCACATTTTTTTCCGACTTCAGTTGGTTATTATAAGACGGATAGGCCAGTGCCACATAGTCCTGCAGGTCGGGGCAGTCGGGAATGACATGGTTTGCTTTCGTGCAGAAATAATAGGTCTTGGTCTGCGACCAGGGCTTGTTGGTATATTTCTTTTTTACCTCGTCGTAATACACAGGATCAACCTCCCTGCCGTTCTGTATTTCCTTGGCATAGCCGGTGACGGTAACGCGATACCAGCTGAAGGGATTTAATTCCGTTATGTCGTAGATATTGTTGATACCGTCACTCGACTTGATGTAGAAGTAGTGTGTGTCGAAAGGATGGTTCAGTGCATACTCGGTCTTGGGCTCCACGATGTATTCCTCAATCTTGACATAACTTGACACAGCACCACGGAAGTAGAACGTGCGGCTGGCCATCACGTCCAGGTCGTTGGGGTCGCCGTCGTAGTTCTTGCGCAGACGGGCTTTCTCGGTCTCGTCGAGCACGCGGAACGGCTGGTCAAGGGCTGCCTGGGTATAGAGCACAGGATGGCTGAGCAGCTTAGGACTGATGGCGTTTTCATAATCCCATCCTATCGCTTTCTCAGGAGAGCCTAAAGTGAAGTCGCCGAAGAGCTCGAAGTTGTCGAGGGCGTTGCCATAGAAGAGATCGCAGCTTTCACCACACTCGAACTCGAACTTACGGTTGACGTTGACCAAACCACCTAAGAGGCGCAGCTTGACGCGGGCCTCACCGTCGAAGTGGCTCGGGCGAGGACCCTGCATGCGGAACACACCACCGATGGCAGCGTCAACGATGTCGATATCCTTCTTGAAGAAGCCCAGGTTGATCTTGATACCGAACTTGGCATAGAGGTAGGCATAGAGCTGTCCGTAGCCGTACCATCCCTTATAGCCGGGCGTACCTTCTATATTGGTGCAATAGACATTGTCGGGCAGCTTGATGATAGAGAAGTCGAAGCCTGCCGTGGCACCGGTGTAGAGGTAGAAGATGCCGAGGTCCACGTTGATGTAGCCCCACACCTGGGCACCGAACATGACGCCGCCGCCGATGCTGGCTATCTGGTCGTTGAACTCCTTCATCGCCACTTCACGGGCACGTTCGGCCTTGCTCACAGTGGCACCCTCGATACCCTTGCTGCTGTCGCCGGTGAGGAAACTGCGTATCTCCGCAGGTATGTCGGGCAGCTTGCCGTTGTTGGGCAGCTCGTTGCCCAGGCAGACGTAGCCGTTGGCACCGAAGTCGACGCTGACCACGGGCGACTTGAACTTCAGGAGAGTGAAGGTACAGCGCTTGTCGAAGTCGGGCTCACCCAGATACAGGTGCCAGTGAGGCTTGCTGTACTGGTTGCCTTTCTCCTTCCACGTGACCTTCACCTGCAGCGAGACGTGGGCACCCATGGATGCCGAGCAGCTTTCGCCTTCCTTCGGAGCCTTCGACTCGTCGGGCTTGCCTTTCTCCTCCTTCAAGTCTTCCAGCGAGCCTGTAGGATCCAGTTTCGTGAGCTCCTTATAGGCGCTGTTCAGCTGTTTCTTCAAGTCGCCCAGCTTGCCGCTCATGCCCACGGCACCGGCAGCTGCCGAGGCGATGGTCTCGGCATCGGCCTTGGCATCGACCGTGATGTCCAATTGCAGGTAGCGGTCGTTGTCGTTGTTTTCATAGACCAGGTTGGCCTTGGCTTTCACCAGTCCGCTGACGGCAGTGACGTCGCCATTGAAGATGAAGGTGGAGAGTCGCTTGTGCTGCGAATCATAGACCACGGTCATGTCCATGTCGGCCTTGAGCATCGATTCGCCTGCTGTGGTCGACATGCTCAGACCGGCTATCACACCAATCATGCCCTTCTTTGGCGTACACTCCGTGTCGCTCTTGCGGGCACAGTTGTAGTAGAAGCCTGCGTTGATGCCATTGATGACCACGGGATCGCACCTCACACCTATGTTGCTGGCCATCTTGGCATAGAAGAATCCATAGGTATAGGTCGAGCTTCCACTCTTGTCCTTGTAGTAGCCGCCGTTGGCTTCGACCGTGAACAGGTCGCCAGGCATCTTGAACTTGATATTGCCGGTGTAGCCTTCCTTGGACTTGTCTTCCTTCTCCACCAGGAGTTTGCCCGAGAGTTCCATGCCGGCAAACTTGGCACCGATGCCGCACTCCAGGAAGTCGGTGCCGGCATAATCCAGGCTGATTTCATCCAGCTTCGTCAAGTCGCTGGGCAGCTTCAGGTCTGCTTTGATCTTAATGCCGGCGCTGGCACTGAGCTCCAGTCCGTCGATAAAGGTGATGCTACCATTGAGAGTAGCCGACAACTGATTGTTGCTGTAGTCGAAATCATACTTGTCGAGCGAGAACTTGAACGGGCCCAGCGTCTTCTCCATAGAGGCTACCGACCACTTGCCGGTGGCGAAATACACCTTGCCGCTGGCCAGGTTGAATTCCTTACCGCTATAGATCGTGAGGCCCTTCAGGGTGGCGTTCTTGGCGCCCTTCTGCAGGTCTTTCTCATACTTCGAGGTCCATGTGGACGCACAGTTGGCCAGACGCATGCCGCAGAAGTGCACACCGGGAATCTCGAACTTCAGCGGGAGGCTGGAGTCCTTGATCTTATTGTTCAGGTATTCAGTGCCGCCGATGGTGATGTCACCACCCAGCATCAGCTCAACCTTCGTGTCGAGTTTGCCGTCCTTGTCGGGCAATGACTCCAGGAGGAAGTAGGTCTGGTCCTTTTCGAACGTGGCCTTGCCCAGGAAGAAGTCGAGCGAGAGGCCCTCCACCTGCTTGGTCTTGAAGACGTAGGCAAACTTGCAGGCATCTTCGGGCTTAGAGGAAAGCTGCATGATCTTGCACTCATAGCCTATGGTGCCGTCGAGCAGGGGCACCTCTATGGCACCCGAGAAGCCACACCTGTTGAAATCACTATGCATGAATGAGGCATAGATCTTATCAAGAGAGAAGGCCCATCCGCCCAGCTTGCCGGTCTTCACGGAGACGATGTTGGCCGCCGCCACATCGAGTGTGGCACCCGACTTGTCTATAAACATGTTCTGGGCCTCAATCTTCAGGCGCTTGTCGCCCTCTGTGCCCATCTCGAAGGCTTTGGGGAACTTGATGCCAATGGTCTTGATATACAGTCCCTGCCAGTCATTGTCGCCCTCTATCTTGTAGGTGTTATTGTCCTTGTCTACGTAAACACCCGTAATGCCGGCCTTCTCTTTGTCAAAGCCCTTGGGGAAGGCACCCATCTTGTTCGAGTTGCGGAAGACACTGTGGTCGTAGACGATGTCGGACGCCGTGAACGTCCAGCCAGGCAACTTCTCGGCCTGGAAGGGGTCCATCGTCACATCGTCAATCATCCAGTCGTCCCAGCTGGCAATGCTGGCGCGGGCATTCAACTTAGGTTTCTCCTTGGTGGCCTCGCCGTTGACTTCCTTCACCAGGCCGGGAATCAGCATGTCCACATCGATGCCCAGTATCTCGAATTTGCTGGCGTGCCATGCGATGTAGCAGCCGTCCTCGGGCTCCAGCACATTCTGCGGAGCCTTGAAGGTCATCTCGTAGGACGACTTCGGGTCTACGATGGTGAAGTCCGACAGCAGGGCGATGGTGCCCGACTCGGGCAGCACGTTGTTGGGCGAGATGCACAGACGCGGCGCACCGAACACGAGGATGTCGTTCTTCGTATATTTGCTGTTGGGCAGCGTGAACTCACCGATGACGTCCATCGTAGCATGGGTGGCGGCGAACTTCATCGAGGCTATCTGGATGTCGACAGGACTCGAGTTAACCGACTTTGGCAGCGACAGCGGCATGTAGAGGTCTTTCACCTCACCGGTGAGGAAGAGGTCGTAGACGGCCTGTCCCTTCTTGATGTAGCCGTAGTATGTGTTGAGGTCAATCTTCTTGGCGATGTCCTTGGCTGCGTTCTTGGTCGTGCTCTGCAGCTCGCTGGCGTATGGTATGCCGCTGTCGCTGATGAGGTTGTCGATGCCCCAGGTGGAGAACAGCTTGTCCACTACTTCGATACTGCTCATGGGGTCCTGGCTGTAGGTGACGGCCGTGCCGCCGTAGACGATGTTGTCGGTATTGATGCACAGACTGTCGAACTTCACGCAGACGTGGACTTTCATGCCCATCGGCTCCCACAGCACGTGGCCCTTGCCCTGCCATGTGTCCTTATTCTTGCCTGCCTTGATCTCGTCGATGGTCAGCTGGTACTCACCAATGGCGATGGTCTGGCCTTTCAGGTCGGAGGCACTGGCCTTGGTGGGCGTGGTGTTGGTGATGTCCACCATGTTAGAGCACTGGAAATATTTCTTCGACAGCAGCTCAATGAGGGCGAAGTCCTTGATGTGGGTGCTGTCGCCCATGAAGGCTACTGACGAGCCCTTGGTGACAACGGGGTTGATGCGCAGCACCATGTAGGTGCCGTTCTCCACCACGTCCTTGATGCTCTCCCAGGGGATGCTGTCCTCCAGCTCGGTGGTACGCTTGTTGTAGATAGGCTCGGTGGCCAGGGCGGCCTTCAGGTTGCAGACGGACTCGCCGCTGAACACCTGGACGTCGTAGGCCATCTCGATGCTCTCGGGGTCTTTGCCCTCACCGCCACGGAAGCGGGGCTCCACCCATTCCACCTTGATGCTGTTGCCCATGAACATCTTGCGGGCACCGTTCTCCTCGGGGAACTGCGGCTTCACGATGCTGGGCAGAGAGAAGGTGTAGAGCGAGTCGGTTGAGATCTCGCCTGTCAGGTCTTCATCACCCCAACGGAATTGTAAATCGTCGTCCTCACCTTTGTCCTTATCTTTATCTTTCTCTTCTTCCTTTTCTTCTTCTTCCTTGTCCTTGTCGGTCTCGGTGCTGACGGGTTCCGTCGCCACCTCTTCGCCTTGCTGTTCCTCACCCTTCATGTCACTGGTGACAACCCTGAACAGACGATAGGTGGACTTTCCTTCGTTCTCCAGCATCACGTAGTTCAGCACGTTCGTACTGGTGCTGACGGCTGTGACCTGGGCAGCGTAGGTGCGGTCGGTATAGAACTGGGTGCTCATCACCTGAGTGGGGATGACACACTGAGCTGCCATCAGGTTGTCAGCCTTGAAAATGACGGGGTTGCGGTCGATGGCATCGTCGGGGTGCTGGCCTTTCAGCACTTCGACAACCTTGAAGTTATATCTGAAGCCCATGGCCTGAGGGTTGCAGGCGATGACGGGCTGTGTCCATACGAACAGGGGGCTGAGGGCATCGAGCTCGCACACCTCGCTATTCTCGAGCGACAGACTGTTGCTCACGGGACTGAGGAAGGTGGGCGCCTGGGCCTTGTAGCACACCGTGAAACGAGCGGTGCCACCAGTAGGACTGCTCACCACGACGGGGGCTGCCAGCTGGGGCGACGACCAGCGGTAGGCCGTCAGCTTTGCCTCATATTCGCCTTCGGGCAACAGACCGAAGGAACCGTTCATGTAGTTCTCAAAGAGTCCCGGCGTGGCGCTGATTTCGTTGGAAGGCACATGGTTGAACATGGTCTTGATCTCCGTCATCGTCAGCTGCAGCGTACCGTTGGCTGGTATGCTGAAGGGCCGTGGCGACTGCCGCTTCGTCGGGGTGTTGATATGCAGGCCCGAGGCGGGCATCACCTGCTCTATCTGCAGCGTCAGGTAGACATCCTGCTGATGCTGGGAGGTGTTGGTAAGCGAGATGTTAAAATACTTGCCCGGGTCGTTGATATAGAGCAGCACCTGCGGCGGCAGCACCTCCTGTACGGGCGTTACCGTCACGATGACTTCCTGGGCAAAGAGAGACCCTCCTCCGGCCCCTCCCTGAATGGAGGGGAGAATATAGGATAATAGGAGGAAGAAGAATCTCATCCGATAGTTATGTACGTATCGATGTATTTCCATTGTCATATACCTTATATATTTATATCATTCTTCATTAATTCTCCCCTCCCTTGGGGAGGGGGCGGGGGTAGGCCTTTCTCCCCTCCCTTGGGGAGGGGTCGGGGGTAGGCTATTTTCTCTTGATTTCCAGCAGGCTGAAGGTGTAGGCATAGTTCAGCGAACAGGTGATGTCGGTGCAGTCGAGGTTCGAACGGGTCTTGGAGATGTTCACGTCGCCGTACTTGTTGAAGCTGGCACTTGCCGAGAACGTATGGGCTTTCTTCAGCGTGTAGCCTACCGAGATGTCGCCACCCATGGAGAGGCTCTTCGACTGACGCTCCACCTCGTTGTAGCAGAGCGACATGGAGGCGCTGAGGTGCAGGTTCTTCTCTTGCAGGAACGACCGGCTGGCAGAGAGGGTGCCCACCTCGCTGCGGTACTTGCTGCGGTAGCCTTTGGTCTGCTGATGCGAGAAGGACAGACTGAAGTCGGTTTCCCATGGCTTGACGTGCAGGCCGTAGTTCATGCCTAGAGCCATGGTGCTCACATTGCTGTGATTGACGGATTCTGTGTATTTGTTGCGGTCCTTGTTGGAGGTGAAGTTTGCCGTCACCGATATGTTGTGCCCCAGTTGGTCGGTATCGAACATATAGGTGGGTGTCAGACTGAAACTGTTCAGTTGGCGGTTGACGCGCGTAGAGTCGTTGACCTTGGCAGTGCCGTCGCTCTGCTTCTGTGTGTAGCCGTTATAGCTGGCACTCAGGTTGAAGTGGTTGCCCAGACGGGTGCTGGCCATGGCCGAATAGACATAGCCAGAGGTGGTGAACAGCTGTTTGTTGGTGAGGTTGTCTTTCTGTCCGGAGAAGGTACCTGACAGCGAGATCTTATGGAACAGCATCGTCGAGGCCGATATGCCCAGGCTGTGGTAGTTGTTGGACATATAATAGGTGCCCAACGAGGTGTAGTCGGGTTGTATCATGCGGTAGCACACGCTGGTGTTGATGCCCCCAGGCAAATGGAGGTTGAGTGTGGCATCGCCGGCAAAGCGTGCCATCGACGAGTAGCGCACGTCGAAGACTTTGTCCCAGCGTGCTGCAGCGTCGTCCTGCACCTTCTCGGCCCTGGTGTCGGTGCTGAAGACTGACGCAGCGACATTGGCTGTCAGCGAGGCCCACTTGACGGGTGTCACTGCACCCCTCAGACCCACGACGATGTTCTCCTGTGGAGAGATAACGTCGCGCCAGGCCTCATTGACGGTGTTCAGACAGTCGTAGGCACGCAACAGGTAGAGGTCGATATAGTTGTTGCTGGAACCATAGCCTACCTTGAAGCCCCAGCCCATACGGCGGTACTGAGGCTTGCGGGCTGCAGGGTCAGTGGGGTCGTCGTTGACGGCACTGCGCAGTCTGCCGTAGAAGGCACCCACACGCAGACGGTCGCTGTTGTACTCCAGGCCCACACCGCTCCATGACATGTTGAGCACATACGAAGAGAAAGCCATAGACGACTGTCCGATATGGCCTGTCCAGTTCTTGTAGGTCGGCGTCAGGTTGAACGTGATGTGCGGGTAGCTGAAACTGGTGTTGTCGTTGCTGTAATAGAAGGAGAACGGCATGCTGATGCCGTAGAGGCTGATGTTCAGGTTGGCATAGATGGTGTTGTTCCACGGAGAGGCATAGCCATCGCCAACAGACGAGTAGTGGTAGGTGTTGGCCGTACCCACAGAGCCTGTCATGATGAGGGGATCGCTCTTGGCTATCGTGGCAATGTCCTGAGCCGAGGTTGTGCAGAAAGGTAAATGACAAAGGATCAATGATAACGCTATTGCCATCATCCTACTGCGGGGTGTGCTGTTCTTTATCATATCTTTTGTCATTTAATCATCTTGATGGTTTTGGTGGAAACACCGTCGCTGACGGTTGTGATGTAGATGCCGTGGGCTCTGCCAGCGGTGACAGGGCTTCCAAGCAAATTGTAGCATCTCCGATGAGGATTGGCTGGTCGCATCTCTGTCTCCTCGATGCCCTCGGTAGAGGCATGGAGCTGCAGGGGGGCGTGTACGTTGCCGGCAGCAATGCCGTAGCGCAGCTTTTCTTTCAGGGCGGTGGTGCGGCCTGTCTGGTTGTCATAGAGCTTAAAGGTCATCATCTCCCCAGGAGTGCCAGCGAGTGTGATGAACAGATGGTCATCGTCTGTCACCTCAGCAAGGCCGCGGCACTCGTTGCCTACAAAGGCTCCGACAGTATAGCGTCCGTCGGAAAGAGCCAGGGGCAGGTCCAGCGAAGCGACGACAGGCATGCTGGAGGCATAACGGTGGTAGTCGTAGTGCCAGGGGGAGGGGAGAGGGGTGGTGCGTGAAATGAGAAGCTCGGGCTCCTGAGGCATGTAGTAGTCGCCCCAGTTCAGCCGGAAAGGCGTCGTGTTCTCCGTGTAGTAGATGTAGCCCTTGCCTGCCTCGAAAACCCTGAGGCTGCCTACCCACTGGTAGCCGTCGTACTCAAGGAAAGCATTGTGACCTATGATACGGTCGCCGTCGGTGGCCGTTGACGAAAGGACGTCCTGCAGCACCTCTAACGAGTGGTTCTGCTCGTGGGGATAGCCTATCCAGGTGTAGCCGGGTTCGACCATCGGCATCATGGCAGCTGTGGCTTGGCCGTCGACAGAAGTACCTAAATTGAATATGGCATTTGCGCTGTGCTGCTCGTCATAGTTGCTCTTGATCTTGTAGAAGCCGTCGGCAGCTGTCAGCTCGGTGATGTCTCCGAAGAGTCCCTGTTGAGGGTCATTGTATACGGCAGCTTCCTGCGAGCGTATTTCAATAATCTGGTTCTGACTGTCGATGTTCAGTGTGCTCATATAGAAGCCCGAAGGCGGGTCGATGAGCGAGAATGGTGTCGGCACATAGAGTGATATCCAGTCCCATCCGTTAGCGAGGCTTATCTCGGCAGGGATGATGAGCTTGCCCGTCTGCTTCCCGTCATCGGTGAGCATGCGCTTGCCGTCATAGGTGACGTAGTAGTCGTACTCGCCGACAGCCAAGCCGCGCATGGTCCACTGCAGACCGTTGCCTGTGGCTGTGGCTGCCGTCCATCCGTGAGGACCGTCGGCTATGGTGACTGCCAACAATGCGGGGTCGAGAGCAGCCTCGCTGGAATTGGTGTGAGTGAACGTCACCTGCACATCGTGGAGCTTCGACAGGGTGATGGTGGCGGGATAGGTCACGACGGCATCTGTCGGCATCGTCCACGCTGACAGCACCACATGGTCGGCCGAGGGCATGCCGTAGGTGGTCTGATTCCAAACCACCGGACGGCTGCTGCTCAGCGGATATTCACTTTGACTGTCCTTGTCGTAGAGACGGAAACTGATGGGCTTGCCGCTGTCGTCAGTGTGTCCGTAGTTGCCGAAGACCTCTATCTGCAGCCACCGCTTACCGCTGTTGGTCACGGTCTCTGACAGGCCCCGGCACTCGCCGTCGATGAATGCGCCAATGAGATAATGGCTGTCTAAACCGTCGATATCAACGGCCAGGCCATTAACAACCAGATCGGCGATTACTACCGTTCGGTCCTGCGCACCGCTGTTATCGGGGTTCCATTGCCATGGGATGTCCTGGGCAGCGGCTCCCAGTGACAGGCTCAGGAACGAAAGAAAAACCAATATCTTCTTCATCGGTTATTGCTTTTGGTCACGGCGGGGAAACCGCCGTGCACGTGTTGTCTATTTGGTCACGGTGGGGGAACCGCCGTGCACAGGGTTTCTATTTTGTTATCTTGCGGACGGAACCATCGCGCATGCGTACAATATTTATAGTATTACGCTGGCTGCCGGTGACCTTGCGACCCTGCAGATCGTAGACCTCCTGGGCAGCGGTGGCGGTTGTAGCCGTTGAAATACCTGTGGTGGTGCCGGTAGTCAGGGCTATGGGAGCAGTCACGGAACCGATGCGTGTCCTGGCCGTGAAGGTCTGCTCGACATTGAGATAATCGCCTGTCCACTCATTATAGAGAACGAACGATACCTGCTCGCCGTCGTTGACATGGGCGGTGATATACATACGACCGTCGATATATTCACCCTCACCGCGGCACTCGCCATCGACGAAGGCACCCAGTGTGTACTGCTCTGGCTGTTCGATGTTGCTCAGCGTGGCAACCATCGTCATGTTGTTGGCGAAACGGGATGCATCGTAGTTCCAGATGCTGACACGCTGTGCGCGTGAGCCGGCGGCGTCGTTGCCCTGTGACATACTGCCTATCTCTGTGGCCCATGTCATACGTGACTGTGTGGTGTTGGGGTTGAAGACGAGGTAGCCCTCGCCGCTGTTGATGGTCGTCAGACTGCCGTTCCATTGTCCGTTGGCTACTTCGGCAGAACCGCTCTTGCCCTGTATCACCAGTCCTGCCGGCAGGCTGGCTGCGTCGATGGCCGTGGCCAGCTTGCGGTTGTAGAAGTAGGGGCTTCCTACCCAGTTCCAGCCAGGTTCGAGAGTGACGGTGAGTGCGCGTGGCATAGAGCCACCGGTGATATAGGTTTTAGAGGCGGTAGTCATGTTGACCTTGTACATCTGCGTCTTATTGATGCCGTTGCTGAGCATGCTGCCTACATAGCCCCATGACGGGTCGTTAAAGAGCAGGGCGTTCTTCGTTCGAGCCTCTGTCAGACCGCTTCCGAAGAACTCGGTCAGGCCGTTAATGCCTGTGACGTCGATGTAGTTGTTGCTCTTCCACTGCCAGCCTGTTTCAAACATGGCAACGAAGGGTACCTCGATGCTGTTAGACTGGGCAAAGACAACCCCTCCCTTCATCACCTGGACGGTGAACTGTCCAGGCAACTGGCCGCTGTAGAGGTATGACAGCGGGTCCTGTCCGTCCTGAACGAAGGTCATGGGTGTCCAGTCGCCATAGTTGGTGGCTGTGCCTGCCGTTGCCGTGGCCGTCAGCTGGAAGTCGGACATGTTGTAGACAGCGGTGGCAGGAACGGGAGTCAGTTTCACAGTACCGCCGATGCCTTTGTCTTCAGGGGTGACGGTAACGGTAAACGAAGTGAGTGTGAGGTTGTCTTCCACGATGACGGTAAATGCGATGGTCAGGTTAGAGCCGTCGGTAGTGGCACCCAACACCTGTGTCTGTCCTACTGTCATGGCTGTGATGGCACCATTGTTCATACCGAGCACACCGTCCTGGGCAATGTTCCATGTCATTGTCTTATTGGTGGCATTGCTGGGATAGAAGGTGATAAGTCGTTCCAGACGTTCAACTATATCGTTATCGCCCACGTTGCATGTTATTGAGGTCGTGCTGGCGGAGATACGTTCCACCAACTGCTTCACGGTGATGGTGATAGCTCTGCCGGATACGCCGATGGTGCCGTCGGATTTGTAGATGACAGGTGTCATGGTGGTCTGTCCAGGCTGTTTCAGCGTGAACTGTGCATTGGATTCGTTGAATCCGATAATGCTCTCATCACCAATCACCCAGCTCACCACGTCTGTACTGCCGGCAGGCACCAGCGTATAGGCCGTTGCGAGAAAGGCATTCAGCTCGCGGTCCTGACCCATGTTGACTTCATAGGTGGTCTGTGTCACGTTGATGGCGGTAGCAGGACTCTTGATGGTGAGGTTAGCCGTGTATTTAGTGCTCATGGCTGTACCTGTTGCATCAGTGCCGTTTGGAATAGTCAGCGTATAGGTTGTCGTTCCTGATGTCCTTGCCGTCAGTTTGCCGTCGGCGATCGTGGCCATGCGCTGGTCGGATACCTGCCATCTGGCCTCCAAAGGCAACGTGGCATCAGAGGGCCTCATGGCGATGTAGTCTTTCAGGGTGACACTCTCGTTGATGTTCATTGTGATGTCGCGAAGCTGGATATAGGAAGGATAGTTGCCTGTCAGCTGCACGTGGTCGGTGGATGGCTTGCCGTATGTGGCCTGAGAACCGAAGACAACGCGTGGGTCGCTGGTCAGCTCGTAGGTGCACTGGGTACCGATCATGAACACTTTGAAAGTGATTTCTTTGTTGTTGTCTTCCTCGCTGAGCGAGTAGTTACCAGGCACTTCCAACTGCAGATAGCTTTCAGCGGGTGTTGTCTGGACATCAGCAACGGCGCGGCACTTGCCGTCAATGAAGGCAGCCACCTGATAATTATTACTAAACTCGTTGGGGGCAATGACTTGTCCATTCAGCTTCAGGTCGAAGAAAATGACGGTGCTTCCTTGGGGACTGCCGTCGGGTACATCGGGGGTGAAGTTGGCCCATGTTCCTAATGTCAAGCATAGGAGTAAACTAAGCAGGAAAGATCTTTTCATATTTGTAGGTTTTTTAAGTTAATATTCTGTTTCGATTTATGGTCACTTTTACTTGGTCAGTTTTTGCTATTTGCTTGTTTATGTTTTTGGCTTATTGTCAGCTTTTTTGTTTGCAGTATTCTTGCCCAAGATGTCTTCCATCTTGAGCAATTGTTCTAAATACTCTCGAGCGTAATCGGTAGCCGCTTTCTGGTAATTGGTCTTTGCCATTGTGCAGTTGTTCTATTTCATGAATGAAATGATGCTGCAAAGTTACGATAGAATGGCGGTTTTTATATTATCATTTCGTCAAATAGTCTTATCATTTCGTGTAGTTTACCTAAAAATGAATGATATGACAGGATAGTTTGTTGCGTAGACAAACATTCCGCTTTAATATAAAGCAGAGAAAAAAACGTGGAAAATAAAAGAAACGAACCTTAAAAAATGGAATTTAAAACGTACCTTTCTGTTTCGATTCCTTCTGGTGGTCGATATACTGAGTCGGTGTTAGACCAAAGGTCTTCTTGAAGGCGCGTGTAAAGTTGGGTGTGTCGTTGTAGGCACACAATGTGGCAATCTCTGTGATGTTCATCTCCGGATGGTTATCCAGCAGATGACGTGCACGGCGCATGCGGATGGTGGCGATGAAGTCTTGTGGCTTCTCGCCAATGACGCTGTTAAGTCGCTGACGCAACTGATAGAGGCTCATGCCCATCTGTTCGGCCACATGGTTGGCATCGGGCTGTCCTTCAAGGATCAGTTTGTTGATGACACAGACGGTACGTTCCAGGAAATCGCGATCACTACTCGTCAGTTCTGTAGCGTTGTCGCGCTCAGCAGATGTAGTGATGGCATTATCGTAGTGTTCGCTAAGTATATCGTACTTTCTGCTTAATTCATTGATGTGCTCACTCAGTTCGGCATTGATACGCGACTGTCGCTTCTGGTTATGCCGCATCAGCCACCAGATGATGATAGCTGTCAAGGCGATGATGATAGACAGGGTAATGGCCCACAGCTTGGCTCGACGCTCCTTGTGGTTCTCTATCTGCAGCCAGTCGTTGCCGAATTCAGCATTGTATTTGGCCAATGCCTCTGCCGACATATTATTATATAAGGAGTCTTTCAGCACTTCGAAACGCTTCAGACTGCGCCTTGCTTCGGCAGGCTCGTGCTTCCAGAGGCACTCATATAGCCCGCGGTGGGCCTGTACCTCATTGTAAGGGTCACCCAATTTCTTGAATATGCTAATGGCATCGCGATAATAAGGCGCTGCCTCCTTCTCACGGTCTTGGGAGAGTAATGCCATACCCATCTTATTGTAGGCTATGCCGAGAGAATGACGGTCGTTGTTCTGACGAAGATAGGGAATAACCTGTCGCAGTGTGCTTTCGGCTTCCTTGTATTCGTGTTGTCCGATGAGTACCGAAGCTTTCTGTGCCAATCGCACCATCGCCCGTGGCTCATTGCCCATTTGCTTGTCTATCTGGTAGGCGCGTTCTATATAAGGTAAGGCCTTCTTGTCGTCTCCTTGTGCATGATAGACCTCTGAGGCCATTGCCAGCAGCACGGCCATACGACCGGGGTTGTTGGCTTTCTCTGCCATCTCGATACCTTTCAGCACATACTGTTCAGCCTCTTTCGGCTGGTTGGCGCCCATATAGATAGCAGCCAGTGTGTTCAGGCTCGACGACATCACGTCGGGGTCGCCGCTCTGCTCGTCTATGGCATAGCATGCCTTGGCATAGTGGGCTGCTTCTTTATAGTCTGACAGACGGATGTTGATAATAGCCAGCAGGTTCAGACAGTCAGCCTCGCTATCAGTGCCCTTTGTCAGCGGCAGTGCCTTGTGGGCCACCTCCAATGCCTCTTTATACTGCTGAGCGCCATACAGGCTGTCGGCTTGTTCTATCAGTTTGTCGCCTATGGCATCGGCCATGACCTCGCATGGCAGAAATAATGTCACTGCCATGATACACCTGGTGATATGTTTGAGTAACGTCTTCATTGTCAGGAGTTTCTTCTGTCCGTTTTATATTTAATTCTTACATACGACATGGAGCCGCTAATATTTCAACTCAATCTTCCCGTACGTATAATAAAGGGGAAAGAGGGTGCTGATGTGGATATATGCCTGGAAGAAACCACTGAATGCAAAGGCCAGGAACGTCAGCACGGCAATGCTGCCGGGCAGACCGCTGGGATCGCCTTGAAGCACACTCTTCTGGGCTTCCACATGAGCCACGAGCATATAGATGGCGGGAGCCTCGAACAGTATGGTCAGCAGGAGGGTGACGATGCCGGTGGTCAGCATGACGCAGAACAGCATGCCCTCGTGGTAGAAGCCCTTGCGATAGCCCTTGACAGGCGGATAGAAAGCCAGCGGGCCGTCCATCGCATTCTTCATCAGCGTGTAGCCGAAGGGCAGCAGGGCGACCATGAGTGCAATGACGATGAGCGCGACGATGAGCATGGCGGGCACAGAACTGAACAGACCCTCGGCACCCGTCAGTGCTACGATGCCTGCCGAAGCACCCCATACCAAGGCCATCGACACGATGACAGCCACAGCCAGCCAGGCCACGATGAGCAGCAGCCTACGGTTGATGGAGGGCGTGAGCAGCTGTTTCCAGTTGAGGTGTACGCTGATAGACCCCTCCTTGCGATGCTCCCTGAACAGCTTGATGATTTTCGAGGCTATCAGCACAGCCATCAGCAGGAAAAAGAAGACGTAGGCACCAAAGATGCCTACCTGGGGCCACAGGGCTGAAGGCGACAACTGCAGCCCGTCGGCCGTCATCATCTTGGGCAGCAGGCTCTGGCAGAAGTAGTAGCCCATCAGCCCGAAGACCAGCGCATAGACAATGGCCAGTACCCAGGTACGCTTGATGACAGACCAGATATTATTGAAAAACAACTGATAGCCATCGGTGATGACGGCTCCTGTGTTCCTTTGGCGTGACAACGCCAGTCGTTCGTTTTTATCCATAATTTAGCTCATTTTTTTTCTAAACTTCATGCAAAGGTACGAAAAAAAGTGAAGAGTGAAGAGTGAAAAGTGAAAAATTTGTTGTCCCGCTTGAAAAAACTTCAAACTTTAAACTTTAAACTTCAAAACTTTTTGTACCTTTGCACAAAATTTGGTATCAGGATGAAGTTATTGAAGTGGGGATTCATTGGTTGCGGCGAGGTTTGCGAGAAGAAGAGCGGACCCGCCTTTGGCATGGTTGAGGGCTCGAGTGTCGTTGCCGTCATGAGCCGCACCAAGGAGAAGGCCCGTTCGTATGCCGAGCGCCACGGGGTGCCACGCTGGTACACTGACGCTCAGGAACTGATTGACGACCCCGAGGTAAATGCCGTCTACGTGGCTACACCACCGTCGAGTCACGCCACCTTTGCCATCATGTCCATGAAGGCTGGTAAGCCTGTCTACGTGGAAAAACCGCTGGCAGCCAGCTACGATGACTGCCTGCGCATCAACTATGTGAGCCAGCAGACGGGCGTACCCTGTTTCTGTGCCTATTATCGCCGCTATCTGCCTTATTTCCAGAAGGTCAAGGATATTATTGACGGCGGTGTCATTGGCCAGATACTCAACGTGCAGCTACGCTTTGCCGTGCCACCCCGCCAGCTGGACTACACCCATCCCGAGACGTTGCCCTGGCGGCTGCGCCCCGAGATATCGGGTGGAGGATACTTCTACGACCTCGCTCCCCATCAGCTCGACTTGCTGCAGCATTTCTTCGGCGTCATCGTCGAGGCCCGCGGCATCTGTGCCAACAGGGGACACCTCTATTCGGCCGAGGACTCTGTCAGTGCCGTCTTCCGCTTTGAGAACGGGTTGCCGGGCAGCGGCTCGTGGTGCTTCGTGGCACACGACTCGGCACGTGCCGACCGCGTCCTTGTCATAGGCGAGAAGGGGTCGCTCAGCTTCTCGGTATTCAACTATTCGCCCATCGTCGTTCACGTCAGTGGAGGCGAGCAGCGCATCGAGGTGGAAAATCCTGACTATGTACAATATCCGCTCATCAAGAAAGTCATAGAACACCTGCAGGGACTGGCCATGTGCAACTGTACCAGTCTGACGGCGACGCCCACCAACTGGGTGCTCGACCGCATACTGGGTAAATACTGAGCTATGAAGAGAGTCATCGCCTGTTTCCTTTTCGTCATGTTAACCTTCGCTGTCCGCGCCGTAGAGCCTGTGGACACGGTGATGCAACGTCTGACGGAGAAACTAAATAGTGGCTATCATGAGGTGAAACGCATCGTCAGCCGCTTCGACTGGATAGATACGACCTACATAGAGCCCCAGCATTATAACTTTACGGTGATGCTGCAGGCCACGCAGAACTATGACCTCTACATACTGCGCAGCGTTGGCGACGATCCGCAGTCGGTCACCTTCTCGCCCGACATGAAGCTGAAGGTGGGACCTTACTTCGGCTGGCGCTGGATATTCGCAGGCTACACCTTCGAGCTGTCCAACATCAGCCTGAGCAACCTGAAGCAGGAGTTCGTCATGAGCCTCTATACGTCGCAGATAGGCGTAGACCTCTTCTACCGGCGCACAGGCAACGACTACAAGATACGCAATGCCCGACTGGGCAAGGACATCGACGTCCGACGGCTCAACGGAGCCTCCTTCGGCGGCATTCAGGCAGGCATCACGGGCTTCAATGCCTACTACATCTTCAACCACGGACGCTTCTCCTATCCTGCAGCTTTCTCGCAGAGCACCATTCAGAAGGTCAGCTGCGGGTCGTGGATGGCAGGGCTGGGCTACACCAGCAACACGCTGTCGTTCGACTACCGCGACCTGCAGATACTCAGCGACGAGCGACTGGGACGACAGGTGGCCGTCGTGGACAGCGGTCTGATGTTCGACAAGGTGAAGTACAACGACTTCAACATCTCGGGAGGCTATGCCTACAACTGGGTGTTCGCCCGCAACTGGCTTTTCGCTGCCAGTCTGCAGGCTGCCATTGCCTACAAGCGCAGCTCGGCCGACGGACCTTCCGAGGGGCAGAACTATCTGGGCTTCGTCTTCGAGAATGTCAACCTCGACGGCATCGGACGCTTTGGCATCGTATATAATAATATGAGATGGTACGCGGGCGCGAGCGTCATCGTCCATTCCAACAACTACCGCAAACCCCGATTCTTTGCCAACAACACCTTTGGCTCGATGAATCTCTATGTAGGATATAATTTCGGACTGAAAAAGAAATACAGAAAACGACATGAAGAGAAAATTCTTAGCCTGCCTGATGGCATGTTTGACAGCCCTGCCCCTCGTGGCTCAGCAAGTGACGTACACTGCGGAGGACAGTGTGATGATTGTTCGGCTGCTGGCCAATGCACCTGCGAATGACCCGCTGTGGGTGGCACGGCAGTTCGTGGATAGACCCTACGTAGCCCATACGCTCGAACTCTTCCCTGACGACGAGCACCTCATCATCAACACACGGCAGCTCGACTGCACGACGTTCGTAGAGTCTGTCACCGCCCTCCGCCTCTGCATAGCACGTGGCGAGAAGACTTTCGATGACTATGTGCGCCAACTGCGCACCCTCCGCTATCGCGACGGCAAGCAGAACGGCTATACCAGCCGGCTGCACTATTTCAGCGACTGGATCATCGACAACACACGCATGGGCTATGTCGAGGAGGTGCAGATGGACGTGGAGCCCTTCACGGCCGTGCAGACCCTACGTCCCAGCTACATGTCCTCGCATCCCGATGCCTATGTGTCACTGGCACGCCATCCGGAGTGGGTCAAGGTCATCCGTCAGCAGGAACAGGCAATCAAAGGGCGCCGCTACCGCTACATACCGAAGTCGAAGACCGGACAGCACCGTCAGCTCCGCAAGGTTATCAAGGATGGCGACATACTGGCGTTGACCACCAACAAGCCGGGACTTGAGATAGCACACCTGGGCTTCGCCGTCTGGCGCGAGGACGGGCTCCATCTGCTCAATGCCTCCAGCGTGCACAAGAAGGTCGTCGAAGAGCCCCTCACGTTGTACGAATATCAGAAGAAACGACCCGCACAGACGGGCACCCGGGTAGTGCGGCTGAAAACGGCAGTTCTAAAATAAACTCAAAGAAAATTTGCATTTTCGCTCACTTATTCGTACCTTTGCACCCGTTTAGACGTAAAAAAAGATAATGGCACATAAGAGAAGATGGCGCTGCCTGCCAGGGCAGGCACCCACAGAATTCGATAAGCAGATCATGTATTGGGAGAACAAGGGCAAACTTGTTCCTACCCGCGATCTCATCAAGACTCCCGAACAGATAGAGGGCATACGCAAGGCGGGTGTCGTCAATACGGGTGTGCTCGATGCCGTAGCAACTGCTATTCATGAAGGCATGAACACGCTCGAGATTGACCAGATATGCCGCAAGTACTGCGAAGAGCACAATGCCATACCGGCTTGTCTCAACTATGGCGGCGACGAGGATACCCCGCCGTTCCCCATGAGTGTCTGCACCAGCATCAACGAGGTGGTGTGCCACGGCATACCCAAGGAAGAGGATGTGCTGCGGGAGGGCGACATCATCAATGTAGACTTCACCACCATCCTCGACGGCTACTATGCCGATGCCTCGCGTATGTTCATCATCGGCAAGACGACACCCGAGAAGGAACAGCTGGTGCGCGTGGCCAAGGAGTGCCTGGAGATAGGCATGGAGGCCGCCAAGCCCTGGGGCTTCGTGGGCGACATCGGTCATGCCATCAAGAAGCATTGCAAGAAGTACGGCTACGGCATCGTCAAGGACCTGGCGGGCCACGGCGTGGGACTGGCTTTCCACGAGGAGCCCGAGGTAGACCACGACGCCTATCGCGGCACGGGTATGCTGCTTGTACCTGGCATGGTGTTCACCATCGAGCCGATGATCAACATGGGGTCATGGCGCGTGTTTATAGATGCTGACGATCCCTATGGATGGGAGGTCATCACTGAGGACGAGAAACCCTCGGCCCAGTGGGAACACACCCTCCTGATGACCGAGCACGGCGTCGAAGTCTTAACCTATTAACAATATCATATTGTACCCTCATGAGTCAGATGAACCCCACATATATACTCGGCATAGAGTCCAGTTGCGACGACACATCTGCAGCTGTGCTCAGAGACGGCGTACTCCTCTCTAACGTCACTGCCTCGCAGGCCGTACACGAGGCGTATGGCGGCGTGGTTCCCGAACTGGCCAGCCGCGCCCACCAGCAAAACGTCGTACCTGTCGTCGACCAGGCTATAGCCAAGGCAGGCATCACCAAGGAGCAGCTGTCTGCTGTCGCCTTTACCCGTGGCCCCGGCCTGATGGGCTCCCTGCTCGTAGGCGTCAGCTTTGCCAAAGGCTTTGCACGCTCGCTGGGCATACCCCTCATCGACGTCAATCATCTGCAGGGCCACGTCATGGCCCACTTCATCGACGGGGGCGAGGGCGACTTCACGCCACCTCCCTTCCCGTTCCTCTGCCTGCTCGTCTCCGGCGGCAATTCGCAGATAGTGAAGGTCAACGCCTATAACGATATGGAAGTGCTCGGACAGACCATTGACGATGCGGCCGGCGAGGCCATCGACAAGTGCTCGAAGGTGATGGGACTGGGCTATCCCGGCGGCCCCATCATCGACCGCCTGGCACGTCAGGGCAACCCCAAGGCCTACCAGTTTGCCGAACCGCAGATACCCGGCTACGACTACAGTTTCTCGGGACTCAAGACGTCGTTCCTCTATAACCTGAGGAAATGGATAGCCGACGACCCCAACTTCATAGAGCATCACAAGGAAGACCTGGCCGCCTCGCTGGAGTGGACCATCGTCGATATCCTGATGAAAAAGCTGCGCAAGGCTGTCAAGGATACAGGCATCAAGCATGTGGCAGTGGCTGGTGGCGTCAGCGCCAACAACGGCCTGCGCAATGCCTTCCACGACCATGCCCGTCGCTATGGCTGGACGGTCTACATACCCAAGTTCAGCTACACCACCGACAATGCTGCCATGATAGCCATCGTGGGCCACTATAAGTACCAGGACCAGGAGTTTTGTCCCATCGATGCCCCCGCATTCTCGAAAGTGACATTCGATTAGCCCCCTTAGGGGCAACAGGAGTCTGAACAAGCGCAGACCCCTGAAGTCAAACATAAAAATAAAGGTCTGATTTTCGCTTGTTCAGACCCTATCCCCCTGACTTAGGGGGCTCAGAATATGGACTTTGAAGGAAAGATTATAAGCAGGGAAATCAGCCGACTGCTTTGGGAAAAAGAAAAGACAGTCAGTACCGCTGAGAGCTGTACTGGAGGACGCATAGCCGAGGGCATCATTGCCGTGCCCGGCGCATCGAAATATTTCAAGGGAGGCATCATCTGCTATGTCAACGAAGTGAAGGAAAACCTGCTTGGAGTCAGTCACGAACTCCTGGAGGAGAAGACTGCCGTCTGCGAGGAAGTGGCAGTCGAGATGGTGAAAGGTGCCTGCAAGGCTCTCAACACCGACTATGCCATAGCAGCCACGGGCATCGCAGGCCCTGGCGGCGGCACCAAGGACATACCCGTAGGTACCATCTGGCTGGCATGCGGATCGCCCGAAAAGACAGTCACCTTTCAGCTTACCGAAGACGAAGGACGCGACATCAACCTGGCCAACGCCGCCAACAAGGCAGCACAGATGTTCTGTGACTTCCTGAAGGCAGAATTTGAGCCGGAGGAAGCCGTTGAGAGTTAAAAAACATTAAGATACTGATAATTCTCTTTTTCCAATTCTCAATTCTCAATTAAATTAAGTACCTTTGCACCCTGTTTGGAGTAAGTATCAAAAAGTACACAATTAAAGTAGATAGAAATGTCGAAAGTTTGTCAAATTACAGGAAAGAAGGCACAGATAGGTAACAACGTGTCTCACTCAAAGCATCGCACCAAGAGAAGCTTTGACGTAAACCTGTTCAGCAAGAAGTTCTTCTATGTCGAGGAAGATTGCTGGATTCAGTTGAAGATCAGCGCCGCTGGCCTTCGTTTGATTAATAAAGTGGGTCTCGATGCCGCGTTGAAGCAGGCCGTTGCCAAAGGCTACGTGGACTGGAAAGACATTAAAGTTATAGGAGAATAATAGACCATGGCAAGCAAGAAAGCAAAGGGTAATCGCGTCCAGGTAGTGCTGGAGTGTACCGAGATGAAGAATAGTGGTCTTCC
>JAFUSV010000002.1 GCA_017467565.1 Prevotella sp.
AGATGAAGACTGTCCTGAACAATGACGGTCGTGTGGAGGATCCCCCTCTGACCTATACGCAGGGTACGTTTGGCGAGGCTTGCCGCCAGCTGTACCATATCACGGGCGACAAGAAATACATGACGATGGCACAGAAGGTCATCTACTACCTCTGCACCAGCAACCGCTGCACGTACAAGGGCATCCTGCGCGACGAGGGTAGTACTATGGACCAGAGTATCTTTAAGGCTGTTGCCATACCCTATATCGTCAACATGGCTCTCGATGAGGATGTTTCGCTCAGCTATCGCCGACAGTTTGTGCGTATCCTGCAGTCGAATGCTAAGACACTGTGGGCCAATATGGACCTCAGCAAATATCCGGCCTGCTACTGCAACTACTACTGGGGCGAACCGTTTGACTATACGAAGGTAGCCTCGATGGGAGCTATGGTCAGCGGTGCCTCGCTGATGGAGAATGTGGCCCGCATGGCGCTCACCCTGAAGCCCGAACTGGCAGGCATCGACGAGGTAGAGATGGCTCGCCGCGAAGGACGTATATATAATATAAGAGGTGTATTGATGGGAACGACAGCCGACACGCCTCTCCGTTCATTGCCAAAGGGCATCTATATCGTTGACGGAAAGAAGAGAGTGAAGAGTGAAAAGTGAAGAGTGAAAAGTGAAAAGTGAAGAGTGAAGAGTGAAAAGTGAAGAGTGAAAAGTGAAGAGTGAAAAGTGAAGAGTGAAAAGTGAAGAGTGAAAAATGTTCGTTCTGATGGCGGTTATTTCGAAAGAAATTAGTAATTTTGCGGCCGATTATGAGAATGAACACAGGATATAACCGCGAAGGTGACTATGAGCATCTGGTGGTTAAGGAACAGAAGCCGCTGTTGGAGTGGCTGTTGGAAAACGTCAGGGAGAGCCGTTCGAAAGTGAAGGCTACGCTCACAGGGCGCGGCATCAAGGTGAACGGCAAGACGGTGACACAGTTTGACTTCATGCTGCAGCCTGGCATGAAGGTGGCTGTGTCGAAGACCAAGCGCAACCAGCAGTCGTTCAAGAGTCGCTATGTGAAGATAGTCTACGAGGATCGCTGGCTGATTGTCATCGAGAAGCAGGTTGGCATCCTGTCGATGGCTGCCGGCCACGCTTCGCTGAATGTCAAGAGCGTGCTCGACGACTATTTCAAGAAGTCGCGTCAGAAATGTACGGCACATGTCGTACACCGGCTGGACCGCGACACCAGCGGCCTGATGGTATATGCCAAAGACATAGAGACGGAACAGATACTGGAGCACAACTGGCACCAGATCGTCTACGACCGACGCTATGTGGCCGTCTGTTCGGGTGAGATGGAGCAGGATGAGGGTACCATACAGAATTGGCTGAAGGATAACAAAGCATACGTCACCTATTCATCGCCCGTGGATAATGGTGGCAAACTGGCCATCACGCATTTCCATGTTCTCGACCGTACGACGGATCATTCCTTGGTGGAGTTTCGACTGGAGACAGGACGTAAGAACCAGATTCGCGTCCATTCGGCCGACATGGGACATCCCGTCTGCGGCGACACGAAGTACGGCAATGGTGACGACCCGCTCCATCGGCTCTGTCTCCATGCGTGGCTGCTCTGCTTTACGCATCCTGTGACTGGCGAACCCATGGAGTTCGAGACCCCTGTTCCCACGGCCTTCAGGCAAATCTTTAAACATTGATTACAAAAAAGAAATGACAGACTTACAGTATTATATCGGTGCACTGGTGGCTATCATCATAGCTGTCTTCATCATCAAGAAAGTAGTAGGATGCCTGGCACGTTCCGTCGTGTTCATCATCCTGGTGGCAGCCCTCGTGGTAGGCTATCTGATCAAGACGGGTCAGATTGTCCTGCATTGAGCTTCTCCAAATCGTAGTATTTATCAAACTGCTGTCTCAGTTGCTGAGGGTCGGCTATGATGTTGCGTAGCTCCTTCAGCTTCAGTTCGTTGGGCGACCCTGGAATCCATAGACGGATGTAGCCATGTGAGGAATACTTCTCATCCATGTGCTGGCGGAAGCGACGCCAATGCTCCTCCCGGCTCATCTCAGGGTAGTTGGCCATGCCGAACTGTACCGTACGCAGAAATACCACTTCGGGAATGATGTCCCTGTCGGCCTCGGCCACAATCTTGCCGTACAGGCTGCGAGGGGCATGCGATGCTGATGCGCGATGATCCTCCACGGCCTCCTTCATGACCTTGATCTGTTCTGGCGAGAACCATCGCTTCAGCCGTGCGTCGCTGGCCAGAATCTTGCCCCCCGTGATGTGGTGGATAGCCCTTGGCCCCGACATGCCCAGGTCGTGATAGGCAGCAATGGCATAGACCATGTTGAGTTCGGCACCCGTGTGCTTGGCCAGCTCTATGGAGCGACGGATGACGCGGGTGACATGCTCCAGGTTGTGGGCCTTGTCGAACTGGGCATACTGCGGCAATATCTGAGTTTCGATAAACTCGACCAGGTCGAGACTTGCGGTATTCTTCATCATCTTTTTTGCTTTTAGTTTGCAAATATACGGAATTTTGAGTACTTTTGCAAACGTTTTCCAAAAAAACTGATGTATGGACGTAAAGAAAGACTCTTTCAAGGCATGGATACTGGCAGCACGCCCTAAGACGCTGACGGGAGCTGCTGTGCCTGTGATGATAGGACTGGCGCTGGCTTGGAGCGATGCTTCACGCTCGCCTCTCACTTCCCGCTTCTCGCTACTTCCTGCCGTGCTCTGCCTGCTGTTTGCCTTTATCATGCAGATAGATGCCAACTTTGTCAATGACCTGTACGACTATCTGAAGGGTACCGACGACCGCGAGACACGACTGGGACCTGAACGGGCTTGTGCACAAGGGTGGGTGAGTGTCGGCCACATGAAGCTGGCCATTGCGCTGACCACTCTCACGGCATGTCTTGTGGGACTGCCTCTGGTCTTTTACGGCGGGTGGCAGCTGGTCATTGTCGGTGTGCTGTGTGTGGTCTTCTGTTTTCTCTATACCACCTATTTCTCCTATGCAGGCTTGGGTGACCTGCTGGTGCTGGTCTTCTTCGGATTGGTACCCGTCACGATGACCTACTATGTGCAGACGGGGACTGTCACAGCCGAGGCTCTGGTGGCTTCGTTGGCTTGCGGATTGGTCATTGATGCGCTGCTGTTCATCAATAATTTTCGCGACCGCGATACTGACCGCGAGGCCGGCAAGCGTACCATCGTGGTGCGTATAGGAGCTGAAGCCTCGCTGCGCAGCTATCTCTGTCTGGGGCTGGTGGCATGCCTGATGGGTGTCGTCTTCATCTTCCACGGCCACTGGTGTGCCTTCGTGCTGCCAGTCATCTATCTGCTGCTTCACGTACAGACCTATCGCGAGATGCGCCAGATATGGCTGGGCAAGGCTCTCAACCGATGCTTAGGTGAGACTGCCCGCAACATCTTCGTCTACGGTCTCACCGTCAGCATCGGTATTCTCGCTACACATCTTCTTACCTGACACATTTCAGCTGAGCCGCTCCGTTCTTCAGGCCTGCAGCTGACACGTTGACATTGATGCTCCCGCTCTTGCCGTTGTTTCTGACGACCAGCAGGGCGCGACCCTTCCATGCCTTGTGAGCATTATTGGTGTAACCGTCTGTGTCCTTGATGTCGGCATTGCCGAAGGCTATCAGTCGGCCGGCACCTTTCACCGTGGCTGTCAACTGATGATTGGCAGTAGGATTCACTCGGCCATTGGCATCTGTCAGTTCAACGGTGATGAAGGCCAGGTCCTGTCCGTCGGCCACCAACTCCTTCTTGTCTGTGGTCAGCCTGATTTGGGTTGCATCGCCGGCAGTACTCATGAGGATGGTCTCGTCGCCACACTCGGCACGCAGCGTACCCGGGGTATATGGTATGCTGAAGGTGGCTTTCAGTTCTTTGGTAGGTTGTTCGCCGACGAACTGGTCGTTCAGGTAGAGTTTTACAGAAGGCTTGTAGGTGTACACCTCCACATCGATATTCTTACCTTCCCATCCAGGCCAGTTCCAGCTTTCAAATGTAGGCCAAGTGCCCCATAGTGTTTCCTTGATAGTTCCTACGTAGCCGTCAGGTTCACGTACGGCCATGTAGCTGGGTTCGTCCTTCCACAGCATGGCACGATAGTGGCTGATGGGTTTGCGCTGTCCGGTGAGGTCAATGTCACCGCAATAGGCAGCATGCCATGGGTATAGCGGACGCTCATAGTGTTCGCCGGCCACATCGCCCTCATAGTACCAGCGGCCTATGCCTGACTCACCGATATAGTCGATGGCCGTCCACACGAAGTCGCCGATGATATACTTGTGACTGGTGACTATCTGGCTGTTTTTCCACGCATCGCGAGGATACGATTCGGTCTGCATCATCACACGCTCCGGCACACGTTCGTGGTCACTTTCAGCCTTGTGTATCATGTAGTTGTAGCCCACGATGTCGTGTTCTGCTGCCAGCGGGTCGTAGATGTCCCAGTCGCTGTCCCATGCTGCCAGGGCTGATGTGACGGGGCGCGTAGGGTCAAGTTGACGGCAGAGCGATGCCATCTGGCGTGCAGTCTTGACGACTTCAATCTTCTTGCGCTCTATAACCTCGTTGCCTATGGACCAGCAGAAGATGCTGGGGTGGTTGCGGTCACGCATGACCATGGCTTTCAGGTCTTCCTGCCACCATTGGTCTATCAGCAGGTGATAGTCATAGTCATTTTTCTTTTCGCGCCATCCGTCGAAAGCCTCGTCGATGACCAGCAGTCCCAGTTCGTCGCAGGCTCTGAGAAAAGCTTCTGACGGGGGATTGTGCGAGGTACGCACGGCATTGAATCCTGCTTCCTTCATCAGTTGTACCTTACGGTATTCGGCAGCATCGAAGGCAGCGGCACCCAGTATGCCGTTATCGTGGTGAATGCAACCGCCGTTCAGTTTGATGGGACGGCCATTGAGCAGCAGTCCGTCGAGTGCGGAGTACTCTATGGTGCGTATGCCGTAGGTCAGCGGCAGGCGGTCGCCTTCGGCCGCGATAGTGGTATGGTAGAGGTACGGATCATCGGGACTCCATAGATGTGGCTGAGCTATCTGTCGTTTCTGGCTTACCGTCTTACGGGTGCCATCCTCCATGACCACTTCAGCTTCCATCACCACCGTGTGCTTATTGGGAGTACTGACACGTACGCTCCACTCATCGATGTAGTTCTTGCCCGTTGTCAAGAGCCACACATGCCGGTATATACCCGAGCCCGTGTACCAGCGGCAGTTCTTCTGCTGCGAGTTGTCCACCCGCACTTCAATGGTGTTGGGCTTCTTTATATATATATAAGGTGTGATGTTGACGAAGAACGACGAGTAGCCGTAGGGATGACCGCCAGCCCGATGGCCGTTGACGTAGACCTCGGCATTCATATATACACCTTCGAAGTAGAGTCTGAGCGTCTTACCCTGATACTCCTCGCTGAGTGTGAATGTCTTACGGTAGTAGCCCTTGCCTGTAGGCAGATAGCCGCCATCGTTACCGGCAGGGGCATTGCGGTCGAAAGTGCCTTCTATACTCCAGTCGTGTGGCAGGTCTACCTGTCGCCAGCTGACCGTGTCGTTGAGGGCGAACATCCAGTCGAAATCGAACAGTTGCTTACGTTCGGGTGCTGCCTGACTGAGGAGGCTGACGAATAGTGCGTTAACAAATAGTGTAATTGCCTTTTTCATTTTTCATATGATTTTAAATCGAACACGGAAGGAGTGCTCATGTTCATCCCAGTTAGTACCCAACATTTCGAAACGTCCTATCTGCGCTGTGGAGCGTACGTGCTTTCCGATGCAGGGACAGACGTCGTAGTCACCAATACGTACCAGTCGGATGGTTTCGCTGGCATCGTCGGGCAGTCGGCTCAGTTCAATGCCGTCAGGCAACTCGTCGCGAGTGACATACTCGAACGTCACGGGCAGGTCGGCCTCTATCAGTTCGTTCATGCGTCGCTCTATCTCTTTCTCCTCCTGTCTGCTGGGCTTTTGGTCCAGGTGGAAACTCATCTTGCTCTTTTTCCTTTCCACATGAGCATTATAGCTGCGTCCACAGTCGAACATCCTGATCATGGTCTGATTGAGCAGATGTTCGGCTGTGTGAGCAGGCGGAAACTCCTCCTTGTTGTGTTCGTTCAAGATATAATCGTCCACGTCCTTTTTACTTTTTTACCTTTTTATTTCCCACGATATAGATGCCCTTCGTCGGGTTCACCACGCGACGACCCTGCAGGTCGTAATACTGGTCGGCCTGAGGCACGGACTGCTCGATGGTGGTGATGCCCTGCATGTCGGGTGTGGTCTTGCCCAGGAAGTACAGACGGAAGTTGTCGAAGATGACCCAGTAGCTGCCTGACATCGTAGAGCTGCGCAGGCCAAACTTCAGCGAGCCTCCGTCTTTCTCTACCGTATTCTCTATCGTGTTCTCATAGAGTCCCTGTTTGAAGTACAGGCTGGCAGCCTGCATGTCGTTGGGTATATACATGTTGTTACCCACGGCCGTTTCCTTGCCACCCAGCTTCTTGCTCTGGGCATCCTGTGCGATGTGCGCTATCTTCACGTTCTTGTTGCCGGCATAGATGTAAGCCGTGACGGCGTTCCTGCCAGCTACGTAGTTGTTGTATGAGTCGGCCGAGGTACCCGGACGCTGGAATCCCTGCATCTTCACGATGTAATAGCCGCCAGGCAATTGGCTGAGGGTCTGGTTGAAGTCGAACGTTTTTTCAAAGAACTCAGCACATGAATAGTTGATGGTGGGTGAGAGCGACCATCCATCGCTATTGTCCAAGCCGGCATTGGTAATCATGTATGTCAGATTGAACGGATTGCCAGCATCCGTAGCCGTCACCTTGCACAGGAACTGGTAGGCAGCCTGATGGGCAGCTGCAGGCAGGTTGACCAACTCAGAGGTCGTGGTGGCTGCATCGAGGCTCTCTTCTATATCCTTGATGCTATTGGCAAACGTAGCATCAACGCCATTTTCGTTCTCGGTATGAGGCACATTGGCTAAAGCCTTGATGGGTTCCAGTATGTCCTTCGCCTTCTGCCTGAGTGAAGCTATGGCTGCCTCCTCCATCTGTCCCAATTCGTTTTCTGTCAATATGAGCCAGCGCTGGTCGACGGCACTATTGGCAATGTTGAATGTCTCGCTGCCTACAGCACTTTTTTCATTGGCCTGCATACATGCCGGCGACCAGTTGGAAGCTGGCGATATGATCCAGTAGCCGCGCTTGGCATTGTCGCCCGAGCCTACGTCGACACGCCCTTTCATCAGATGCATGTTGTCACTCGTTGTGGGCGAGGTGCGGGCGATAGTCTTGAAGCCGGCAGAGTAGGTGATATACTGCCCCGTCGCGGCATTGCGTATTTGGTAGTACTGGTTCTTGGGGGTAAAGGTCAAGTACCAGGCGGCACTATCGTTGGCCACAGCCTCTGCCGATGTCATGTCACGCCATGTCAAGGCTCCACTCTTGGTGGGAATCAAGTAGGCCGAATAGAGTCCTCGGTCTGCCGATTCATTTTTCAGATAGTATTTCACGTTGTCCTCCTGGTTGAAGGCATAATACGGCTCGGCAAAGAGAGAGTTGGTGTGTTGCAAGCCGTCCTCACCCAATGCCTGACATATCAGGCCATTACCGATATAGAGTACGTCGCTGCCATTATCTTCGTTGGCACCATTGATGCCGTAAGGCCACATGTGCTGGTAGTCGCCACTCAACTGGGCTGTTGAACTGTTGTCCCAGAAGCGTAAGACTTCGGTCACTCTGTCACCCAACCATGTTCCGGAACCGGTTGCAAAGCCGGCAGCATTAGATGTGCCTGAGCGAAGATTGAATCTGGCCCATTCTGTGTCAGCCCAAGGTATGACGCCCACACCATGTAGCATCTCGTGCATGATGGTGCCAGGACGCTGATAGCTTTGATTAGGACCTACGCGCATCCATCCTCCATACGAGCAGTCGGCAGTCGGCGTGCCTGAAGCAAAGCCGATGCTGGGAGAAAAACCTTTCATCTCCGTCAGGTTGTTCCACCAGTCGATAGCTGTCTGTGCAGCAGCCTTGATGCGCTCTGAGTCGGCATCACCGCTGGTACGCATGTCAAGTGTGATTTGTCCTTTGGGGATGGTGCAGAACTTGATGACCTCACCATAGCCCACCTGTCGGCCTTCGGTCTTGGCGTAGGCTCTCATATAGTACATCGTGGCGGGCTTCAGGTCCTTCAGCCAATAGATGGTGCCATTGTTCGACAAGGTCTCAGTCGTGGTGTAGTCGTTGATGGTGGGCTCTGGCGACTCGCTCCAGCAGAATCCACGCTCGGTGATGGTGCCGTCCTTGATGGTGGCCGTCATACGTCCGAAGGCCATGGTGGCACCACGGGCAAAGCGCTTGTCGGTCTTCACCGTGGGCGCATCGCCCTGTACGTCGATATTCTCATCGTAGGGCTTGTCACGCATCAGCTTCACAAAGTCTATCAGAGGCATCGTGCCGCTGTTGATCAGCACGCCTGAAACAGACTGGTAACCTATCTGAATGTGTCCCTTCGTAGCCTGCGAGATCTCGAAGCGAATGGTGTCTGTCACCCATTTCTGATTGTCAAAGAAGGTACGTGTGGACATCACGGCCTCACCCTCTTCGGGAATCCAACCTAAGAGGCTCTGTCCGCTATTGGCCGTAGCATGGGCATTGTAGGTGGCCGTGATCAGCATGTATTTGCCAGGTGCCAACGTCATCTTCTGGTGGTAAGCAATCTTGTTGCCCAATCCGGCAGCGATAGCCAGACAGCCACCGTTTGCCTTGCCGTCTTGTCCCGTAGCAGGAATGCTGTTCTTGTAGGCGGTAGCAGCCGTACCATACTCGAACGTGGCCAGCATCACCATGGACGATGGTGCTTCGCTCTTGGACCATCCTTCTATGTCCATCAGTTTGTTGGTCACGTTGCCTGTGGCCGCTTTGTCATAATTGAAGTTGGTATCGAACGTAGCGTTCACCAGATAATAGTCCGTCAGGTCGTAATAGGTCTGTGCCGACATGGTGTTTGCTACTGCCAGCAAACCTGTCAAACCGAGTAGTTTCAGAATCTTCATTTTTTTCGAAAATGTTTTTAAGTTAGTATTTGACTGCAAAGGTACAAAATATGCCGTTATTCTCCAAATTTTATGAGTTAAGAATTTAGAATTAAGAATTTAGAGGTGTCGCCTTCGGCGATTAAGAAGTAAGAATTAAGAAGTGTCGCCTTTCGGCGATTAGGAATTAAGAATTTAGAGTTATTCTCGCTCTCGTCGCCAAAATAATTCTTAACTCATAATTCTTAATCGCCGAAAGGCGACACATCTTAATTCTAAACTCTTAATTCTTAATTGCCCGAAGGGCAACACCTCTAAATTCTTAATTCTAAATTCTTAATTCCTATTACATCAGCTCCACGCTTCGCTTGAGGAACTTGTCGAGGGCCTCGCCCTTCAGCATGCCGTTCTGTAGCAGGGCCAGGTCGATGAGCTGGTGGACGATGGGGGTCTTCGCGGCAAAACCGCTCAGCACAGCTTCCTTCTTCTGCTTCTGCTCGTCGATGGCCTTCTGCGTGTTGGCCTTGTCGTCCTTCTCCTCCTGGGTGATCTCCTCGGGCTTCTTCTTCTCCGTCTGCTGGTTGAGGGCAGCCAGACGGGCTTCCTGTCCCTTCAGTTCCGACTCGATGGGCTTCAGTTGCTCTTCCAGTTCCTTCTTGGCATTGTCGAGCACGGCCTTCACCAGACGGTGGTCGCTGTTGAGTACCAGGTTGAATGAGTCGGGCATCTGTCCGTAGAAGTTCATGCCACTCTGGTAGCGGCTCATCTCCTTCATGCGACGCATCCACTCGTTCTGAGTGATGATGACAGGGCTGGCAGCTTCGCCCAGAGCGTCAACCTCTACCATGAACTCGGCCTTCTCCTGCTTGGGCACCTGCGACTGGAAGATAGCTGACAGATTGTCACGCTCCGTGTCAGTCAATGTGCTCTTGGGAGCATCGTCCTTGACTATCAGACGGTCTATGATGTCAGCATCGACACGGGTGAAGTGGCTCTTCTCAAACTTCTGCTCGAAGGTCTGTATGCAGGGCACGTCGAGCTGTCCGTCAAACAGCAGTACGGAGTAGCCCTTGTCCTGTGCAGCCTTGATATAGCTGTACTGCTCCTCCTTGTTCGTGGCATAGAGGTACACCAGCTGACCGTCCTTGTCCTTCTGCGCAGCCTCAATGAGCTTCTGATATTCCTCGAAGGTATAGTACTTGCCCTCAGTATCCTTGAACAGCGAGAACTCCTTGGCACGGTCGTAGAAGTTCTCCTCCGTCAGTATGCCGTAATTGATAAACAGCTTCAGGTCGTCCCACTTGCCTTCGTAGGCCTTGCGGTCCTCGTTGAAGATAGCCTTCAGACGGTCGGCCACCTTCTTGGTGATGTAGGTCGAAATCTTCTTCACCTCACGGTCGCTCTGCAGATAGCTGCGCGATACGTTCAAGGGAATGTCGGGCGAGTCGATGACGCCATGCAGCAGCGTGAGGAACTCGGGCACGATGCCTTCCACCTGGTCGGTGACAAACACCTGGTTGCAGTAGAGCTGAATCTTGTTGCGAGTGATCTCGATGTTCGACTTGATGCGGGGGAAGTAGAGGATACCCGTCAGGTTGAAGGGATAGTCCACGTTCAGGTGAATCCAGAACAGCGGCTCGTCCTGCATGGGGTAGAGCGTGCGGTAGAACGACTTGTAGTCCTCGTCCTTCAGCGTCGACGGCGTCTTCGTCCACAGCGGCTCCACATTATTTATAATATTGTCCTCCTCGGTGTCCACCTGCTTGCCGTCCTTCCACTCCGTCTTCTTGCCGAAGGCCACGGGTACGGGCAGGAACTTGCAGTACTTCTGCAGCAGTTGCTCCAGTTTGCCCTTCTCGAGGAACTCCTTCGAGTCATCGTCGATGTAGAGGACGATGTCCGAGCCGTGGTCGGCACGCTCGGCCTCGTCAATCTCGTAGGCAGGACTGCCGTCGCAACTCCACTTGACGGCCTGCGAGCCCTCCTTGTAGGACTTGGTGATGATCTCCACCTTCTTCGACACCATGAACGACGAGTAGAAGCCCAGGCCGAAGTGTCCGATGATGTTGTTGGCGTTGTCCTTGTATTTCTCCAGGAAGTCGGTGACGCCCGAGAAGGCTATCTGGTTGATATACTTGTCAATCTCCTCCTCGGTCATGCCGATGCCGTGGTCGCTGATGGTGATGGTCCCCTTCTCCGTGTCCAGGGCCACGCGCACCGTCAG
>JAFUSV010000053.1 GCA_017467565.1 Prevotella sp.
CACGAAAGCACTCCACGAAAGCACTTCACGAAAGCACTCCACGAAAGCACTTCACGAAAGCACTCCACGAAAGATTTATATTTTATTAAAAGAGGAAAAGGGCGGGAAATCAAAAAAAATGACTAACTTTGCAGTCGTTATCTTAAAAACCAATGGTAAAGTATGTTTAGCAAAGAGACTTATATCCGCCGCAGAGCGGAACTGAAACGGCTGATGGGCAAAGGACTCATCGTGTTTTTCGGCAACAATGAGGTGCCCATGAACTATCCTGCCAACACCTATGCTCCGATGACACAGGACTCATCGTTCCTGTACTTCTTCGGACAGCACCGTGAGGGACTGGTGGGCATCATTGACGTGGACAACGACGAGGAATGGCTGCTGGGCGACGACATCGACGTGGAGGACATCGTGTGGATGGGCTTCACGCCGAGCGTCAGCGACCTGGCCGCCGAGGTGGGCGTCACGAAGACGGCCCCGATGTCGAAGCTCCGTCAGGTATGCAGCGATGCCATCGCAGCACACAGAGCCGTCCACTTCCTGCCCCCCTACCGCCACGACACGATGATACAGATCATGGACCTGACGGGCATACACCCCTCGCAGCAGCGCGAGAAGGCCTCGTTAGAGCTCATCAAGGCCGTGGTGAAGATGCGCTCGACGAAGGAGCCGCAGGAGATAGAGGTCATTGACCGTGCCTGCGACGTAGGCTACCTGATGCACACGACGGCTCAGCGCCTCATCAAGCCGGGCGTCACGGAGCGTGCCGTGGCCGGTCTGGTGGACGGCGTAGCCCGCTCGGCGTCACGGGGCAACTCCTTCCCCACCATCTTCTCCCAGCACGGCGAGATCATGCACGGCAGCCCCAGCGACACACCCATGGAGGCCGGACGGCTGGTCATCTGCGATGCCGGCTGCAACGTGGACGACTATGCCTCGGACAACACGCGCACAATGCCTGTCAGCGGTAAGTTCACGCACAAGCAGCTGGACCTCTACCGTATCGTAGAGGAGTGCCACGACATGGTGCTCCAGGTGGCAGGTCCCGGCGTGAAGTACATGGACGTACACTTCGCCGTATGCCGCCGCATGACGGAGCGCCTGAAGGAGCTGGGACTGATGAAGGGCGACGTCGACGAGGCCGTCGCTGCCGGTGCCCACGCCATGTTCCTGCCTCACGGACTGGGCCACATGATGGGCATGGACGTGCACGACATGGAGGGCCTGGGACAGATATACGTAGGTTTCGACGACGAGACACGCCCCAACCTGGAGCAGTTTGGCACCAACTGCCTGCGCATGGGTCGCCGACTGGAGCCAGGCTTCGTGGTGACCGACGAGCCGGGCATCTACTTCATACCCCACCTCATAGACCTATGGCGCAAGGAGGGCCACTGCAAGGACTTCCTCAACTTCGACCTGCTGGAGCAGTACAAGGACTTCGGAGGCATACGCATCGAGGACGACCTGCTCATCACCGAGGACGGATGCCGCTTCATGGGCACCAAGCGCATACCCTACCACCCCGACGAGGTGGAAGCAATCATGGCTGAAAAATAACTGACCGACGGATGACAGACTTCACGAAGACCCCACGACAGGGACACCACACGACACGATGCCTGCCACTGCTGCTGACCTTACTGATGACGGCGGTACTGGCCGCCTGCAGCTCACGCACCGAGCCCGTAGTCATCAACAGCGAGGCCGATGTCGTCGGCAAGACCATAGCCGTGCCAACCGGCTCGATATACGATATTGATATGTCGGGACGCCAGGACATCAAGCTGGAACGCTACACCACCATGGCCGACATGATAGCCGCCCTGAAGAACGGTAAGGCCGACGCCTTCATGAACGACGACATAGCCATGTCGGCAAGTGACATGCGACGCCACGGAGTGAAGATAGCCTTCCGCAGCGACCGCGCCTTCGACATGGGCTACGCCCTCCGCTTCGACGAGGCCGACGTTGTGGAGCAGTTCAACAAGTTTCTGGCCGAAGCCAAGGAGAGCGGTCTCTACGACGAGATATGCCGCCGATGGATGGACGCCAAGGACCCCAACACGGTGCAGATGCCGCAGCTGGAGCCCGCCAGCGGCACCGAGCTGAAGGTAGCCACCTCGTTCCTGATGGCCCCCATGTGCTTCCTGGAAGGCGACGAGTGGAAGGGACTGGAGATAGAACTGCTGCAGCGCTTTGCACGCTATGCCCACATGAAGCTCGACATCAAGTACTACGATATGGCCGGTGCCTCGGCCGCCCTGCAGACGGGCAAGGCCGACTTATGGAGCAGCTCGCTCTTCATCACCGAGGAACGAAAGAAGTCGGTACTCTTCACCGACCCCTACTACGCCAGCCACGAGGCCTACTACGTTCTCGACGAGCAGGCTACTGCCTCCAAGGGACTGTGGCAGTCGCTGAAGGACGGCGTGCACAACAACCTCATCGTCGAGGACCGCTGGAAGTTTATCACCGACGGTCTGCGCGAGACGCTCATCATCTCCATCTGCTCGCTGCTGCTCGGCACCCTGCTGGCAGCTCTCATCTGCTGGATGCGCATGAGCCGGCGCCGCTGGCTGCAGTCGCTGGCTGCCGTCTACATCGACCTGATGCGCGGCATACCCCTGCTGGTGCTGCTGATGATCATGTTCTACGTCGTGCTGGCACAGACGGGACTCAGCGCCACGACGGTGGCCGTCGTCAGCTTCTCGATGGTCTTCGCCGCCTACGTCAGCGAGATGTTCCGCACGGCCATCATGTCCGTAGGACAAGGACAGCAGGAGGCTGGCGTGGCACTGGGCTTCACGCCGCTGCAGACCTTCCGCTACATCATACTGCCACAGGCAGCACGCGCCGTGTTGCCCGTATACAAGGGCGAGGCCGTGTCACTGTTCAAGAACACGTCAATCGTAGGCTACATCGCCATTCAGGACCTGACCAAGGCCAGCGACCTGATACGCAGCCGCACGTTCGATGCCTTCTTCCCCCTCATCATCATCACCATCATCTACTTCCTGCTGGCATGGCTGCTGGGCAAGGTGCTGGACTGGGCTGTTAAGGGAAAAGTGAAAAGTGAAAAGTGATAAGTGATAAGTGAAAAGTGAAAAGTGAAGAGTGAAGAATTTGCTACCGCATGAATTATTTGCTACCGCATGAATAATATGATTACGATACGACATCTTACCAAGACCTACCATACACCGGGACGACAGCCGCTGACGGTGCTGAAAGACGTCAACTGCGACATTGCCAAGGGCGAGGTCATCAGCATCATCGGACCATCGGGCACTGGCAAGAGTACCTTCCTGCGCGCACTCAACCTGCTGGACCCACCCACCAGCGGCGAAATCATCGTCAACGGACAGAACATACTACAGAAGGGCTACCCCCTGAACAAACTGCGCCAGAAGATGGGCATGGTGTTCCAGAGCTTCAACCTCTTCGAGCACCTCTCCATACTCGACAACGTCACGCTGGGTCCCGTCAAGCTGCTCGGCATAGACCGTCAGCAGGCCGAAGACGAGGCCATGCAGATGCTGCGCAAGGTAGGCATGGCCGAGAAAGCCGCCGCCATGCCCTCGCAACTGTCGGGCGGACAGAAGCAGCGCGTGGCCATTGCCCGCTGCCTGGCCATGCACCCCGAAATCATACTCTTTGACGAGCCTACATCGGCACTCGACCCCACGATGGTGGGCGAGGTGCTCAGCGTCATGCGACAGCTGGCCAGCGAGGGCATGACGATGCTCGTCGTCACCCACGAGATGAAATTCGCTCGCGATGTCTCTACCCGCATCTTCTTCATGAACGAAGGCATCATCTACGAGGACGGCACGCCCGACCAGATATTCGAGCACCCGCAGCGCGAGGCCACACAGGCCTTCATACGCCGCATACGCTCGCTCAAACTCAACATCAGCGGTCCCGACTACGACATCTACGGCATGTTCACCGACATCGAGCACTTCTGCATCAAGTATGCCCTGCTCGACCACTTCACGGCCGTACAGCACATCGTAGAGGAGATGACAGCCACGCTGGTGCCTGCAACGCGACGCCCACTGGAGGTGGAACTGGACTACAGCGAGTACGACAACGGAGTGGCCCTGCGCTTCACGATGCCCGAAGGCCCATCGCCGCTGGAAGGCGGACAGGCCGACGACATAGCCGTGAGCATCGTCAAGGGCATGAGCCAGAGCATCAAGGAGGAACACACCGACCAGGGACTCAGGCTCACGTTCACCATATAAGACTACACGAACCATACTTATATTTTAATAAACAAGACATGAAGAAAGTATTCACACTCGCCCTGCTGGCTGTCATGGCCACAGGCACACAGGCTCAGAATACTGAGCAGAAGGCTGACAACAAGCCAGTATTTACAGTGGTGAAGGAGAACCCCATCACCAGCGTCAAGGACCAGAACCGCTCAGGCACCTGCTGGGACTACTCCACACTGTCGTTCTTCGAGGCCGAGATTCTCAAGGCCACAGGCAAGACCTACGACCTCTGCGAGTCGTTTGTAGCCAACAAGACGTACATGGAACGCGCCATACAGGTGGTACGCTACCACGGCGACTGCCAGTTCTCGCAGGGTGGCTCGGCCGAGGACGTGCTCGCCACGCTGAAGGCCCACGGCATCTGCCCCGAGGAAGCCATGCCCTTCCCCGGCTCGCTCTACGGTGACTCGCTGAACAACTTCAACGAGTTCTTCTCCATGTTGGAGCCCTACGTGGCTGCCGTCGCCAAGAGCTCAGCCAAGAAAATCTCTAACCAGTGGAAGCTAGGACTGCAGGGCATTCTCGACGCCTACCTGGGACAGTGCCCCGAGAAGTTCACCTACGATGGCAAGGAGTACACACCGAAGTCGTTCTGCGAGAGCCTCGGACTCAACCTCGACGACTATGTCTCCATCACCAGCTATACGCACCACCCCTTCTACACCGGATTCCCCGTGGAGGTACAGGACAACTGGCGCTTCCCCCTGTCGTGGAACCTGCCTATGGATGAGATGATGCAAGTCATCGACAATGCCGTCATGAACGGATACACCATCGCATGGGGCGGCGACGTGTCGGAAGAGGGTTTTACCCGTCAGGGACTGGCCTACGCCATCGACGGCGAGAAGGCTAAGAGCCTGGCTGGCAGCGACATGGCACGCTGGCTGAAGCTCACCGCATCGAAGCGTAAGAACGTCATCGACTCGCTGGGATGCACCGTACCCGAGGTCATTCCCACCCAGGAGATGCGCCAGGAGCGCTTCGACAACTGGGAGCTCACCGACGACCACGGCATGCTCATCTACGGCATCGCCAAGGACCAGAACGGCAAGGAGTACTACATGGTGAAGAACTCATGGGGTGAGACCGGCGACTACAAGGGCACATGGTACATGACCAAGGCATTCATCGCTGCCAACACCATGGACTTCCTCGTCAACCGCAACGCCATACCCAAGGACATCCGCAAGAAACTGAAACTGTAATTCTCAAGAGCTAACAGATAACACATGATGAAACGCGTCTGCCTCCTCATACTGACACTCATAGCCATGCTCACACAGGGCATGGCTCAGAACGATACGTTCGCCGTCTACAGCCAGGACGGCAGACCCGTCTCATTCCAGACGGCCGCAGTAGACAGCATCCTGTTCAACCAGGCTGATACTGCGGCCATCGATGCTGCCCGCGTGCTGCAGGCCTACGACCACCTGCACGAAATCGGCGAGCAGATCGTCAACCTCTACAGCAACGTATCGCTGCTGTGGCAATACCTGCACAATGTCGAGGAGAAAGGCTACAGCCTGGATCGTCAGCAGCAGGACCTCAGACTTTACACCGACAGCCTTGGCAACAGGCTCGGGGCTGACATCGACAGCCTTGGCTACAGGCTCGACGCTACTGCCGACAGCCTACGCCAAAGGCTCGACTCACTGACTCTGCGCAAGCTGCAGGCCGACTCGCTGCTCGGCCAGCAACTGCCCAGGATAGAGCGCATAGACTCTATCACCGCACAACTGCAGAACGGACTACTCGAGTGCTCACGACAGCTCAATGTCGTCGACTCCATCTGCCGCGCACAACAAGCCGACATCACGCTGCTGCAACAGCGCATTGACGAGCAGCAGCTGACCATTGACATGCTCACAGCAAGCATGAGCAACACCGTGAACAGGAACAACGAACAACAGTACCTCACGGACACCGAGACAGGACAACGATATAAACTCAACATAACGGGAGGCGTGCTCACAGCACAGCCCGTCACTTACCAGCGCATGCTGGCCATCAGCAACAGCTTCTTCAGCAACGGCATACAGGCAGGTATATGGTGGGCTAACCGCGGCATGGCTGCCACCACCGACTCATGCACCATAGACCACTATATCAAGAAGGCCACAGGAGCCACCATCGACATCATGGGCATGTGGGACTTCGAGGCCAACTACAGCACAGACTTCGACTTCGAGACGAAGATGCCCATCAGCAAGGACTATGACGTCATCATCGTACAGATACAGGAGAACGCCCGCTACCGCACGGAGTTGCAGGCCAGCTGGGAAGCCATGTACGACTACCTGAAGAGAAAGTGCCCCAACGCACGCATCATACAGAACATAGGATGGGACCAGTTTCCCAACCGATACGAGGCCATACGTAAGGCAGCCGTCAGCAGACAGATACCACTCGTGGACAGTCGCACTGAGACCATGACGGGCAACCTGCGGCCCGGCGACTATGTCACCGACCGACAAGGCGTGCTGCACGCCATCCAGATACCCGAGGTGGCTGCACACCCATCGGACGTAGGCATGCAGCTCATAGCCAACAACATGCTGCGCGCACTGGGCGTGGCACCCGTCAACACCATGCACCAGATCAACATTGAGCAACGTGAAGGCGGCGAAATATCGACTGCCTACGGACAGTGGCCTGAGCACGGACTCGTCAGCATCATGGTCTGCCCGGCCGACAGCATGGTGCTCGACAGCATCACCGTGACCACAGCATCGGGCGCGAAGATTGAGACCAAGACGTACGCCAACGCCTTCTACGACCGCACACCGCGCGTCTACCACGTCTTCACCATGCCCACGGAGGATGTCAACATCACCCCCTTCTGGAGAAGCCCAGTCGACCCAGTAGACCCAGAAGGCTCAGAAGGCTCAGAGGGCTCAGAAGGCTCAGAAGGCTCAGGCACCCCCTCCCCCAACAGAGAGAAAACAAAAAACAAAACGATATAATGAACTTTAAATGGAATTACCAACAACCTTCACCCGAACGACAGCAGGCAGCTAAGGAGCTGGCCGACAAGATTGGGATGAGTCCCATACTGGCCGAACTGCTGTTGAAACGAGGCATCCGCACCGAGTCGGCAGCCAAGCGATTCTTCCGTCCCATGCTCAACGAGCTCATCGACCCCTTCCTGATGAACGACATGGATGTGGCTGTAGACAGACTCAACGATGCCATGGGCAGAAAAGAACGTATCATGGTCTACGGCGACTACGACGTGGACGGGTGTACGGCAGTAGCACTGGTCTACAAGTTCTTGCAGCAGTTCTACTCCAACATCGAGTACTACATCCCCGACCGCTACGAGGAGGGATATGGCATCAGCCGCAAAGGACTCGACTATGCCGCCCAGACGGGCGTCAAACTGATCATCGTGCTCGACTGCGGCATCAAGGCCATCGACGAGATTGCCTATGCCAAAGAACTCGGCATCGACTTCATCATCTGCGACCACCATGTGCCCGACGACGAACTGCCCTGTGCCGTCGCCATCCTCAACCCCAAGCGCGTAGATTCCACCTACCCCTTCAAGGACCTCTGCGGATGTGGCGTGGGATTCAAGTTCATGCAGGCCTTCGCCAAGAACAACGGCATACCCTTCTCACAGCTCATCCCCCTACTCGACTTCTGTGCCGTCAGCATCGCTGCCGACATCGTGTCGGTGACGGGCGAGAACCGCATCCTGGCCTTCCACGGACTGAAACAGCTCAACCAGAACCCGTCGGTAGGACTGAAGTCTATCATCGAGATATGCGGACTCACGGGACGCGAGATTACCATGAGCGACATCATGTTCAAGATTGGACCACGCATCAATGCCTCCGGACGTGTACAGAACGGCACCGAGACCGTTGACCTGCTGGTAGAGAAGGACTTCAAGCGCGCACTGGCAGAGGCTACGCACATCAACGAATACAACGAGCAGCGCAAGGACATAGACAAGCAGATGAGCGAGGAGGCCAACCAGATCGTCGAGCGACTGGAGAGCCAGGAGCACCAACCCGCCATCGTACTCTATAACGAGGGGTGGAAACGGGGCGTCGTCGGCATCGTTGCCTCACGCCTGACCGAGATGTACTACCGCCCCACGGTGGTTCTGTCGTGCAACAACGGCATCGCCACAGGTTCGGCACGCAGCGTCGCAGGCTACGACATCTACGATGCCATCAAGAGCTGCCGCGACCTGCTGGAGAACTTCGGTGGCCATACCTACGCCGTAGGACTGACGCTGAAGGTCGAGAACATACCCGAGTTCAAGCGCCGCTTCCAGCAGTACGTCGGCGAGGGCATCCTGCCCGAACAAACTGAGGCTCTGGTGGACATCGATGCCGTCATTGACTTCAAGGACATCACAAAGAAACTGCACAACGACCTGCGCAAGTTTGCACCTCACGGTCCTGACAACCCCAAGCCGCTGTTCTGCACACGCAACGTCTATGACTACGGCACCAGCAAGGTCGTAGGCAAGCAACAGGAACACATCAAGCTGGAACTCGTGGACTCACGCTCCAGCAACGTCATGAACGGCATCGCCTTCGGGCAGAGTGCCGCCGCCCGCTACATCAAGTCTAAGCGCTCCTTCGACATTGTCTACACCATCGAGGACAACATCTACAAGCGTGGCGAAGTGCAACTGCAGATAGAGGACATCAAACCATCTTCAAGTGAAGAGTGAAAAGTGAAGAGTGAAAAGTGAAGAGTGAAAAGTGAAGAGTGAAGAATTTGCTACCGCTATTAAGTGAAAAGTGAAAAGTGAAAAGTGAAGAATTTGCTACCGCCGAAGAGAATTCTCAGGAATCAGCTGCTGTTTCCACCACAAAGGAGGTAGCG
>JAFUSV010000054.1 GCA_017467565.1 Prevotella sp.
GAGGAAGACCCCACCTTCACCGTACGTACCGACGAGCAGAGTGGTCAGACCATCATCTCGGGTATGGGTGAGCTTCACCTCGACATCATCATCGACCGTCTGAAGCGTGAGTTCAAGGTAGAGTGCAACCAGGGTAAGCCCCAGGTTAACTATAAGGAAGCCATCACGAAGACCGTCGAAATCGACGAGACCTACAAGAAGCAGTCGGGTGGTCGCGGTAAGTATGCCAAGATGCTCGTGCAGGTGGGTCCTGTCGACGAGGACTGGAACGTCAAGGAGAACGGCGGCCTGCAGTTCGTCAACGAGGTCAAGGGTGGTAACATTCCTAAGGAGTTCATCCCCTCTATCCAGAAAGGCTTCGAGTCGGCCATGAAGAATGGTATCCTCGGCGGCTATCCCATGGATTCACTGAAGGTGGTTGTCGTCGATGGCGGTTTCCACCCCGTTGACTCTGACCAGCTCTCGTTCGAGATTGCCGCCCAGATGGCCTATAAGGAGGCTTGTGCCAAGGCTAAGCCCGTGCTGATGGAGCCCGTGATGAAGCTCGAGGTGGTGACACCCGAGGAGAACATGGGTGACGTCATCGGCGACCTGAACAAGCGTCGCGGTCAGGTGGAAGGCATGGACGAGGCTCGCAGCGGTGCTCGTGTCGTGAAGGCTCAGGTGCCCCTCAGCGAGATGTTCGGCTATGTCACCGCCCTGCGTACCATCACCTCTGGTCGTGCCACCAGCTCTATGGAGTACGATCATCACGCCGCCCTGAGCAGCTCTATTGCCAAGGAGGTGCTGACTGAGGTAGGCGGACGTGCCGACCTGGTGTAATGTAGAATTATTCCTATCATTAGATAAATCCCTGCAGGAAGTCATGCCTTGCAGGGATTTTTTGTATGTTTTTTAACGAAAGTGTCACTTTTTGATTTAATCGTCTGATTATAAGCTTGTTTACTATGGTGACACTTTTTCTCAAAGTGTCACTTTTTTAATGTTTTCAGGCCTTTTTTATGCAAAACGTTTGGTAATACGAAAAAGCATCGAGTGAATAGGCGAAGCAAAACAAGTTGTTTTACTTCCGAACAATCGTAGTAGGTACCAGGAAGAACGGCACTTACTCCAGTAAAACAACTTGTTTTGTTTCACCCGCAAAGAGTGACACTTTCAGAAAAAGTGTCACTCCATCTAAGCAACATAATATCAACAAGTTACAGCCAAAAGTGACACTTTATTAAAAAAGTCATCATAAAAATTATGGCAATACACATCCGACTTATTAAGAACAACGTCAAGCGCTTTTTTCCGAAAGGGTCGGATGTTTTCACAAAAAACTGGGGAAAAGATTTGGCGGAATGAAAAAAAAGCAGTACCTTTGCAGCCCGAAAACTCATTGCCGCTGAGCAAATGACTCTTTAGCGGCATGAAAGAATAGTAAATAGTAAATCTTTAAATTGTAAATCAACAAGATGAGTCAGAAAATTCGTATCAAGCTGAAGAGCTACGACCACAAATTGGTCGACAAGTCAGCAGAGAAAATCGTGAAGGCTGTCAAGGCTACAGGTGCTGTCATCAGCGGTCCTATCCCCCTTCCCACACACAAGCGTATCTTCACCGTCAACCGTTCGACCTTCGTCAACAAGAAGGCTCGCGAGCAGTTCCAGCTGTCAGACTATAAGCGTCTGATTGACATCTACTCGTCGACCGCCAAGACCGTCGACGCCCTGATGAAGCTCGAGCTTCCCAGTGGTGTGGAGGTAGAGATCAAGGTATAGTACCCGTGCATCATACTGAAAAAAGAATCCGAATCGTTTGGCGGTTCGGATTTTTTGTTTTATTTTTGCACACAGAAATAAATCTGATATGAATAAACGACTTACAAACGAGTGGCTCTGCTTATGCCTGGCCTTGGTGACAATGCTTCTGGCTGCATGCTCCAAGGAGCGGCCGCGCTACGTCATCGGCGTGTCACAGTGCTCGGAGGACATCTGGCGCCACAAGCTCAACGACGAGCTGCGCATGGGCACCTATTTCCATGACGGCGTAGAGCTGCGCCTCGCCTCGGCCGATGACAGCGACGAGCGGCAGATAGCTCAGATAGATAGCCTCGTGCAGTCGGGCATCGACCTGCTCATCGTGGCTCCCAACCCGGCCGCGCGCCTGACGCCGGCCATCGACCGCGCCTATGACAAGGGCATACCCGTCATCGTCTTCGACCGCAAGACCAACTCGCAGAAGTTCACCGCCTACATCGGTGCCGACAACGAGGAGATGGGCCGCCAGATGGGCGAGTACATCGCATCGCAGCTGGGCGGCCGCGGCCGTGTGCTCGAGATCATGGGCCTCAGGGGCTCGTCGCCCGCCATCGAGCGTCATCGCGGCTTTGTCAGTGCCATCAGCCGCTATCCCGGCATAGAGCTGGTAGCCTCACTACAAGGCGACTGGACAGAGGGGAGCGCCGTGGAGGCCATACGTCAATACGATGGCGACCTCAGCACCATCGACTTCGTCTTCGGCCAGAACGACCGCATGGCCTTAGGTGCCCGCCGCGCGCTATTGAAGGAAAAAGGGACAGTGAAAAGGGAAAAGTGAAAAGTGAAAAATTTGCTACCGCGGATTCTTCTGTGGCGGATTCTGTGGCGGAAGCAAATTTTTCACTTTTCACTTTACCCTCTACCCTTAAATTCTGCGGCATCGACGGACTGCCGGGCGAGGGTGGGGGACTGGCGTGTGTGCGCGACTCCGTGCTCGACGCCACCTATATCTATCCCACCCGTGGCGACGAAGTGCTCCAGCTGGCCATCGACATCCTCGATGGCAAACCCTACAAGAAGGAGAACATGCTCATGGCAGCCCTCGTCACCCACGACAATGCCCGCATCGCCCTCATGCAGGCCGAGGAGACACAGCGACGCTCCAGCTACCTGGAGAGCCTGGGCGAGCGTACCGACGTCTACCTGCAGCAGCTGGCCACCCAGCGCACCATCATCATCCTGGCCGGTGTGGCCTTCGTCCTGTTGCTGCTCACCGCCCTCTTCTACTTCCTCTACCGCAAGGGCAAGATCAGCCTGCGCCGCCAGCGCGTGGTCAGCACCCTGTGGAGTATGGAAGACGACTCTTCCAAAAACGACACTCCCCAAAATGACTCTCCCACGACCCCTCCCTGGAGGGAGGGGAGTGGTCAGAACAGCGACACCCCGACTACCACAGAATCTATATACTCCCTTCCCTCACAGGGAAGGGAAGGGGGAGAGTCTTCCCCCGTGGAGAGTCTTTCCCTCTTCATCACCCGCTTCAAGGAAGTCATAGAGCGCCGTCTCTCTGACAGCGAACTGTCGGTAGAGGACCTGGCGGCCGAGATGAACCTGAGCCGCGTGCAGCTGTACCGCAAGGTGAAGAACATCAGTGGCTCGTCGCCCGTGGAGCTGTTGCGCACGGCGCGCCTGAACCGCGGCTACCAGCTGCTGCTCACCACCGACAAGACCGTCTCCGAGGTAGCCTATGCCGTAGGCTTCACGGCTCCCAGCTACTTCACCAAGTGCTTCAAGGACGAGTTTGGCAGGAGCCCCTCCGAGCTGGCATAAGTGAAAATAGTGCGCTGCGGTTTTCCCGCAGCGTATTTTTTTTCCTCATCCCCTCTCCCTTCCCTCCTTTCTCCCTCCTCCCCCTCCTCCTTGTATTTTTCGTTCATTCCCGTGCAAAAATGTTACATTGCAACATATTTTGGCCGTGATGAACGATTTTTTTGTATCTTTTGCGTATTTAGAACGTACCTTTGCGCCAGTTTTTATTTTAAAGTACTAACCCAAAATGTAATTTATGGAATTATTGAGAAAAATCATTCTGAGCCTGATGGCTCTTCTGGCGAGTACAATAATGTACGCGCAGACAGAGGTGACAGGCACCGTGGTGGATGCTGAGGGTGAACCCGTCATCGGCGCCACGGTCATGGAGAAGGGTACGTCGAACGGTACGGTGACCGACTACGACGGAAACTTCAAGTTGAAAGTCGCTGCGGGCAAGACCCTGGTCTTCTCGTACATCGGCTTTGAGAAACAAGAGCTGACTGCCCAGACGGGCATGAAGGTGACGATGCACGACAACGCCAAGGAACTGGCCGAGGTCGTGGTAACCGGCTACCAGGTGCAGCGTAAGGCCGACCTGACGGGTGCCGTCGCCGTGGTGCAGACGAAGGAGCTGAAGACGTCGAGCGACACCGACCCGATGCGCGCCCTGCAGGGTAAGGTGCCCGGCATGACCATCACCAGCAACGGTTCGCCTGTGGGTGTCGGTACGGTGCGCATCCGTGGTATCGGCTCGTTCAACTCGTCGCAGGACCCCCTCTTCATCATCGATGGTGTGCCTACGACTACTAACCTGAACACGCTGAACATGAACGACATCGAGTCGATGCAGGTGCTGAAGGATGCTGCCTCTGCAAGTATATATGGTTCGCGCGCAGCCAACGGTGTGATAATCATCACCACGCGTTCGGGCAAGAAGGGCGACAAGATGAAGATAGACTTCTCGGCCAACCTTACTGCCCAGTTCTATAACTCGCAGACGATGATGAAGTTGGCTAACACCGCCGAGTACGCTACATCGATGGCACAGGCAGCCATGAACGACGGCCTGGATCCCGAGCAGTACGCCAACAACTACGGTCTGACGCTCAATGCCGCTGCCGGTACGCCCATCGAGGCCTACGACCCCGCCACGGGACAGATGCGCCAGTTCACCGTGAACGGCCGCTACGACGGTTACATCAACCCCACCAAGACCATGCGCTACAGCAATACCGACTGGTTGAAGGAGATCAGCCGCACCGGTTTTGCACAGAACTACGACCTGAGCATCTCTAACGCTACCGACAAGTCGTCGTCGCTGTTCTCCTTCGGTTACAAGAAGAACAAGGGTATCCTGAAGTACACCGACTTCGAGAACTTCTCTGGACGTATCAATACCAGCTTCATGCTCAACAAGATTGTCACCATTGGTGAGAATGCTACCATTACCTATTCGAACCAGGTGGACTGCCAGCCGCTGGAGAACGCCCTGAAGATGGCTCCCACGGTGCCCGTGTATGAAGAGGACGGCGTGACTTTCTCGGGCCCTGTCGGAGGTATGAGTGACCGTCAGAACCCCCTGCGCGAACTCTACCACAACCGTGACAACCGTCTGAAGATGTGGCGCATCTTCGGCAATGCCTTCGTCAACGTACAGCCTGTCAAGGGTCTGACGCTGCGTTCCAACTTCGGTATCGACTACTGGTCGGAGTTTATCCACAGCGTTGTCTACACATGGCACTCTGACGTGGTGAACAACTCGACACCCTCGTCCTCGCTGGGCAACAAGAATTCTGTCAAGTGGACTTGGTCAAATACAGCCAACTACAACTTCACCATCGGCGGTGACCACAATTTCATCCTGCTGGGTGGTATGGAGCTGCACCGCGACGTGGAGGACCGCTCTTCGGCTTATGCTCAGATGTTTGCCCTGGAGAACTACAAGTACATGTGGCCCGATGCCGCTACGGGCACCCAGCGTGCAGGCGGTATAGAGGAGGGCTACAACCTCGTGTCGTTCTTCGGTAAGGCCGACTATAACTACAAGGACCTGCTGCTGGCTTCGTTCACCATCCGTCGTGACGGTTCGAGCCGCTTTGGTCAGAACAACCGCTACGGTACCTTCCCTGCTGCCACCATCGGCTATCGTGTGTCGCAGCACCTGAACCAGGACTGGATTGACGACCTGAAGATTCGTGCTTCGTGGGGTCAGACAGGTAACCAGGCTATCAGCAACTACGCCCGCTACAGTCTCTATGCTGGTACCTACGGCGGCGGCCGCAACGAGTCGACGGCCTACGACCTCGCACTTGTCGGATCGGGCATCTATCCCTCGGGCTTCCGTGCCACGCAGGCGCAGAACAACGACCTGAAGTGGGAGACCACTGAGCAGTGGAATGCCGGTATCGACTTCAACCTCTTCCGCAATTCGCTCTATGGTACCTTTGATACATACGTAAAGAAGGTGAAGGACATGCTCATCAACCCTGCCTATCTGGGTTCTATGGGTGAAGGCGGCGCTTCGTGGCTCAACGGACCCAGCCTGCAGAACTGGGGTATGGAGCTGGCCCTCGGCTATCGCCACACCACCGAATATGGCCTGAAGTACAACGTGAACGGTAACATCGACTTCTTCCGTTCCAAAGTGACCTATCTGCCCGAGACCACTACCGGTTCATATACGCATACTGCCAAGGAGAACCTCGTAGAGTCCAAGAAGCCTTACGGCTCGATAGTTGGCTACGTCGTCGACGGACTGTTCCAGAACCGCGACGAGGTGATGGCCAGCGGTCAGGAGAACGCCCGCGTGGGTGGCCTGAAGTATGCCGACCTGGATGGTAACGGAATCATCAACGAGCAGGACCAGACCTGGATATTCAATCCCGTGCCCAACTTCTCATGGGGTCTGAACGTCGAGCTGGCCTATAAGGACTTCGACTTCTCGATGTTCTGGCAGGGTGTGGCCGGTCAGGATGTGTACAACGACCAGAAGTTCCAGACCGACTTCTACTCAATCACCGATGCCGGTTCGAACAAGGGTAACCGCATGCTCGGTGCATGGACAACGGCCAACACGGGCAGCAACATTCCCGCTCTGACCACCAACAACGTGGGCAACGAGAACCGCACCTCGACCTATTTCGTCGAGAATGGCTCGTACGCCAAGTTGCGCCAGGTACAACTGGGCTACAACTTCCCCGATAACCTCGTGAAGGCTGCCAAGCTGAGCAGTGTCCGCGTCTACGTCTCTGGTCACAACCTGCTGACGCTGAAGAGCAGTTCGCTGACATGCAGCGACCCGGAGAATCCCCGTTGGATGTATCCTAATTCTACCTCGCTGTCGTTCGGATTGCAAGTAGGATTCTAACAATAACATATAAACGAACAAAAACGAATTGCAGATATGAAAACGATATATAAAGTATTCAGTGCTGGTCTCGCAGGTTGTGCCATAGGACTGACCCTCACCAGCTGCAACGACTTTATCGACGTCGAGCCACAGGGCGTCATCAGCGAGAATCTCGCCATGAGCCAGCCCAACGAGCTGGTCACCTCTGCCTATGCCAAGCTGGGTGATGACTGGTACACTTATCCCTTCAACCTCTGGCCCTATGCCGACGTGAGCACCGACGACGCCATGAAGGGCGGTTCGGGAACCACCGATACCAACTACCATCCCGTCGAGGTGTGGTCGACGCTGACGGCTTCTACCCCCGACCACATGGACGAGTTGTGGTACCACTTCTACTGCAGCATCTCGCGTTGCAACCGTGCACTGGTCTCGCTGGCCGAGTACGGTGAAGACAAACTGGGTGCCGAGACGAAAGCCATCCGCGAAGGCGAGGTGCGCTTCCTGCGTGCTCATTTCTACTTCAAACTGGTGCAGATGTGGTACCAGGTGCCCTGGGTCGACGAGGAGGTCTACAAGAACCACACCGAGGAACAGACACCTAACAACCAGTTCACCCATCAGGAGCTGATGGAGAAAATCGTGGCCGACTTCAAGGCCGCCTACGACGTGCTGCCCGTTGAGCAGAAGGAAGGCGGACGTGCCAACAAGATTGCTGCTGCTGCCTATCTGGCCAAGTGCTATCTGACAATGGCTTGGGGCGACGGCTACGAGGCAACTACCGGCGTCAACCACATCAACCAGGAGTATATGAAGAAAGTGCTCGAGTACACCGAGGTGGTGAAGAACTCGCGCTATGGCTATCTGGAGGACTTCGGCGACATCTTCCTGCCTGAGTACAAGAACTCGAAGGAGAGCATCTTCGCCGTGCAGCACTCGGGCTACGAGGACGACAACACCCTCTACGGACGTGCCAACTGGAGCAACGTGCTGAATGGATGCTGGCATGTTTGGTCGTGCGGATGGGACTTCCACAAGCCCACGCAGAACCTGGTCAATGCCTTCAAGACCGATGCCGACGGATTCCCCATGTTCAACGACTTCAACAACGTGACGGCCTATCCCGTCAACGGCGTACCTACGGCACAGAAGTGGGATCCGCGCCTCTTCCACACCGTCGGCATGCCTACCTTCCCCTACAAGTACGAGGCAGAGTTCACCTTGACCACCGACAACAGCCGTACACCTAATACTTATGGCTACTACACTTCGCTCAAGGAGGTGCCACAGCGCTCGAAGGGTGAGACGTTCGACAACCCCTGGCAGGCCTTTGCCATGAACGACTACGTGCTGCGCTATACCGACGTCATGCTGATGCGTGCCGAGGCAATGGTGGAAACTGGCGACCTTGAAGGTGCCCGCGCCATTGTGAACGACATTCGCCTGCGTGCCAAGAACTCGGTGGCCAAGCACATCGGCTATGCTGCCGACCAGTGCAACATCAGCCTCTATCCTGCAGGCGACTTCGCAACCAAGGAACAGGCTCGTCTGCGCGTGCAGTGGGAGCGCCGCCTGGAACTGGCTATGGAAGGCAGCCGCTACTGGAACCTGCGCCGTTGGGGTATCGCCTCGACGACTCTGAACAAGTTCTTCGACAAGGAGAAGGACGTCGTCTACGAAGGACAGACCTACGCCCAGTACTACAAGGACGCTCACTATACGCCCGCCAAGAACGAGTACTTCCCGCTGCCTTACATCCAGCTCTACTACGTGCCAGGACTGTACACTCAGAACAAGGGATACAATTGAGGGTAAAGGGTAAAGTGAAAAGTGAAAAGGGTAAAGTGAAAAGTGAATAGTGAATAGTGAATAGTTAATAGTGAATAGTTAATAGTGAATAGTTTTGCTACCGCTATAGTTTAATCATAAAAGCAATACGACGTTATGAAAAAGAATATAATGAAATACGTAGTGTACCTGGTGGCTGCACTCCCCTTAGCTGGAGTCGGTGGGGCTCTTCTCACCTCCTGCCAGGACAAGGACATCGAGCGCGAGGCTATGAAACTCATAGCTCCCGACGTGACACAGATTACCGGAGAACTGCAGGGTGACAATTATGTCATCACCTGGCCGCAGCAGTCAAGCAGCATGCAGGTAACCGTCTATCGCGACGGAACGCTCTCCTCTTCCGAGATTGTCAGTGGCACGACGTTCATCCACAAGGACGTGCCTACGAACGTACCGTTCAAGTATGTGTTCAAACTCACCGACGGACAGAACTTCTCCACCGGTGTGGTGAAAGATTATCTCCGCGAGGGTGCTACCAGCATCAGCGGCATCATGATGAGCCAGATCGAAAAGACCGGTGGCTACGATGCCCTGATTGAGTGGAGCCCCGCCACAGACGCCAAGGAGATTCGCTTCACGGCTACCAATGGCACCGAGACCATCAACAAGACGCTGCCCGGAACGGCCACCTCTTATACCATCAGCGACGTGACTACGGGCGAAACGTGGAGCGTCACCCTCGTGGCCGTCAACGACAAGGGTACCTCGCTCTCTGCCTCTTCCTCGCTGCGCATCGGTAAGACGGCCATCGGTTTCCTGAGCATCTATGACACGCCCGAGCAGCTCGTTGCTGACGGCGACGATGACGAAGCTTCCGCTTGGCTCTGGCTCCACGAGACCTACCCAACGGCTCAGTTCGTGCCCTTCAGCACCATCACCTCTGTCGATGTCATCGATCCCTACCGCGTACTCTTCTGGATGCGCGACCTGGAGGGTGTCGCCGAGAGCGATGTGTGGAACATCCCCGCCGTCGTCGAGGCTGCCACACCTGTCGTACGCCAGTGGTACAAGGATGGAGGCTCAATGCTCCTCTGGAGCCACGCCACCGTCTATGCCGGTCATCTGGGACGCATCAGCCTTGATGAAATGAAGAGCAATGACCATGCCTTCGGCTTTGGCGAGGGCGGTATCAACAACGACGTGTGGAAGATGGCCGTAGAGCTCAATCCCGACCACAAATTCAAGAAGGACCACTCTACGCACCCCATCTACAAGGGACTGGAGGTAGAGACGACACCCGACACGAAGCTCATTGCCTTCAAGGGACCGGGTTGGACCGAAGACCACAACTGTCTGTACTTCAACCTGCCCAGCCTTTGGACAGGCATAGGCAACCAGGAGGAGGCTTGCTACACGCAAACCACTCAGACCTTCGGTGTCTATCCCCTCGGCACCTGGGACAGCCAGATATGGTGGGTCAGCCAGATGAACGTATGGGAAGCCCAGCAGGGCAACACCGACTTCAAGGGCACCCTGCTCTGCATCGGTAACGGTGGATGTGAGTTCTCCATGAAGAACAGTGACGGTACGCCCGACAAGAGCGCTCATCCGAAGAACAATATCTATCAAGATAATGTGTTGCGTCTGGCCAAGAATTCATTGGAATACCTGAAGACACGATAAATAGAGTTAAGGTTTGTTAGCATGGAAAAAAACAATTTTCTCTCAACAGTAGTGGTAGCCATCTCGGTGATGGCTGCCATTACATCATGTTCGAAGGAAGACTCCAAGCAGGACTACAACCCACTTATCGACAATCCTCAACCCGAACAGCCCGCCACCCCCGAGGTCAGTAGCTACAACGAGCCCTATCGCCCGCAGATACACTTCACACCTGCCAAGAACTGGATAAACGACCCGAACGGCATGGTCTGTGTGGACGGCACCTATCACCTCTTCTACCAGTATAACCCGCAGGGCAACAACTGGGGCAACATGTCGTGGGGACATGCCACGTCGACCGACCTCATGCACTGGACGGAACAACCCGTGGCACTGACACGCGACGAACTGGGCGACATCTTCTCTGGGTCGTGTGTCATCGACAAGGACAATACGGCTGGCTTCGGTGCTGGCGCTATGGTAGCCATCTACACCTCGGCTTCCGGGAAGCAACAGCAGTCGATAGCCTACAGCACCGACGGTGCAAAGTCGTTCAAGCGCTACAGTGCCAATCCGGTCATCAAGAACGACGATGACAACCTGCGCGACCCCAAGGTCTTCTGGCATGAAGACAGCAAACAGTGGATTATGGCGCTGGCTAAGGGATGGAAGATGGGTGTGGAGTTCTATGGCTCTGCCGACCTGAAGTCATGGCATCACCTGAGCACTTTCGTCGTGCCACTCAATGGACGTCCTAACCTGCAGTGGGAGTGCCCCGACTTGATGCGGATAGGCAACAAGTGGGTGCTCCTGGTCAGTGTCAACCCTGGCGGTCCTCTCGTGGGCTCAGGCTTGATGTATTTCACGGGATCCTTCGATGGTACTACCTTCGTAGCTGATGAAGCTGAATATCCCCGATGGCTCGACTACGGCATGGACAATTATGCCGGCGTCACATGGAACAACACGGGCTACCGACACATCATGCTCGGCTGGATGAACAACTGGTCGTATGCCGGCGACGTGCCTTGCTCACCTTGGCGCTCGGCCATGACGCTGCCGCGTGAACTGAAACTCATCGAGTACAACGGACAGCCGTTGCTCACCAACAGCGTGGTCAACGAGATTGAGCAGATAGCAGGCCAGTGGCAGCCGACGTCGGGCACCGTCGATGCGAAAGATGCCTATCAGCTGAGGATGACCGTCAAGCTGGACAAGAACGCTACGGTCACGCTGAAGAATGCCAACGGCGAGCAGTACGTCGTCGATGTCTATGCCAATGCACGCACGCTGGTCGCCCATCGTACAGCTGTCACAGGCAAGACCTCGTTCAACGGCACGTTCTCCATCCCATCGATGCAGGCTCCGCTCAATGTCGAGGGTGACCAGGTGACGCTCGACTTCTTTGTCGACCAGTCGTCTGTCGAACTGTTCACTGACAATGGTGCTATGTCGATGACCAACCTGGTGTTCCCACAGACTATCTACAACCAGTTCGTCGTTGAGGGTACTGTCGTCTCGGCTCAGTACCGCGTGCTCAACCGAATATGGAAATAGCCTTGTATATTTGTGACCTAAAATGACAGAGAAAAATCGTTCATTGCATGGGAAAAATGGTGCAATGAACGATTTTTGGTAGCGAAAGAATCAATTTTGTTAGGCAGATAGATGCTTTTTCTGTAACTTTGCCGACAGAAAACCAAATAACGCTAAAAACCGAAATGAAGAAAATTCTTATTTTGACAATGATGATGGCCATGGTGGCTGGCGCCAAGGCGCAGAAACCGACAGTTGCCGGCGAACGTCCTTCACAGGTCAGTGTGCTGGCCGACAATCATGCCATGCTGCGAGTGGCTGAGGCTGCCAAGTATGTGCTGTTGCCCGTACAGGAAACGGAAGAGATAGCGGCCATCGCCGTGCTCGACCAGCGCAACGAGATGGTGCAGCGGCTGAACGTGAAGCTGGCCGTTGACCGTGTGGATTACTGGGTGCCCTACGAGCTGAAGGGGGCACGCCTGCTGGACATCGTGTTCCATGGTGACCGTCGACAGAAGGGTGCCGTCGGCGAGTTTGTGTGTTGGAAGGAAATCAGGTTCTCCGACACCTTCGATACGACGAACCGCGAGCGTTTCCGCCCGCTCTACCACCACACGCCCCTCTACGGGTGGATGAACGACCCGAATGGGATGTTCTATAAAGATAATACATGGCACCTCTATTACCAGTACAACCCCTACGGCTCGCAGTGGGAGAACATGAACTGGGGACACTCCACGTCGCGCGACCTCGTTCACTGGGAGTCGCAGCCGCTGGCGCTCGAACCCGACTGGCTGGGCAGCATCTTCAGCGGGTCGTGCATCACCAACGGCTCTGATGTCGTGGCCTTCTATACGTCGGCAGGCATGCACCAGACGCAATCCATGGCCGTGTCGAAGGATGGCGGACGTACGTTTAAGAAGTATGAGGGCAACCCGGTCATCACTTCCGACAAGCCCGACTTCCGCGACCCCAACGTCTTCTGGTACGAGCCCACGAAGCGCTGGATCATGATTCTGGCTGTGGGACAGGAGATGCAGTTGTATTCCTCTGCCGACCTGAAGGACTGGAAGTACGAGTCGGCCTTCGGCCAGGGCTACGGCAACCACGGCGGTGTCTGGGAGTGTCCCGACCTCTTCCCGTTAAACCTCAAATCTCAGGCCTCAAACCTCAAAACCGAGAAGTGGGTGCTCGTCTGCAACATCAACCCGGGCGGACCTTTCGGCGGCTCGGCTACACAGTATTTCGTCGGCGACTTCGACGGGCATAAGTTCACCTGCGAGTCGATGCCCAAGGTGACCAAGTGGCTCGACTACGGTAAGGACCACTATGCCACGGTGTCGTTCTACAATGCACCCGACGACCGCCGCGTCGTTCTCGCCTGGATGTCCAACTGGCAGTATGCCAACCAGGTGCCTACGAAGCAGTTCCGCTCGGCCAACAGCATAGCCCGCGACCTGGGTCTGTTTACCGATGGCGAGGAGACCTACGTCAGCGTGGTGCCTTCGCCGGAGATGCTGGCCATGCGTGGCGAGGTGGTGAAGAAACCCACGGAGGCCTGTGAGATAGTGGTCGACCTGAAGGGCCAGTGCGAGATAGTGCTCTCGAATGCAAAGGGCGAACAGGTGGTGATGAGCTACGACGCTCAGCAGCAGACGTTCGCTATGGACCGCACCCAGAGTGGCAACTGTTCGTTCAGCGAGGCTTTCCCCTGTGTGACGACGGCTCCCACTCACGGCACGATGCGCCAGCTGCGCCTGTTCATCGACCGCTGCTCTATTGAGGCTTTCGACAGCGAGGGTCGTATGGCCATGACCAACCTGGTGTTCCCCTCCGAGCCTTATAATAATATAAAGGTGAAGGGCGGCAAGGCCACCATCTATGAAATTAAGAATTAAGAGTTAAGAATTAAGAGGTGTTGCCCTTTGGGCAATTAAGAATTAAGAGTTAAGAATTAAGAGGTGTCGCCTACGGCGATTAAGAATTATAAATTAAGAATTATGCATTAAGAATTATGCATTATAAATTAAGAATTATGGCTAATCAAAACAAAAAACTTGTGCTGATCCCCCTGATGCTCTGCTTCTTCTGCATGGGCTTTGTGGATCTCGTCGGCACAGCCGCCGACAGTATGAAAACTGAGTTCAACCTGACGAACACCGAGAAGGGTGTGCTACCCATGCTGGTGTTCCTGTGGTTCTTTATCTTCTCGGTGCCTACGGGCATGCTGATGAACAAGATTGGTCGTAAGAAGACTGTGATGCTGAGCCTCGCCGTCACCCTGCTGGCACTGGTGTTGCCCCTCATCGCCGGCTCCACGCTGTGGGTGATGTATATAGCCCTGTCGCTGCTGGGCATAGGCAATGCATTGATGCAGACGTCGCTCAACCCGCTGGTGTCGGCCGTGACAGGTGGCAGCAATCTCGCATCGACGCTCACCTTCGGACAGTTCGTCAAGGCCATCGCCTCGTTCTCGGCTCCGCTCATCGCGGCATGGGGTGCCTCGACCAATGTCTTGGGCCTGAGCTGGCACGTGTTGTTTGTCGTCTTCCTGGCCTTTGGCATCATTGCTACGGCACTGCTGGGGCTGACGCATATAGACGAGGAACCGATAGAGGGCAAGCCATCGTCGTTTGTCGACTGCCTGAAGCTGTTGGGCGTGCCCGTGGTGCTGTTGTCGTTTCTGGGCATCGTGTGCCATGTGGGCATCGATGTGGGTGTCAATGCCCATGCGCCGAGCATCCTCATGGAGCGCGTAGGCATAGACGGTCAGACCACCGACGACTTCAAATATGCCACAAGCATCTATTTTGCCTTCCGTACGTTGGGCTGCCTGATGGGAGCCGCCATACTGAGCCGTTTTGACAACCGTAAGTTCTTCATCGTCAGTGTGGTGATGCTGGCCCTGGCTATGGTGGGGCTGGGCGTTGGCACCGGCAAGTGGATTATCTGGGTGTCGCTGGCACTGGTGGGCTTTGGCAACTCCAACCTGTTCTCCATCGTCTTTGCTCAGGCCCTGCAGTCGGTGCCCGAGAAAAAGAACGAGGTGAGCGGACTCATGATCATGGGCTTGGTAGGCGGTGCACTGTTCCCCCTGCTCATGGGTATCATGTGTGACGCCATGGGCCAGGTAGGTGCCGTCATCGTCATGGCCGTGGGTGTGCTCTATCTTTTCGCTTATGCTCGTAAACTGAGCCCCCTAAGTTAGGGGGTTGGGGGTCTGAACAGGCCAAACAAACTATAATAATAACAATAAAAACCGGGGCAATGAACGCTCGTTCAGACCCCCATCCCCCTAACTTAGGGGGCTTAAGTAATAATTAACTTTAACCGGGGCGAAGAACGCTCGTTCAGACCCCCATCCCCCTAACTTAGGGGGCCAGAAATGATTATGGAAACAAAACGTTATGTAGTAGGACTGGGCGAGGTACTCTGGGACGTACTGCCCGAAGGTAAGAAATTGGGTGGCGCTCCTGCCAACTTCGCCTATCATGCAGGCCAGTTCCTGGGTATGGACAACACCATCGCCGTCAGTGCACTGGGTGATGACAAACTGGCCGACGAGACCTTAGACGCCTTGCGTGAGCACGGACTCAACGACCTGCTGCCCCGTGTGCCTTATCCTACGGGTACTGTGCAGGTGCAGCTCGACGAGCAGGGCATACCCACGTACGACATCAAGGAGAACGTAGCTTGGGACAATATCCCTTACGATGACGATATCCGTCAGATAGCCCGCTCGTGCCGTGCCGTATGCTTCGGCTCACTGGCACAGCGCAACGTAGTCAGTCGCACCACCATACAGCGCTTCCTCGACGATACCCCTGCCGACTGCGTGAAGATCTTCGACATCAACCTGCGTCAGCAGTTCTACACCAAGGAGGTCATCAAGGAGTCGCTGCAGCGTTGCAACATCCTGAAGATCAACGACGAGGAGCTGGTGCTCATCGGCCGCATGTTCGGCTATCCCGGCTTGGACATCGAGAACAAGTGCTGGCTCATTCTGGGCAAGTACAATCTCGACATGCTCGTGCTCACCTGCGGCACCAACGGCTCGTACGTCTTCACCCCTGGCCACGTGTCGTTCCAGGAGACGCCTAAGGTGCAGGTGGCCGACACGGTAGGTGCCGGCGACTCGTTCACTGGTTCGTTCGTGGGCAGCATCCTGGGCGGCAAGTCCGTCGCCGAGGCCCATCGCACCGCCGTTCAGGTCAGTGCCTACGTCTGCACCCAGAACGGTGCCATGCCCGAAGTGCCCGAAAGCCTGAAGCAATAGGGTAGGGGTACATTTTTGCACCGACTTTCTGTTTTTCTGAAAGTTAAAACGTTGACGAGACGGCAGGTGTCGTGAGGACACGGCCGTCTCTTTTTTAGCATGTCCAAAACAGGTTAAACTTTTACCCGTTTTGGCTGACACGGTAGAGTGGGGGCAACGGCTACTGTAGCCGACGGCTCTGACTCGTCATAGCCTGTGGCTAAGGCCTTGAACAAATAGAAGCCCTGAGTAGTCGGAACAAACGTATTTCCATCGAGTGCCGTCCAGTCGTATTTGTCTCTTTTCGTTTCTTTAGACGCAGAACATGGGCTGCATCACCATCATTTGGCCTTCTGAGAGAGTTTATATAGCCAACTTGTCGACTCCAAGTGGCCAACTTGTCGACTTCAAACAGGCACTTCATTTATCAGTTGACTTAAGTCGACCGATTGGATGACTTAAGTCAACCTATTAGTCGACTATAGTCAACCAATTAGTTGACTACTGTCAGTCAATAACTAAATTTGCTGATTGAGGTGAGATAATTGCCCGTTTCATCTTAACAAAAAGCCCATATCGCGTTGGAGAGGGCGTTGGTTTAGCGGAATAAAAAAATAATCTCTGAATCCTTTGGCAGTTCCGTTTTTTTGTTTTATCTTTGCACCGTGCATAATTAGAATAAGTGAAAATGCGTCTTAATACAATGAATCAATCGCAAATGATGATATTAGAGTCATTTGCAGGAGCACAGGACGAACAGGAGTTGAATGAGCTGATGGACGTCCTCCGTGATTTCTATGCCCAACGCTTGGAGCGAGAGATGCAGCGACTTTGGGATAACGGTACTTTTGATGAAAAAGTGTTGGAGCAATTGCGTGGTCAGCATCTCAGAACCCCCTATCATTATCAAGCGGAGTTGGCATGATTTTCCCACGTATTGTGCTTGACACTAATAGCCTACTCCAAATACTTGGAGCTAGGAGCAAGTATCATTTCTTGTTCGCTAAATTCCTGGCCAACGAATATACGCTGTGTGTATCTACAGAAATACTTTTTGAGTATGAAGAGATACTTAGACAGAAAGCCTCCCCCACAGCTGCTGATTTGTTCCTGAAAGTGATTGCTCGCTCAAGGAATGTGCTACGCAAGGATCCATATTTCCATTTAGATTTGGTGAGGCAAGATGCCGATGACAACAAGTTTGTAGACTGTGCTTTTGTATGTCAGGCTGATTTCATTGTGACTGATGATGGTCATTTCCAAGACGTTGTTGATTCGCAGTTCCCCACGTTCCGTGTAATGGGCCTTGACGAGTTTGCCAGTCAGATACAGGAATCGCAGTAGTCGCACTTGTCTTCTGGCTTTCTTTTTGAAGATTATTAATTCTCTCTATTTTTTTCTCCAAATCCCTTGGCGTTTCGGATTTTTTGTTTTATCTTTGCACCGTCGTTCAGTTAGCCCTGAGAGGGCGGCGGGCGGCCATATATATGAGGAAGACGTTTTCGAACGTCTGTCGTTGTGCATCAAGAATCTCGCAAATTCCCGACACCACAGCAGGCAGATGACAACCGAAGCGTCTGCGTGGTGCGTTTCTATATACCTTATTTATATATATATAGTTCGTACTGGCGTGGGCTAACTGCGTTGTCTATCCTGTGTGGTGTAGGCAATGCGAGAGCCTTTGATGCCAGGATGGACAGAAGAACAGACACCTACGCCTTTTTTGTATATACGAAAAGCAAGAGTAAACAAACGTTGGCTGTGGGTGTCTGCCGACAACAGAAACCAAAAAAATCAACGTATGAAAAAACTATTCTTTCTTTTGTCAGCAGTCTTTTGTGCTGCAACCTCGGCGTTTGCCCAGTATCCTAATGTAGCAACGCTGACTCACGACAGCGACGTGAAGGCATTCTATGGTGACTCCGCTTTTGTAAAGGCTATGGATGTAGCTGCTGATGGCGACTATGTCACCCTGTCCAGTGGTCGCTTCGTGGCTCCTACCATCAAGAAGGCCGTCACTGTGCGTGGTGCCGGTATGTGGAACGATGACACAGACCCCAAACATATTATTGCGCAGACAATCGTTGAGGGTACGCTGGACTTTGCTATCCCTGAAACCACAACACAAGCTTTTTCGATGGAAGGTGTGTTTGTGCGTGGTACTTCGATGACAACAACTTGGTTGCGCAATGCCTCGTTTGTGAAGTGTGATTTTGGAAATGGATGGGTTGGTCCTAAATCAGGTGCATCTTTTGAATATGCGAAACTGAAGGACGTCAGTTTTATGAATTGCTATATTGAGAGTTCTTCGAGTACGACTGGTAACAATTTAATAGCTTTAGGAGGAAATATTTTGGCGGTGAATAGCTACATTAAATACCTATGTTGTGATTCTGGCAGCGCGGGACGTTCTTATGCCAACATCTTCAATTGTTATCTGTATGGAAATCCTGTTTATTATGAAAATTGCATGTTATACAATAGTGTGATAGATAATTCTCTGACTTCAGTACAGAGTCTTCCAACTTCAGCTACGGCTTATAACTGTTTAGCAGATCAATTGATGTTTGGAAACTGTTATGGAAGTGGAAATAAAGCAATCCAAACAGGTTTCAATGATAACTTCACTTCATACTACAAGCTCACCGACGAGGCAGCAGCCAAGTACCTCGGCACCGATGGTACGCAGGTGGGTATGTATGGCGGTGCCAGCCCCTTCAGCCCCATTCCTAACTATCCGCGCATCAAGAAGTTCAACGTGGCCTCGCAGCCTACGGCTGATGGCAAACTGGATGTGGAGATTCAGGTGAGCACCTACGAGTCAGAGGATACGGACGATTCACAACAAACCACTAACCCATGATAAGACGAACTCTATGGACGGTACTGCTCCTGGGCGTGGCGTGCATAGCCCGAGGACAGACTGAATATAACTACCACTACTGGTTCGACAATGCGGAGACTATAGGCACGGCCACGCTGCGTGCTGCCGACCACTGGCAGACGGCTGTAGATGTGAGCACGCTGGCGCCGTCGCTCCACCGCATCCACATCGCCTTCCAGGACGACGAGGGGCATATCAGCCCCACCTGCTCGCAACTTTTTTACAAGTTATTGCCCGAGCAGCAGCAGATGGCCAGTAGCGTGACCTATTGGTATGACCACTACACTGCCGACCGCAAGGAGACACGTGTGGTGAATGGCACCTTCACAGTAGAGGGTGTTGATATGCTTGGTGTGGGGCTGCATAAGTTGTCGGCCATCATCCGAAACACGATGGGTGACATGCCCTCAACGGTGACAACCCTGTTCTATATTCCGTTCAATCCAGTCGTGGAGCATTTCGAAGGCTTCAGCTATTGGTTTGATGACGACACCCGTCAGCATGTTGCCTTGTCTGGCAACAGCATATATGATCTGCCGACGTCGCACCTGTCTTCGGGGCTGCATACCATCCACCTACAGACAGACAATCGCTTTGCCTCACCTGCTGTGTCACAGATGTTCTATAAGCCACCGTTTGCCAAACATCTTTCTTCTGAACTGAAGTGCCTAATCAGTATTGACGGCCAACTGGTACTGGAGGAAGTAGTGGCTGACACAGGTGGACTGGTGCAGATAGATGCAGATGGACTCAGTGTTGGCTTGCACAACCTGTCGGTAGTGACTACGACAAATGAAGAAACGGGAGAACCGCTTTCAACAGAAAGCACCATCTTCTATTATGGCGGAAAACACGAGATAGAGACGGTGACAGGCTATGCCTACTGGTTCGATGGTAACGTACGACAGAAGTATGAGGGTGAGTTGAATGGCATCGTGACGCTGAACACGGGTGACTTGAAGCCAGGTCTACATACGGTACATGTACAAACCAACGGTAGCCACTTGTCACCTGCTGCTTCGCAGCTGTTCTATAAGATGCCTGCCACGTACTATGATCAGCAAATGAAGTGTGTAGTCTATGTTGATGGTGTACGCGTCGGAGAACAGGCTGTGGGCACTTCGGGAGGACTAATGACCATCAATACAGATGGACTACGTACAGGCTTGCACTACCTTACGGCTGCCCTGTTGACAAGCGACGGAAAGGAAGCCATTCCGGGCTATAGTGCAATGTATGTACGTCAACCCTGCCTGTCACATTATGAATATTGGGTGAACGACAACGAAACCAGCCTCGTGATGCAGCCTATTGAGGGCAACCCCTTCACGTATAGCCTCATGGCACAGCTGCCTGTCAGCGAGGAGCCTATACGGTCAGATAGTTTCGTATTTGCAATAGAGGACGATGCCCCTGTTGTTTATGGTAAGCAGGACCTTTACGTCCGTTTCTACAATGAGGATGGATATTCTACAACGGATAGTCGTCCATTTGTGGATACCCGTGTGAAACAGATGCTTGGCGATATACCATTGTTGCAGTCGGGAGTCACAGAAACTACGGAAGTTCCTGCAGCAAATGAACTGCGGTGGTACAAGTTGATGGCAAGTGCCAGTGATAGCCTCCGTTTCATGCTCAGTCAGAAAGCTACTTATCAGTTGTTTACTCCATCAGCAGAGGAATTGCTTGTAGCAAATGGAGATGAATCTACAACATGGAAGGGCATTACGGTTCCTGAGGACGGAATCTACTATCTTGCCTTGCATGACGCGACTGTTGATGAAGGTACAGAGAGTCTTAACATCGATTACGAAAACTTAGGGCACTCAGATGTTTCCACGGGTATTGCAAGCAGTGATTATCGTATATGGGTTACTCCTCATGTGGCAAGCAGTCGCATCACGGTTCATGCTGATAGAGGTGTCGATCACGTTGCCTTATACAGTGTTGGAGGAAATCTGATATATTCGTTTGACGCAGTGCCCGATGGGTTCACTCTCGATGTATCTAATCTCTCTTCAGGCATCTATCTTGTTATGGTGAAATCTGAAAATGTAACTATTCAAGAGAAGATCATAGTGCGACATAGATAATATACTCTCCAAAGAATCAACCAGTAAGTTTGACTTTTGGGGCAAATAGAATGTCTGACTGACAGGCTATATATATTAAAAGAGGTGTGCATCCGTTTTCCCTGGAATGCACACCTCTTTTGGTTGTGATTAGTTAAATAATCATAAATAATTGTGTGTAAAGGTTGCATATATAAATAATAATGTGTACCTTTGCACCCGCTTAAGTGTGTATTGCGCTGGCTCCAACGCTATCAATGCACTGAAAAAGAGCTACTTAACCTTCTCGGCAGAGAAGCAGTGAGCCCCCTCTTTTGAAGTGTGTCGGTGTGCAAGGAAAGCAAGATGACACTTCAAAAGAAACAAATATAAACAACTTTTTTATTTAAATTTTAAACTGAAATGCCAGGATTGATTGGAAAAAAAATCGGAATGACATCCGTTTTCGGTGCCGACGGTAAGAATGTACCGTGCACCGTTATCGAAGTTGGTCCTTGTGTCGTTACACAAGTCAAGACAGTGGAGAAGGATGGCTACAAGGCCGTTCAGCTCGGTTTTGGCGAAGCTAAGGAGAAGAACACGACGAAACCCATGATGGGCGTGTTCAAGAAGGCTGGCACGACACCAAAGGCCCACTTGGCCGAGTTCAAGTTTGATGAGGACTACAACCTGGGTGACACACTCACCGTAGAGCTTTTCGCAGACGCAGAGTTCGTAGACGTTGTAGGTACATCGAAAGGTAAGGGATTCCAGGGTGTTGTGAAGCGCCATGGTTTCGGTGGTGTTGGTCAGAGCACTCACGGTCAGGACGACCGTCTGCGTAAGCCCGGTTCTATCGGTGCCTGCTCTTACCCCGCTAAGGTGTTCAAAGGTATGCGCATGGGCGGCCACATGGGTGGCGAGCGCGTGACGACGCAGAACCTGAAAGTGTTAAAGGTGATTCCCGAGCACAACCTTCTCATGGTGAAGGGCAGTGTTGCCGGATGTAATGGTTCAACCCTTTTAATCAAAAAGTAAGCTATGGAACTGAATGTATTGAACATTAACGGTCAGGAGACCGGTAAGAAGGTAGCCCTGAATGATGCTATCTTTGGGATTGAGCCTAACGATCATGTGATTTATCTGGATGTGAAGCAGTACATGGCTAACCAGCGCCAGGGTAACGCCAAGTCGAAGGAGCGCAGCGAGATTTCGGGTTCTACCCGTAAGCTGGGTCGCCAGAAGGGCGGCGGCGGTGCTCGTCATGGTGATATCAACTCACCCCTGCTGCGTGGTGGTGGTCGCGTCTTCGGTCCTCAGCCCCGTGACTACAGCTTTAAGCTGAACAAGAAAGTAAAGATTCTTGCCCGTAAGTCGGCTCTGAGCTACAAGGCTCAGGAGAATGCAATCCTTTTGCTGGAAGACTTCTCTATGGAGGCTCCCAAGACAAAAGAATTCATAAATATTGCTAAAAATCTTAAAGTCGACGGCAAGAAGATGCTCTTCGTTTTGCCAGAAGCAAATAAAAATGTATATTTGTCGGCTCGCAACCTGCAGCGCGCTGAGGTGATGATGGCAGCTGACGTCAATACGTACAAGATTTTGAACGCTGACGTGCTGGTAATCACCGAGAAGTCGCTGGAGACCATCGACGGTATTCTGGGCTAAATCGTAAATTGTAAATCGTCAAATTGTAAATAGACATGGCATTTATCATAAAACCACTGGTCACTGAGAAGATGACCAAAATCACAGAGAAGCAGCCCAACCGCTACGGCTTCGTTGTACGTCCTGAGGCTAACAAGCTTGAGATCAAGAAAGAGGTCGAGGGCCTTTACAACGTGACCGTCGTCGACGTGAACACGGTGCGCTACGAAGGTAAGCGCAGCCAGCGCTACACGAAGGCTGGTCTTATCAAGGGACATAAAAGTGCCTTCAAGAAGGCTATTGTCACTCTGAAAGAGGGTGAGGAAATTGATTTTTACAGCAATATTGATTAATAAAAAATGGCAGTACGTAAATTAAAGCCCGTAACTCCGGGTCAAAGACACAAAATTATTGGCACGTTCGAAGATATTACTGCATCCGTGCCAGAGAAGTCTCTCGTTTACGGTAAGCGCTCGACAGGTGGTCGTAACAACACTGGTAAGATGACTGTACGCTATATGGGCGGATGTCACAAGAAGAAGTATCGCCTGATCGACTTCAAACGTGAGAAAGATGGTGTTCCTGCTGTAGTGAAGACAATCGAGTACGATCCTAACCGTTCGGCTCGCATCGCTCTTCTCTTCTATGCAGATGGTGAAAAACGTTACATTATTGCTCCTAATGGACTGCAGGTCGGCGCTACGCTGATGTCTGGAGCTGAGGCTGCACCTGAGATAGGTAATGCCCTGCCCATGGCCAACATTCCTGTAGGTACGGTGATTCATAACATAGAACTCCGTCCTGGTCAGGGTGCACTGCTGGTTCGTTCGGCTGGTAATTTTGCTCAGTTGACTTCTCGTGAGGGCAACTATTGCGTGATTAAGCTGCCTTCGGGCGAGTTGCGCAAGGTGCTCTCTGCTTGTAAGGCTACTGTAGGTGCCGTAGGCAATTCTGATCACGCACTGGAGCAGTCGGGTAAGGCTGGTCGCAGCCGCTGGCTCGGACGCCGCCCCCACAACCGTAGTGTGGTGATGAATCCGCATGACCACCCGATGGGCGGTGGTGAAGGCCGTCAGAGCGGTGGACATCCGCGTTCACGCAAGGGTCTGTATGCTAAGGGCCTGAAGACTCGCGCACCGAAGAAGCTTTCAAACAAGTACATCATTGAAAGAGCTAACAAGAAGTAATTAAGAAAACAAGAGTAAATTATGAGTCGTTCATTAAAGAAAGGTCCGTATATCAACGTCTCTCTTGAGAAGAAAATTCTTGCCATGAATGAGAGCGGAAAGAAAAATGTCGTCAAGACATGGGCCAGAGCATCAATGATCTCCCCCGATTTTGTGGGACACACTGTTGCAGTGCATAACGGTAACAAATTTATCCCTGTTTACGTTACAGAGAACATGGTGGGCCACAAGCTCGGTGAGTTTGCTCCTACACGACGCTTCGGCGGCCATGCTGGTAATAAGAAGTAATTGGCAGGGGATAACCATTTAAAATAGAAGCAATAATGGGAAACAGAAAAAAGATAGCTGCTGAAGCTAGAAAGGCAGCATTAAAGACGCAATATTTCGCCAAGTTGAAGGGGTGCCCCTCTTCTCCGCGCAAAATGCGCTATGTCGTTGATTTGATTCGCGGCATGGAGGTGAATCGTGCACTTGGCGTCCTGAGATTCTCGAAAAAGGCTGCTGCCGCTGACTTGGAGAAGTTACTCCGCTCGGCTATTGCCAACTGGGAGGCTAAGAATGAGCGCAAGGCCGAGGCCGGCGAGCTCTACATTACACGTGTGTTCGTGGACGAGGGTGTCACCCTGAAGAGAATGAGACCGGCACCTCAGGGCCGCGGATACCGCATTCGCAAGCGTTCTAACCACGTGACTTTGTTTGTCGACGCTAAATCTAATGACGTAAAAGAATAAGTATGGGACAGAAAGTAAATCCGATTAGCAACCGTCTGGGTATTGTAAGAGGTTGGGATTCAAATTGGTTCGGAGGCAAGGACTTCGGTGACAACCTGGTAGAAGATCAGAAAATCCGTAAGTACCTCAACGAACGCCTGGCTAAGGCCAGTGTGTCGAAGATTGTCATCGAACGCACGCTGAAACTGGTCACCATTACTATTTGCACGGCTCGTCCGGGTATTGTCATTGGTAAGGGTGGACAGGATGTGGACAACTTGAAGGATGAGCTGAAAAAGCTCTTCGATAAGGAAGTTCAGATTAACATCTTTGAGGTGAAGCGTCCGGAGCTCGACGCTACGATTGTTGCCAACAATATCGCTCGCCAGATTGAGGGCAAAATCGCTTATCGCCGTGCCATCAAGCAGGCCATCGCCAACACAATGCGCGCTGGTGCTGAAGGTATTAAGGTTCAAATTTCGGGACGTCTGAACGGTGCTGAAATCGCACGTAGCGAGATGCTCAAGGAAGGCCGTACACCGCTGCACACCTTCCGTGCTGACATCGACTTCTGCCAGGCAGAGGCTCTTACAAAGGTCGGACTGCTGGGTATCAAGGTGTGGATTTGCCGCGGCGAAATCTACGGTAAGGTTGATCTCGCACCCAACTTCTCGCAGGAGAAGCAGAGCGGACGTGGTGGCGGTGGTAACAGAGATGGCCGCAAGTTCCGTAATAAGAAGAAGTAATAACTGTAAAAAAGTAAGAAGCTATCATGTTACAGCCTAAGAGAGTAAGATATAGAAGACCTCAGGACGGACGTGGCAACAAAGGCAACGCCCACAGAGGCACTACGCTGGCCTTCGGGTCGTTTGGCATCAAGACACTCGATGCCAAGTGGATCGACAGTCGGCAGATTGAGGCAGCTCGTGTTGCCATCAACCGTTACATGAATCGTGAGGGGCAGGTCTGGATCCGAATCTTCCCTGACAAGCCCATCACTCGCAAGCCTGCTGACGTGCGAATGGGTAAAGGTAAGGGTGACCCCGCAGGATGGGTGGCTCCCGTGACCCCCGGACGTATCCTCTTTGAAGTGGAAGGCGTGCCTTTTGAAATAGCAAAGGAGGCTCTGCGCCTCGGTGCTCAGAAGCTGCCTGTGAAGACTAAGTTTGTTGTGAGACGTGACTACGATAAAAACGCTTAATTAGTTATGAAAAACAAGGAAATTAGAGGGCTTGAGACCAGCGAATTGGCCGAGCGCATCGAGAGTGAGGTTGCTAAGTACAACCAGATGAAGTTGAACCACACCATCGCTCCCCTGGAGAACCCATCACTGATTAAGGCTGCACGTCGTGACATCGCCCGCATGAAGACGGAGCTCCGTCAGAGAGAACTTAACAAATAACAATGGTCCGGATGGAAACAAGAAATTTAAGAAAGACGAGACAGGGTGTCGTAATCAGCAACAAAATGGATAAAACCATTGTTATTGCAGCCAAGTTCAAGGAGAAGCACCCGATTTATGGTAAGTTCGTCCAGAAAACGAAGAAGTACCATGCACATGATGAGAAGAATGAGTGCAACGTAGGTGATACCGTGCTCATTATGGAAACCCGCCCTCTGTCGAAGACAAAGCGATGGAGATTAGTACAAATCGTTGAAAAAGCTAAGTAATTATGATACAAACAGAATCAAGACTTACAGTAGCTGATAACAGCGGCGCACGTGAGGCCCTCTGCATCCGCGTGCTGGGTGGTACCCGCCGCCGCTATGCTAGCGTAGGCGACGTGATTGTCGTGGCTATCAAGAATGCTATCCCTACGAGTGACGTGAAAAAAGGTTCAGTGTCGAAGGCTCTGATTGTTCGCACTAAGAAGGAAATACGTCGTGCCGATGGCTCGTACATCCGTTTCGATGACAATGCCTGCGTGCTTCTGAACAACGCTGGTGAACTCCGCGGAAGCCGCATTTTCGGTCCCGTTGCCCGCGAGCTGCGTGCTGTCAACATGAAGGTTGTATCTTTGGCACCTGAAGTTCTTTAACATTAAAAGATTAAGTAGTAATGAGCAAGTTACATATCAAGAAAAATGATACCGTCATTGTCTTGGCCGGTGAGGATAAAGGCAAGACTGGTAAGGTGCTGAAGGTCTTGGTGAAGAAGGAACGTGCTCTCGTTGAGGGTCTTAATATCGTCAACAAGAGCGCTAAACCCAGTGCGAAGAATCCTCAGGGTGGCTTCGAGAAGGTTGAAGCTCCCATTCATATTTCGAATTTGAGTCTGGTCGACCCGAAGAGCGGCAAGCCTACGCGTGTGTCCATCAAGCACGAGGGCAAGAACGTCATTCGCGTGTCAAAAAAATCAGGGGAGGAGATTAAGTAATGAATAC
>JAFUSV010000055.1 GCA_017467565.1 Prevotella sp.
CTCCCCTCCCTTGTAGGGGAGGGGCAGGGGTGGGGTCACTATATTTCACTCCCCTCCCTTCAAGGGGAAAGGCTACGGGTAGGCGAGCGCAGCTCGGGAATGGGGCAGGGGTGGGGTCTGTAACCACGGATTATCACGGATTTAAAACAAAAAGGGAACTCCCGACCATCGCGGCTGAGAGTTCCCCCTGAATGTTGTGATCTTTAAATATATTGTGGAACTGGTCTATCTATCAGTTGACCAGCAGCAATATCGTTGCTTAGTTGCTCAATGCCTGCACGTATCTTTTCCAGGCTCTTGGCTTTAGGTACTTTGATGCCAGTGGCATATTGGCGCAGCAATGAAGCATTCATCCCGATATAGTTGGCAAAGGATGTGACGTTGATGGGGTAATAGTTCAGAAAGGCACCTACGTCCATCACGAAACAGAACTCATAGTCAGGAACCGTTTCCCCGCTTTCACGGATATAGCCTTTCATGTCTTCCCAACCAGCACAGAAGTCAGCCATTGCAGCCCTTGCCGTTTTACCCATGCCCGTCACTGCATATTTCTGCCCCATAGACCTGTTCGACATGAAACAGCCGAAGCCGTCCTTTCCCGTCTCAACGATTACCTCTATCTTCATTGTCAATCCTAAAGATCACTTTGCTCTTTCGAGCGGTGCAAAGGTAACAATAAAGTTACAAATACACAAAGAAAACGAGTGATTTTCTTTATGGAACTCGCATTTTTAACTTTTCTTAGCTAAGCGGGTTGGGAGGGAAGGCTGGCAGGCCTCTCTGGGGTTTGCCGTAACGAAACCTGGGGTTTGCCGTAATGAAACCTGGGGTTTGCCGTAAGGAAACTGGGGGAGAGGGTAGGGAAAGTGTTGCAGATGGCTATCTGCAACAGATGTGCAACAGATGTGCGCAGATATAATAATCGCTATGTAATTTATTGACTTTTAACAAGATAAGTTCATTTATGATGCCGCTGTTGCAGATGTTGCAGTTATTTTAGGAAAAATCAGTTGGATGAATAAAAAAATAATAGTTGGTATGCCGGTAAAGTATGTGAACTGCAACATGTGATGTGCAACAGATGAATAAAGCAACGGCCTGCATCAGTCTTGCAGGCCGTTGTCTTAGTGTCAGAATGGAATATCCTCTTCTGTTGGTGATACAGGTGGTTGGTTCTGGTCGTGTCTCAGTGTCGACTCTATGTAATAGTAGGTTCTTAGGAAACCTTTGTCGTCACGCTGCTGCCAACGCTCTCCATCCTTTGGCTTGCCTGTCTTCCATGCAGGATTGAAACAATGAATCTGCTCAGCCAATTCGCAGTAGGCTTTCAAGTGCTGGTTCAGTTTCTTTGGTGACCAGTTGTATCGCGTCTCATTGTTGAAGGCATTGAGGATATCTTCGGCCTTGAGCTCGGTGTCGAGATGCGTGCTGTCAAAGTACTCATCGGCCCACTGCTTGAAGTCCTTGCCTACGGCAGCCATCTGTTCGCGACGTTCTATGCGCTGCATGGGTGGCATGATACGACGTTCGCCCTGAGGCAGCGAGAGATAGAACTGCAGGCACTGTAGCAAGAAGGCGATGTCGGCTTGCCAGTCTTGGTCAGAGTACTCAGTGCCCATGATGTTGCAACCCAGGTCGTCGCGAATGGTGCGCGTCTCGCGGTAGTCGTTCTCACGTGTGGCTACGTGATAGTAGTCTGAGAATACCTGTGGCCAGATGCGACGTTCGGTGCTGGGGTCGTGCTTGCTGAGCACGTAGTTGGTGGCGAAGGCAAACTTCGGACTTCTGGCGAAGGGAATTTGGAAGGGATGGTTGCCCTTTTCCTCGCCTTTCAGGTCACCCGTGATGCGTCCGAAGAAGAAATCGAGGTTGAGCTTGCGGTCACACTCATCGACGATGATGAGGTCAGTGTCCTCGGTGACGCCATCGAAGAGGAAGCGGTTGTCAGTGACGGAAGGCAGGTGTGCGTCGATGTAGAAAGTACTGAGCAGCTGGCTTATAGCCTTCAGGAAGAAAGACTTGCCCGAGCCACCGTTACACTCCTGTTCGCTCTCGCCGATACGTGAGTCCTGGCAGATGGGTGCCCAGCATTCCGACTCAGTCTTGCAGGAGAAGAGCAGGTAGCCTATGCAGGCCAGCTTGCTGACCAGGCACTGTTGTTCTTCAGCCATTTCATCTTCGGTGAGCGCGATGTTACCCTCCGTCTCCTTGCGCCAGTAGAGGCGCGAGGCATTGATGACGAAGCGGAAGAACTTGCTCTCGGGCACTTCGTCGATGATGACGTTGTAGCTGCCCGCCTCGGTCTTTTCCACGCTGAACATGGGCTTCGTCGGACGGTAGTCGTGTTGGATGATAGCGTCTTCCCATACGTAGGAGCCATTGAGTTCCGAGTAGCGGTAGACCTTGATGTCCTGTGCGGTGACCTCCACCCAGCAGTTTCTGAAGAAGAGACGCTGCGATGTTGAGGTACTCTTGCTAAAGTCGAGATCGCAGCGCTCCGTGAGATGGCTCACGTTGTTGGTGGGCAGGTCACGGCTGCGCATCAGCTTGTTCTGCAATGCCTCGTCGAGGTTGTCGGCAGCAGCCTGCTCGGTGATGAAGTTGACAATGGACTTGGCCACTACGCGCTTCACCTTTACGCCGTCAATGTGTACGTAGACCGGCTCCTTCCGACTATCGTCCCTGATGGTGTAGTACCCGTTGAGGGCGAGGTAGTAGTTCAGTCGGGCTACAGAGATCATGTACGACGCGTTGCCGTCACCGTCTTCAACCTTCGACCAGTACTGGGCACACTTGGCGCGGCCAATGAGCTTCTGCATGTCCTCACGGTGAGGATGCAACTCCACGAAGTCCTTCAGGTCCTTGCGGGGACGGTGACGGTTGTCGTGCAGATAGCCCATGTCGCCAGGCGTCATCCATGCTGTGTAGAGTGTGGGATAGCGCTGAGCCAGCTGTCGTCCCATCTTGATACCCGTGGCATCGATGTCGGGAATGTTGACGACCCGACGGGCATAGTTCAGCAGTACCCGCATATCCTCCACTCTCAACTCCCCTGTCTCACTGCCCAGCCATACAGGCTGGTAGCCCATGCTCAGGCAGTTGGCGGCATCACTGCCGCCGCTGACCAGTACCACCTCGTCGAGCTTCTTCTCGCCACACTGCTCGAACTGACGGCGCAGGGCCGCGAGTCCGAAGATGTAGTGCTGTGGTTTCTTGCCGACGATAAAAAAGCGGAAGGCCTTGTTGAAGCAGCAGGGCTCGTAGATTTTCTGGAACTGCTGCACGTTGCCGCTTACGTCAGTGTATTCACACGTCTGGGCAAAGATAGGGTAGGTTGTCGTCGATTTGCGGACGGTCGTCGTGTTGCCCTTAGTCGTGGTGATGGAGACGACAGCCTTCCATCCCAACGACTTCAGGTGCTCAGCAGTCACCAGCGGCCCCCAGGTACGCAGTTCGTCGTCCGTGAAACCCTCGCGACACTTCACCTGGGGTGGCTGTCCCGTCTCACAGGCAAAAGCATCGCGCTGCGAGATCTCCGGCTTGTTGACTGACGGGTTCAGCACCTCCGCCACACCGTACATCTCCATCAGCTCATGGAGAGCCAAGATGAACTGCGACTGCGAGTAGCCTCGGTCGCGCATGTAGATGTCGATAGGTGAAAACACACGTTCGCCCTCACCGCCACCATAGTCCACGACCCGCCAGTAGTCGTTGCCGTCCTTTGGTGGCAACAGACATGCCGAAGGTGTTCTTTCCTCACTTCTGAGTCGGAACTTTTTCTTGTTACCTACTACAGCTGCTGCTTCAGGCAGACAGCCGGTGATGATGTCAAGTCCGCCGTTTGTCTTAGCGTAGACATCTTTGAGAAAATCGTTCTTATACATTATTCAAATGTTTAAGAGGTTTTTACTCTTGCACTGGTGCGTTCGGTATAGAGCATTTTCACCTTTGCACCATTCCCCCGGCGCTGTGCTCTGCGTTTTTATCCGGGGTACAGAATTCTGAGTGCAAAGGTAAGGTGTTTTTATGAGATATTCTGCCATCTAACAATTAACTTCAGAATGAGTAAAATGGCTGTAAAACAGCTGTTTCATTGCAGATTTGAGCGTATGATGACAATATATTGACAATAGAATGAAACAACAGGGATTCATTCTAAAATCCCATTCTGTAATTACCCCTAAAATGGTTTTCCTGTAATGAAAAGAAAAATGGACTCCGAAGAATCCATTTATTTCGTGAATAAAAAAATGTTAACCATTTTGTCAGGAGGCCAGGGATTTTACTATTTCCTTCTTGTGCTGTTCTTCAAAAAGATTAGTAACCTTTTCGTTAAATGACATTTTGATTTGGTCCTTGATGGTTTGAGTATAATCCTTCCTTGCAGAAAACACACTTGACCATTCAACCATAGAACGACCACCCTTGTATTTGTCCTTCAGGTAATCGTATAGTATGCGTTCCTCGTCTTCACGAGTGTTTGGATCTTTAATGACATCACACCAGATGATGAACTCCATAATGTCAGCACCACAATAGCCTTTTCTGCCATGAGGTGTAACTAAAAGGTTGAAGTTATCGATAGCGAAGCGCACCATCTTAATCTTTTCGTAGTCCTTGCCCCATAGTTGTTGCTCGGTGGCGTTGATGTTGTTATTCATCAGTGTCATGATAACGTCTGCGATGACAAAGTCACTGAATCGAGTGTCAGTATGTTCATGGAACTGCTCTTCTATAAATTTTTCTTTATCGTTGTACTTAATCATCAGTTGGTAGAGCGGATTATCTTCATGAGCCAATCCCATACTGTGAAGCCAATCTATTGTCTCCCGGTTCTTAGCCACAACCATGTTATAGCAGTCTTCATAGATTTCTTTGATCCATTCAGGGTCATGTTTGATTTTGTCCTCCTCATTTAGCATGGCCTGGCAAAGTTTTATGCCTTTAACCATATCGCCAAGAAATAAACGTAACTCATTCTTTAATTCTCCGACTTGATAATCATATGAGGACATACCGAAAGCATCACTTTGAATGGGACGGTTACGGTTAAAAGAGGTAGTTTCGTAAATAGTTTCTTCCTTTTTGGGTTTACGCTTTTTTCTGCTCTTTTTCGGACTGGTAAACTTTAGGATTTCTCTCCACCGCAGATAATGACTCTGTATCTTCTTAAGCATAATCTCGGCAGTGTTGAACCATTTATTGTTTTTTGTTGCGTATAGCTTGTTGAATGCGTTGGCAAAGTCGGCCAGCCGCAACAACTCAGACTCTAATACTCCTCTGCTATCACGCAGACGATTTGTCAACTTGAGTATGTCTGCTATTTTCGTGCGCTTACACTGGATGCCTGCTACAAAACGTTCGTCGGTAGCTCCTTGAGTCGTGTCATACAATGTCTGAAGACCTTCTGGTGTTTCGGGTACTTTGTCTAAATGAGCCATATCTATGTTTTTTCCACAAAATTACTAAATTTCATGCATACTCCCAAATGTTTATGCTAAAAATATTGTCTATTCAAACTTTTTTAGTGTTTTCGCTTGGCTATTACCACAAAAATGCCTATCTTTGCACTCGAACATTGGTGAAAACTTCAGTGGAGGTGCCAGTGTGACTTTAACGGAATAAACAGAAGCGTTATGCTCGTCTTGCGTTCTGAAACCTGAGAAATTTCAAAATGTGGCAAGGGGACATGATGGCTTCCGCGTGTAGGCGTGGAATGTTGTCACAATCTCTCACATTAGGTTTTCTCAAGAAGCAGCAGATAGAGACAGCTAAACGATACGTATAGGACACAAAACATCATTCATTCGGCAGCTATTCTTTGCTCCCCCGCGTGATTTTTCCCCTGTTTCCCTTGCGGTATTCAAAAAAACTTCGTAACTTTATAATACTGACCCCACCCCTGCCCCTCCCCTACAAGGGAGGGGAGCTGCTACCGCCAGCCTATCCGCAGGCACTCCCCTCCCTTGTAGGGGAGGGGTAGGGGTGGGGTCACTAACTCTTTTTCCCCGACACTGCCAAACATTCGGCAGCTATTCTTTGCTGCTCCATGTGATTTTTCCCCTGTTTCCCTTGCGACATTCGGAAAAACTTCGTACCTTTGCATGCGAACAAGAGAATGTAACGACAATGAGCACAGAAACAATGACACGCAAGATAGCTGACTATTTCAAGACGCAGCCAGTGAACCGAGCTTGGCTGTTCGGCTCGTTTGCCCGTGGCGAGGAGACTGCCGACAGCGATATCGATATATTGGTAGAGTACGATGAGAATGCCCGTATATCCCTGCTGACCATCTCGCACATGATGGGAGAGCTGGAACGGAGCACGGGCCGCCGTGTTGACCTGATAGAGGATGGTTGCCTGCTCCCCTTTGCCGTTGAAAGTGCCAACCGTGACAAACGACTGATATATGAGAGAGGAAGTTAGAAACATCGAGAATGAACCAATAGAGGTTTTACATGATACGACTGGGTAAGGATACGGGGTTGGTGCTCGAAGGAGGCGGCATGCGCGGCGTCTTCACCAGTGGCGTGCTCGACGCATTGATGAAGCACGAGTGCTGGTTCCGCTACGTCGTGGCCGTGTCGGCAGGTGCCTGCAACGGACTGAGCTACATCAGCCGCCAGCCGCGCAGGGCACGCTACTCGAACATCGACCTGCTCAAGAAGTACGGCTACATATCGCTGCGGAGCCTCATACTGAAAGGCAGCATCTTCGACCCTAACCTGCTCTACGAGCGATTCCCCAACGACATACTGCCCTTCGACATGGATGCCTACCGACAGAATCCCGCCACCTTCGAGATGGTGACCACCAACTGCCTGACGGGACGCGCCGAGTACTTGGTGGAAAAGAACGACAAGACACGCATGCTGGCCATCTGCAAAGCCAGCAGCTCGCTGCCCTACGTGGCTCAGGTCACCGACGTCGACGGCATACCCATGCTCGACGGCGGCATCGTGGACAGCATACCCGTGCTGCGTGCCATCGACACAGGGCACCCCTTGAACGTGGTGGTGCTGACGCGCAATCGTGGCTACCGCTCTACGGAGCGCGACATCAAGCAGCCTCGCTTCGTCTACGGCCAGTATCCCCGTCTGCGCGTGGCACTGAGCCGGCGGGTGGAGGTCTACAACCAGCAGCTGGACATGATAGAGGCTATGGAGGACGAGGGCAAGATCATCGTCATACGTCCTCAGCGGCCCATGGAGGTAGACCGCATCTGCCGCGATACGGAGAAGCTGGAACGCCTCTATATGGAGGGATTCCAGGAGGGGGAGAGGTTATGTTTGAAGTTTGAAGTTTCTAGTTTGAAGTTTGAAGTTTGAAGTTGATATGAGGAGAGACTGTATACTGGTGGTGCTGGGCGTGCTGATGGCTGCCTGCGGCGGCAAGAAGGCACAGCAGCAGGAGGGGCAGGTGAGCGATGACTCGCTCGCCATTGAGGCACATGTGCCTACGATGGAGGAACTGATGCTGCCCGACACGGCCTATGCCTCGGTGGCTGCCCTGGACTTCAAGGTCGTCAATGACGACTCCGTAGAGCACCCCATGCAGGACTTCAACGACCGCTACGACCGCAGTGACCGCGTGATGACTTTCCGCAAGAACCTGATGCGCGATGCTGATTTTGGCGGCACCGTTACGGGCACTCCCTCGCAGATAGAGATAGCATGGGTCTACCGTACGCCCTATGCTGCCGACTCTACACGCTTCGGACGATGGGGCGGCGGTACGGGATGGACGGGACAGCCTCTCTATGCCCGCTGGACCGACGAGGAGATGGCTGCCTTCCGACAGCACTCCCAGGTGCTGACCCAGGACTTTGGGCGCGAGGAAATCATGGTGGGCTCGCTCACCGGAAAAGCCTACTTCATCAACTACGAGACAGGCCGCGACTCGCGACAGCCGCTCGACCTGCACAACATTGTCAAGGGTACCATGTCGCTCGACCCCGAGCTGATGAACCTCTACTCCGGTCAGGGCGTCAACAAGGGCGAGCCCATCGGATGTCAGGCCTTCGACCTGCTCACCGGCGAGCGTCGCTTCTTCTTTGCCGACCATCAGGCCTGGCGCGGGTGGAATGCCTTCGACTCATCGCCCATCGTGGCCGGTGGTTACCTCTTCTGGCCTGGCGAGAACGGCAGTTTCTATAAGTTTGAACGACAGGAGGGCGGACAGCTGCGACGGCTCAGCACCCTGCGCTATCGCGTCCGCGGTGCTGCACCGGGCATCGAGTCGAGCGTGTGCATCTACCGCAACTACGGCTTCTTCTCCGACAATCACGGCAACGTGATAGCCGTCAACCTGAACACCATGCGCCCCGTGTGGCACTACGACAACCACGACGACTCGGACGGCACGATGGTATGCCGTGTAGAAGATGGCATTCCCTATCTGTACACCGCCTGCGAGGTTGACAAGCAGGGCATGGAGGGCAACTGCCACTTCATCAAGCTGCGTGCACTCGACGGCACACTGGTGTGGGAGAGGCTGATAGCCTGTCAGCGTGTGGATCTGCCTGGCAAGACCCTCGACGGCGGCATGTACTCATCGCCGCTGATAGGACGTGGCGACTGCCAGGACATGATATTTGCCAACATCTGCCGCAACGGCGCCGCACCCGGACGTGGTGAGCTGACGGCCCTCTCTACGACCGACGGCAGCATCCTCTGGACCGTGCCTTACGGCAACTTCTGCTGGTCGTCGCCCGTCTGTTTCCTCAACGAGCAGGGCGAGATGTTCATCTTCACCGGCAATGCCAGCGGCGTGGCCTATCTGGTCAGGGCCAAGGACGGCGAGGTGCTCTGCAAGAAGGAGGTAGGCGCCAACTTCGAGTCGTCGCCCTGCGTCGTGGGCAACACGGCGGTGGTGGGGTGCCGAGGTACTAACATCTATAAATTCGTCATCAAATAGGAGAGTAATGATATGAGAAAACTACTGCTCTTGCTGGCTTTCATAGGGCTGCTGCTGCCCGCCAGCGCACAATACGACCTCCTGTCGGCCAAGAAAGGGGTCATCAAGGGTGGCTATAACTTCTGGGTCTACACCCCCGAGGACTATTACTTCAGTCAGGAGTCCACGCCGTTGGTGTTCTTCCTTCACGGTGCCAGCCTCTGCGGCCACAACCTCAACCGCGTGCTGCGCTACGGCACCATAGCCGCCGTGCAGATGGGACTCGACCTGCCCGCACTCGTCGTTGCCCCGCAGAACCCCGGCGGGTCGTGGAGCCCCTCGAAACTGAACGACATACTGGAATGGATGGAGCAGAACTACGCCTTCGACAAGAGCCGTGTCTACGTCCTGGGCATGAGCCTGGGCGGCTACGGCACGATGGACTTCATAGGCACCTATCCCGAGAAGATAGCTGCCGGCATGGCCCTCTGCGGCGGCACCACGCTGCGCGACCTCTCGCGCATGGGTGAGGCTCCGCTGTGGATCATCCACGGCACTGGCGACCGCGCCGTGTCGGTGAAGGAGAGTCAGAAGGTGGTCGACGCCATGAAGGTGAGGGGCATCGACTCGCGCCTGCGCTACGACTGGCCGCGGGGAGCCTCGCACGGTGCTCTGGCACGCTACTTCTACAGCCGCAAGACCTACGAGTGGCTCTTCTCCCATACACTCAACGACCCCGATCGTCCCGTCAACCGCGATATCGATATTCCGCTGGACGAACTCAACCACGTCTACCGCGAGATAGACCGTCGCGTAGACGACCTGGAAATGGAACTTGACAATGAGCATTAAATGAATCAAATAAAAAAGAAATGAAAAAGACAATCCTGACGGGCGACCGTCCTACTGGCAAATTGCACTTGGGCCACTACGTGGGCTCACTGCGCCGTCGCGTGGAACTGCAGAATGCAGGCGACTACGAGCGCATGTTTGTATTCATGGCTGACGTACAGGCTCTGACCGACAATGCCGACAATCCCGAGAAGATACGCAACAGCGTCACACAGGTAGCCCTCGACTGGCTGGCCGCAGGTCTCGACCCCGAGACGTGCACCCTGTTCATTCAGAGCCAGAGACCCGAACTGGCCGAGCTGACCACCTACCTGATGAATCTCATCACCGTCAGCCGCGTACAGCGCAACCCCACGGTGAAGACGGAAATCAAGATGCGTAACTTCGAGGCTAACATCCCCCTTGGATTCTTCTGCTACCCAGTGTCGCAGGCTGCCGACATCACGCTGTTCAAGTCGACCACCGTGCCTGCCGGCGAGGATCAGGAGCCTATGCTTGAGGTGACGCGCGAACTGGTGCGCCGCTTCAACCAGATATATGCCCCCGTGCTGGTGGAGCCCGAGATCATGCTGCCCGAGAACCTGACGGCACGCCGTCTGCCAGGCACCGACGGTAAGGAGAAAATGTCGAAGTCGCTGGGCAACTGCATCTATCTGAGCGACTCAGCC